>NZ_CP023540.1:2263015-2586303 GCF_003692615.1 Chryseobacterium sp. 6424
AAAGCGAATGAAGGCTATCTAAATGTAGCACTCCGTACTTTAGCATCACAAGGATTTATTGATTATCAGGTACATCATTTAGAAGACCGCATCACTATAAAAGCCAATCGAAACACCCTTTTTCTGCTGGGTCTCGCGCCGTTATACAGCAAGATCATCCCTTTTCTTCAGGAAGCTACCAGCGACGGCTTTCAACAACTGGAACCTGAATCCTTTAACTCCGCAGTACAACTTTTCAGTGAGTTTAAAAACAGTTTTGGCCTTTCAATCTCTGATGTTCCCGAAGAAAGAGCCATTCAACAGCAAGTACTTAAACATCTCGAAGGCTGCTTGGTAGGACCTATAATTGTAAGACTGGGCATGAACGGGATGTTCCATAAATATTTCATGGAAACCTCCTTCCAGGCAGCAGAATTCCATAAAGATCCCGAAAATTTTGAAAAAGTGCTGGATTTTTTAGCAGATCTTGGCTGGTTTACCAAACACAACGGAAATTTCAGGTTTACAGAAAGTGGGCTGTACTTTGCCCGTCGGGCAACATCGTATGGCGTTACCGTTTCTTACCTGCCCATGTTTAACCGAATAGATGATCTTTTATTTGGCAACCCCAAACAAATACGCGATACCAGTGAGAACGGGGACGAAATCCACGTTGACCGAAAAATGAATGTATGGGGAAGCGGCGGTGCACACACTACATATTTCAAGGTGGTTACCGACTTTATCATCAATATTTTCAATCAGCCGATACATCTTCAGCCAACGGGAATTTTAGATATGGGCTGCGGCAATGGCGCGTTCATCCAACATATTTTTGAGATAATCGAACGTCATACTTTACGTGGAAAGATGCTCGAAGATCATCCGCTGTTCTTGGTAGGCGCAGATTATAATCAGGCCGCACTCAGCGTTACGCGCGCCAACCTTATCAACAGCGATATTTGGGCAAAGGTCATCTGGGGCGATATTGGCGATCCGGATCTTTTGGCCAAAGATTTGCGCGAAAACTATGAAATTGATCTTGGTGATTTACTGAACATCAGAACTTTTTTAGATCATAATAGAATCTGGAAAAGACCAACTAACATCACGACTGAAAGAACATCTACCTCCACAGGCGCCTTTGCGTACCGTGGTGAGAGACTGGCCAATCATCTGGTAGAAGAAAACCTCCGCGAACATCTGGAGCTTTGGCTACCGTACATCCACAAAAACGGTTTATTGGTTATTGAGTTGCATACGCTAAAGCCAGAAATCACCGCACAGAATTTGGGCAGAACGGCCGCTACGGCCTACGATGCTACACATGGCTTTTCAGATCAGTATATTGTGGAGGTTGAAGTATTCCACAAAATTTGTGGTGAAGTGGGTTTAAAGGTAGATAAAGATTTATTTAAGAAGTTTCCAGATTCCGAACTTGCGACGGTTTCCATCAATTTTCTGAGGGCTTAAGATTTTCTTCTCCACTAAAATTTGGATAATGGCATCAGCACGATTACCAGCGGGCTGAACGCGCTCACCTGCCACGCGGTGGTGGAGGATGAGATGACGGTCGCTGAAAGTGAAACTCCTCCGAAAGATTGATCAGGAGCTGAAACATCTCAACATTCATCACGCTACCATATAGTAAGAGACAACGGCACATACACATGGTGGTTGCATTTTATGCAGCACCCAAATTAATGCTGTAGGGCACCAGCATCCTCATAAGTCAGTACACACGCGATACTGGGAGATGTTTGGTTCACCATATCTTTTAAATCACAGAAAATTCAGTTTTAATGACTAATTTTACAAAAAGTATTTAGACAGATGTTTAAGAATATAAGACACACGATGGAGAAACAGTGGTTTGGCGTTCTCACACGAATGGGCACCAAATTGGGCATTCCAGTTTCTAAACTGCGCGTTTTCTTTATCTATTCTACATTTGCGACTGCCGGGATCTTCTTTTTAATTTACCTAGGACTCGCCTTTACATTGTGGGTTAAGGATATTTTTATCACGCGCCGGCCTGGTGTTTTTGATCTTTAGAAATCTCACGGCGCAAATCTTGCAACGGTTTTTTCACGATCAATCTCTAAATAAAATATGATGGAGTATTTAAGAATCCCTAGTTTTGATGACTTCCGTGCGCAACAAATTTTTAAGTCTTATTCCGACACCTTTCCGGTGGATGAAAGACGCAGTGAGGCACAGTTTCGTGCGCTCTTCCAGCATCCTAAGGTAAAAGTGCTTTCGGTGCTTAAAGATTTAGATTATATTGGCTATCTAATCGTTTGGGAACTCACGCATTTCGTTTTCATAGAGCATTTTGAGATTTTCTCTGACTTCCGAAGCATGAAATACGGCTCTGAAATCATCGGTGACCTTTTTAAACAATATTCCCACATTGTTTTGGAAGCCGAGCCTGCCGACCTAGATGACACAGCACAACGGCGCATCTTATTTTATGAACGAAATGGGTTTAAGGTCATTGACCAAAACTATGTGCAACCCTGTTATGAAGTAGGCAAGCAACCACTCAACCTGTGGCTGATGGCGAACTGGCAGCCTACAAACATAGAATGGATAAAAGAAGAAATATACGACATCGTCTATTGTTAATAGACGAAAAGTCGGAAGCGTACTTAAAACACCAAAAGTGGATATGAGGCATAAAATGGATTCTGTTAAACGCATGAAGGCAACCCCTGCATAAAGTCGTAGCGGCGACCTATAAATACGCTGCCGAACCACCTCATTACGTGCTATATCTATATAAGCGTATCGTATTGAAAGCTAACAACGCAGCGCCAAACCATCTAATCCACCTGATATTCAAGCTTTATCGTAATACTCGCTTCTTTGTCTTTAGATGAGGTATTGAAGGTCCCGCCATACGAATATTCTTCGGTAGAGTTTGGAGCGGTGATCTGTGTGACACCCATCGTAGCTTTCTTGAGGTTCCCGAGTGAACTTCCCGCATTTTCCGCGATTTTTTCGGCGCGCTGTTTGGCATCTTTGGTGGCATCAGCGATCATCTGTTGCTTCACATCTGCCAGTTTTGTGTAGAAATAATTGGGCGGTGAAGAGGTAAACTCAATACCAAGGTTGATGATTTCGGTGATGTTGCGGGAAAGGTTTTCAATCTTTGCCACATCTTTACTATCGATTGAAACAGTCTGAGAAAGCTGGTAACCCGCAAAACTCTGCTGGCTGCGGCCCATGTTATCGGTGGAATAATTGAACTGTTTCTGGATATCAACCGCTGAAAAAACGATTTCGTTTTTCGGAATTCCTTTTGAAATTAAATAGTTTTCGATAACTTTTTTGTCATTCGCCAGTTCATCGTAGGCAGATTTAAGTTCAAAGCTGTTGCGGGAAAAGTTGCCGCTCCATGTAATCAGATCTGAAGTGAATTTCTTTGTTCCCAAGCCCGTCACCGAAATGGTGTTTTCTGATTGATTTCTGTTTTTAATGGCATTTGCGAGAAAAGCTAATCCAATAATAAAGCCTGCGGCGGCGATGGCGATGGCGATGATGTTTCTGTTCATTTCGAAAAATTTGATTTTATTAAAGATACTAAAAAAATTAACGGGTCCCGTTTAGTTTTTTTCGCTGCAAAAAATTGTCTGCGTTTTGTTCTATATTAAAAAGCAATTTTGCTAAATTCCGCTGCTTCACCGCCTCTGCTGCTGCGGGACTTTCATGGAGAGAACTTTGCAGAAACGGAATAATATCTTCAGCGGGAATCCCTAAATCTGAAAAATAATAATCGTGGACGTGCGCTCGAATCCAGGCAATATCTTCCTGAAGATTAAAATATCTGTATTCTGCCTTCATGCGCCGCGCATCACCGCTAATGACATCGTAAACGGCCTGTGGGCTGATTCGCAGAGCTAACAAAGGTTTCAGTACATCTTTTTTCAGGTCAGCGGCTTTCTCGCGCGGCTTTTCAGGTGGTGCGGGAACGCCGACTTCCCGGCGGAGTTGTTCCGTTTTATCAACTTTACTTAAATTTTTAGAATCTTTCGCAAGATTGCCGGAAAGTTTGACCGGATCGATTTTCACTTCCTCGATAGCAACGGCACTGCGGCTAAGTTCTAAGCTGATATACTTTTGTGCAGCCGCGTCGAAGAAAACGGATTTTCGGTCAAAATGTTCGCGGACAAAGCGAATTTCATCGCCTTTGTTGCCTTGAATTTCAAATAATCCCTGGTCATCAGAAGCTATCCGAACACCGCTCTTCATGTTAATTATCAAAACTGCACTTAATGGATTTTGGTCTTCGTCAGCAATACGACCATAAAGCATCTGTTGAGCGCATGTAAATCCAGCCAGATGAAACATGAGCATAACAATAATTTTTTTATAAAAAGGTAAATCGCAACTCCTCTGAAATTCCGCCAAAATGCAAAGATGCTTTTCGATTAAAAAATAATATCGACCTAATATTTTAGGCACCGACCGGATGTGTTTTAATATATTCATGATCTGCCATCTTCAGGGCAGATGAGATAGAAGCTACATCAAAAGATTTACGGTATTTTTTTGCCAACGAATAATTTCGGTCAGCATAGATTAGGAAACGGTCAATATCTTCTTCTTTGAAGCCCCGAGACGTGTAGAAGGACAAATCTATCTCAGTTTTGATGCGGCGGTAGAAAACCTGTGTTTCGGTGTAATTTGGGGTCGTAAGAGGTGGTTCCGTTGCTTTATTAAAAAGTTTATTCACTGCGGATGCCAAACCTAAAAGATTTACCTGCCCAGCGCTGTAATTAGGCGGTGCAAAAGCGCTTGGCATTGATAGTTTGGGTTGAGCCTTTGCGAAAGGTTTGTACATATAGGCATTCATGTCATTGTTCAGCGCTACTACTTTTTTCGGTGGATCTAGAAGTTTAACATCTTTCTTAAGATTACCGCTCGGTGAAAAAGCCAGTTCAATCTCCTCAATGAGATATGGCGACTTATCCAGCAAAATGTTGAGTGGCGCGGTAAAGTTCTCTGGTATGATTTTTTTATGACTTCGTTCGAACCCAGTTTTTACGAATCGGAGTTCATCCGACACCTCAGCGGCAATCATAAAATGACCGTCTTTGTCAGTGAGTACTTTTTGGTCTGTCCGCATGTTGATGACAACGGTATTCGCAATCTCCACACCTTCTTCAGTAATGGTTTTGCCGAATATGTACTTCTGCGAGAACCCAGTGGCGGAGATGAGTATGAAGAGCAACAGTAGTTTTGTTTTCACGGCTTTAATTTTTGGATAAATGTAGAATTATTCTGTAATGGTTTATAAAGTTTAACCGCTATTAACGCTTTTAAGATATTTTTGTGACAAACCTTTGATGCGTACTGTTCCGAAGATTTTTTGAACAAACCTTCAACCTAGTTGCGTGAGGGATAGAAGCGGCATCCTTTCTTGTTTACTGGCGGCGGCTTTGCCGCCGCCAGTAAACAAGAAAGATATAGCGGATAGCCCGGTTTTCCTTTCCATTGGCGCGCGCTTTAGCGCGCGCCAATGGAAAGGAAAACACGCCCAAATACGATTATATATCGAAAGGAATATTTTTTGTTTATCTTTGCATTCTTAAACATCGGGGTTGACTGGTTTCGACAGCAAGACCAATGGGTAAGTAAGCATGCAGAGAACCGTAGCGCGATCTCTTAAATCCCTTGCTACAACATTTTAACTGGCGACCAAGAGTTTGCTCTTGCAGCATAATCTGAATTATAGTAGGATTCTGCGTTCTCCCGAAGTATAGTAAGGAGGCAAGATGTCTCACAAACGCTCTGTTCTGCGGCGTTTGAGTTTGAGGCATAGGAATGCGGAAATAAGTCTCGTTTCGCTTCGCAACGAGATCGAAAATTTTAGAAGTTAAGCTGTAAATTGGGTGTCTGTGCTCTGTCTACAGTCGAAAATCAAACACAGAATAAGCATGTAGAAAGCTTATGTATTGCTTGTTTGGACGAGGGTTCGAATCCCTCCAACTCCACTTTTTACAAATACAACTCGCTTCAATAAGCGAGTTGTATTTTTTTGACTGAAATCGTTTAAGGTATTGCTCTATGAAAATTTGATGCAGCCAATATCTTTGACTTCGCTTATTTTTAAGGTGTAGATTTGCTTGATCCGTTCTTTTATCTCGACACCTATCTCGTGTACGGGACAAGGTTTTTTACTGTTACATTCGGCAAGGCCTAAAATACACATCACTATTTGGTTTCCTGTCTCAAATATGTTGCAGATCTCTTTTACTGTAAGATTCTGATATTGTTCATTATTCAAATAAAAACCTCCGCTTCTTCCTTTAACAGATGAAATAATGTTTCCTTTTACTAATTTTTGTAAAATCTTCGATGTGAAATGTGCTGGCGAATTAATGTATGCCGCAATTTCTACAACATCGGTTTTACTGCCGTTTTTCCGGGCAAGGTATATGCACGATTTTATGGCATACTGGCATGAATGAGAGAATATCATTTGTTTATTATTTTACTCGGAACGATGGTGTGAAGTTGAGTTGCACCCAACTCCAGGTCTGTATATCCTTAGGGACATTTACCGCCTTTAGGACTTCCATGGAACTGCTTCCGAACATAAACGAATGTCCTACATTCATCACAAACATTTTATTGAATTTATGAACATAAGCGAGATCGGCCTCAGTTCCTAAATAAGATGATTGGCTGTTTGCCAATTTCCCGTTGGTGGTGAATGCATGAAGGTTTACGATCAGTGAAGATTTCGGGTTAAATTTGGTAGTCATTTTCAGGTAGTAATCATTTAATCCAAATGAATTGAAATGGTTTCCTACATAAAAATAGTCCATATGTCCATTAAATTTATGGTTGGTCCCATAGAATGGACTGAACGACCTGTTTTCAGTAGCCTGCGTATCATAATCCCGCCCGGAAAGCCACTCTGTCCCCAAAATTGCATTGAATTTTTGAGTGATGATGAAATCCGCGTTAAGGGAGAACTGATAAGCAGACTTGCTTTGTGCATTGGTGTTTTTCCCTGTCTGATAATATGCTGATCCAAAAACTCCGAAATTTTCAAAATATTTCTTCACATTTAGTCCTAATGTAAGCATATCATAGTGCATCCCAGAAGCTGTGTTCTGCACTACTGAATTAAGCGCGATACCTGATAACTGGAACTTGTTACTGTTTTGATATTGATAATGCAGTAGCTGTAATGATTTTGTTTTTTCACCAGCATCGGCAATATCATAAATTTCATGTTCTGGAGTATCATTGGCATCATTGTCATCATTATTGTAGGTGACTACCGCTTCTAATCTTGAGTTTTTACTGAGACTGAAAATCCCTTTCACCGCATCGAAACTCCTGCCTTGCATCGCCCAATCCATACCGCCAACTAATCTTTCATCATCATAAGAAAGCATCTGTCGACCGATCTTCAGGGCGGCTTTAGGCGTAAACTGATACTTAGCCCAGGCTTCATTTAGGATAAAATTCTGGTTTTTACTTGCTGCGGAGGCATTTTCTCCCCAAGTCCTAACGTCTTGTATGGAGAGATAGAGTTGCAGATTTTGGTAATAATAATCCATATTCAATCTGGCTCTGGATACTATGGTGGTTTCGGCAGACTTGCCTTCTGGGATTAATGTCTTTTGCCCGTTGTCCAACTCTGCACGTGTACGGAAATCCATCCCCATTTTCAGACTATCAACTTGTGCATTCACATTTGCAGAAATCAAGAACAGAGCGGTAGTAGTCACTAATTTTCTTATCATAACGATTTTTTCAACTGAATATAAAGGGTTGTATGATTGCAAACCTGTTAGATGATTTTATATTTTTAAATTTTAAAATGTTAAGAAGGTCTTTCACAGCCCTTTCTTGTGTAGAAATACCAATTGACCGCAACTGCCATTACGCAACCTACCACCAGAAACCAGAAGAACAATCTTGCATCCCCAGTAAGTGCGCGGGACTGAGTAATCAATACATTAAATACAAATGGCCCAAATGCCGCAACCGCAGAGGTAAACCCAATAACACCTGCCGCTTTTCTCGGAGATTCTGAAAAAATGGTTGGGTATTGTTTAAAAGTGGCTGCATTACCGATACCAGTAAAGAAGAAAATCATTAAGACGATTATTAAAAACCCTTGAAACTGATCCGCCGACGTTGGTGTTAGGTAGCCTCCCAAGATTAATGTGGAAATTAAGATTATTAAGGCGATACCGGTGATATGTGTAAGAATTGCGCCACCTGTTTTATCGGCAACTTTCCCAAAGATAATCCTTGAGGCTGAACCGATTAGCGGCCCGTAGAATGCGAACTGTAAAGGATCGATACCTTTATCTAATGGTGCGTATAGATTCTTGATCATCAACGGAAATGATGCGGACATACCTGCGAAAATACCAAACGTCATAATGTAGGTCATCGTGCAATAAAGGGTGTGGCGATCTTTGAAAATATCCAACTGTTCCTTGAATGAAGCTTTTACCGGAATACTTTTCAGTGAAAACCATGCCCATATCCCAACGGCCAATAGTGGCAAAATATAAATGAATGCGATATTTTCGAGATAAATAGTTTTACCGGTCTCTACCACGATTTGTCCACCTCCCATAAATGAAAAGATGCTTAAACCTATAATCAAAGGTGACAGGAGTTGTACTAAACTTACCCCAAAATTTCCTATACCAGCTTGGATTCCGAGTGCAGTCCCGGCTTCTTTTTTCGGGAAAAACAAGGAGGTGGAAGGCATATAAGAAGAAAAATCTCCGCCTCCGATCCCGAGTAAGAACCCGATTATCATAAAATAGGTAAAGGAAGTCTCAGGATTCATCACTGCGAAACCTAGCATCACCAAGGGGATGATTTTGATGAAAGAACTGATAGAGATAATCTTTCGGGTGCCATAGATGGGTATCAGAAAGGTATTTACGACTCTAAGAATCCCCCCCGCAAGTCCTGGCATCGCGGCCATCCAGAAGAGTTGATCGTCGGTAAATTGAAAACCGATTTGTGGAAGTTTGATGACCACCACGCTGTAGAGAAACCAGGTGGCAAAGGAAATAATAAGTGCGGTGGTGGTAATAGTTAAAGTCTTCCAGGCTATTTTTTTACCTTTCTTGTTCCAAAATTCTTCGTTGGATGGGTCGTAGTCTGTTAACCAATGGGTATTGCTCATTTTCAGTAAGTTTATCTTTTAAATTATTCTTTTTGCTGCTGCGTTAGTGCTCAATTTTATCTTTGAGGTGTGGTGCCTCGTTGCGCATCATCTTTTTTATAACAGTATTCATCCAGAAAAGGGCGATAGCAGATACGATGAACACAAAGATCCAGGAACTTGTCCATAATCCGGAAAAAGTAAGCAGATAGCCGAATAAGATGGGGCCTATAAATCCGCCAAGTCCACCAATAAGGCCTACCATACCGCCAACTACCCCCACTTCATTAGGGAAATATTCTGGTATATGTTTATAAACTGCCGCTTTGCCAATGCCCCACATGATCCCAATGAGAATGACCAATATGGAGAAAACCGTGATATGCGCCTCAAACTTGATCAGTGTGTTGCCTTTGGCCAACAGTTCTTTCTTATTCACAGCTTGATTTTGCTGTACCACCACTTCCTGCCAGGAAAAAGATTTCGGCAAAGCGGATACACTTTCAGGGATCTCCGGTTTTGTGATGACAGGAATTTCTTCGTTGTTCAAACTTATTTTTTCATTGGAGACCGAAGTTATCTTTCCGGATTTGCTGGCAATAATCCCTTTCCCTGGAGTTAGAATTTCCATTTTCGGAAGCATCAGCAATCCACTGATGATTAATGAAGAGTATAAAACCCAATACATCACTCTTCTCGCCCCAAATTTATCGGAAAGATAGCCACCCAACGCCCGTACTACGCCACTTGGCAAACTAAAGGCCGATGCCAAAAGACCACCTAAAACCAATGAAGTTTTATATACATTCACATAATAAGGTAACAGCCATTGGGAAAAAGCCACAAACAAGCCGAACACGAGAAAATAATACAATCCGAAACGCCAAACACGTACTTGTTTTAAAGGTTTTAACAGGGAGCCAATGGTTTTCCCCTGAGCCTCTGGCCGTTTATTTTTAATAAAAAACATAAAAACAAAACCTATGACCAGAAGGGCAATACCGTAGAAAACAGGCAACATCCTCCACCCATTCTCCGGATTGTTTTCGGAGAGATAATTCAGTAAAGTGGGGGCCAATAGCGTTGTAATTGCGGCGCCCGCATTTCCCATCCCGAAAATACCCAACGCGCGGCCTTGCCAGTTTTTCGGGTACCAAACTGAAGTGAAGGCGATCCCGACCGCAAAGCTGGTTCCTACCATCCCGAATAAAGCGCTCAGTAAAAAATACAACCAGTAAGAATCTACATAATACAATAGAAAAAAAGGAATACTACAAAGGAGTAATAAAAAGGTAAACACCTTTTGACCACCAAATTTATCAGTAAGCAAGCCCAATGGCAAGCGCATTAAAGAACCCGACAAAATGGGGATCCCTAGCAACCAACCTGTTTCTACCACACTCCAATTATAAATACCGTTGTCGGTAAGATAGGTTACCAAAACACCATTCATCGTCCAAGCTGCAAAGCAAATTGTAAATGCAAGTGTGTTTAAAAATAATACGCGATGTGAGGATTTTAAGGATGTTGTTATGTCTGCACTCATTTTTTATACAATTAAAAAGATTTCTTTTACGTAATAAAAATTGTTTTCCCAAAATTACAATGCAAAACTAAATAAATTATTAGGGCATACGGGTCTTATTTTAAGTGATTATTATCAGACATCCTCCTCCTATTAAAATATTATTTTTTTGTACTTTTGTATCATAGAAATTATATTTAATAATGAAATCAATTGATATAAAAGCTTTTGCAGTAGCCAATGTAGTGACAATGGTTACACTGGTGCTTATTATGATTGGCTCCCGAAATTTACAAAATTTTGATGCGGCATTGATAGCATATATGTTTGGGACTTTATTCGCAATCTTCGGTATTGTTTACCGATATACGGTTTGGATACAAAGACCACCGACAAAAATCTACTTCAAGAGAAGTATCAAGACTTTGTTTTCGAAAGAGTTTTTACACTTCTTTTGGTTTACAGTAAAAGACTTTTTTAGGAATATTGTCTTTCAAAGTTTCATCATCAAACGTGGCAATAAGAAAGGCATTGCCCATCTATTGATGGCAATTGGCTGTATGATGGCGTTTGCGATAACCATACCCCTTACTTTTGGTTGGGTGCATTTCACCTTGGTTCCCCACACTGGGTTAGATCCTAATGCGATAGATATATACACTGCGCATTTTTTCGGATTTGAGATATATTCTTTCCCCGTCAAATCAATTATAGGATCGTTAACTTTTGGTGCGCTTAACTGGTCTTCCCTTTTGGTAACACTTGGCGCAACCTATTTCCTGCAAAAGAGGTTGAAGGATCCGGGATTCATTGCAACACAAACATTTGAAGGTGACATTTTACCCCTACTTTTATTGATATTGGTTTCTATCACAGGGGTCGGCATAACATTGGATTATACCTATATGGGCGGAAAAGCTTTTGAATTCATAGCCGTTACACACGCTTTCTTTGTGATTGTCTTTCTCATCTGGATGCCTTTCGGTAAATTTTTTCACATCATCCAGAGACCCGCGCAGATCGGTGCTCATATATATAAGGAAGTAGGCAAAAAGAGAGGCATGCAAGTTTGTAAACATACTGGGGCCGAATTTACCACTAAATTGCATGTGGCAGATTTGAAAGACATTACCAAAGCTGTGGGGTTCAATCTTCAGGACGAACACGGCAATTCCTTATTAGACTATAGCCCAGAAGGGAAAAGGGATTTACTCGCCATGGCCCATCTCAGAGCCCGTAAGGAATCCGGACAGTTCTTTGGATAAAGACTTTATATTTTTTTAAAAATTAGAATATACTATGGCAAAATTACCTATAGAAGCAGAAAAAATTATCGAAAAATACGGCCCATCACTTCAAATGCCCAATAAAGAAGCCGTTCCGGGCAGAGACGAACCGGATAGAGTGGTGGAGACCCATTGCTGCTTCTGCGGTATGCAGTGTGGCATCAAACTTTTAGCAAAAAATAATAAAGTAGTAGGTTTTGAACCTTGGATGGAGTTTCCTTTCAACGAGGGGAGATTATGCCCAAAGGGGGTGCTGCGTTACATGCAGAACAACCATGATGACCGTTTGACATCACCCATCGTTAATAAGCCTGGTGTTGGATTTGTACCAGTTTCCTGGGATGAAGCGATGGATACTACTGTTTCAGAGATCAAAAGAATACAGGAACAATACGGCAATGATGCCTTTGCCATGCTTTCTGGCGTTTCATTGACCAACGAAAAATCCTATATGGTAGGCAAGTTTGCCAGAACCGCGCTTAAAACCAAAAACTTAGATTACAACGGCCGTCTTTGTATGGTTTCAGCCGGTGCTGGGAACAAAAAAGCATTTGGCTTAGATAGGACATCCAATAATTATCAGGATTTAGAGAAAGCAGAAGTCATCATCGTTACAGGAGCTAATGTATCCGAAACCTTCCCTACGCTAACACACTGGATTTGGAAAGCAAGGGATCTTGGGGCAAAACTCATCGTTGTGGACCCCCGTATGATTCCTTTAGCAAGGACCGCTGATATTCATTTAGACATTCGGCCAGGGACTGATTCGGCACTTTTTGGGGCGATTCTTAACTATATGGTTCAGCATGACATGTTGGATCATGATTTTATAGACAACCACACCTCCGGTTTCGAAGAAGCCATAGAAGCCGTAAAAGATTATACCCTAGAATGGGCAGAAGAAATCACAGGCGCTAAAAAGGAAAAAATTGAAGAAGCGGCAAAGCTTTGGGGAAAAGCCTCTACATCATTTCTCTTACATGCCCGAGGAATAGAGCATCATACCAAGGGTGTGGAGAATGTCCTTAGCTGCATAAACATCGTTCTAGCTTCTGGTAGAATTGGCAAACCATACTGTGGCTACGGAACCATTACCGGACAAGGAAATGGGCAGGGCGGTAGAGAGCATGGCCATAAATGCGACCAATTACCTGGAAACCGCGATATAGAGAACCCTGACCACCGGAAATACATATCGGAAGTCTGGGGAATCGACGAAAAAGATATGCCCGGAAAAGGACTTTCCGCCTACGAAATCATAGACGCCATACATCGTGGGGAAATTCGGGGACTCATTTCTATTTGTTTCAACCCCCTTGTGTCACTTCCTAACAGTAAATATGTAAGAGAAGCCCTAGAAAAGTTAGAATTTTACGTAGGGATTGATTTCTTTTTAAGTGAAACCTTAAGACACGCAAATATTGTATTGCCAGGCAGTCTACACGAAGAAGAAGACGGTACGGTTACTACCGCGGAAGGCAGAGTGGTACGCATCAGAAAAGCGGTAGATCCGCCAAAAGGCGCAAGAACGGATTCCCAAATCATTATAGACCTTGCCAACAGATTAGGAGCGGGAGACAAATTCCCCTACCAAAAAAGCGAAGATGTTTTCAATGAACTGCGCGTAGCTTCTAAAGGAGGAACAGCAGACTACTACGGAATTACGTACGAAAAAATTGAAAAAAACATGGGCGTATTCTGGCCGTGCCCAGACCTGGATCATCCCGGGACGCCACGACTATGGGAAGACAAGAAGTTCAAGACACCAGACGGCAAGGCGCATTTCAATCCTGTAAGATACCACGAAAGCGGCGACCCGGTTGATGCGGAATATCCAATTATATTAACCACAGGACGGGTAGTCTCTCAATACCTAAGTGGCTCACAAACCCGTAGAATAGGTAAATTAGTAGAGCAGTTTGCACAACCATTATTGGAGGTTCACCCAACATTAGCCGCACAGTATGGCATCAAGCAAAATGAAGAAGTCATCGTAAAAACCAAAAGAGGCGAAGCCACCTTCCCTGCCAATATTGTAGAAACCATTAGGGAAGACACCGTTTTTCTCCCTTATCACTGGCCGGGTAGAAAATCCGCCAATCAATTAACAAGCGGCCATCTTGACCCAATTTCTAAGATTCCAGAATTTAAAGTGAGTGCTTGTGCATTACAACCCACAGGAAAGATCGTAGAAATTAATAAAAATTCAGAAGCCTATAAAAGTTCATAAAAATATGTCTCAATATTATAAATTACAAGAAGAGTTTTTTGTGGATATGCAGCGCTGTATCGGTTGCAAATCTTGCGAAGCTGCCTGTGCAGAGTGCGAAACCAATGGCGAGGAACCTATGATCCATGTGAACTATGTGAACAGAGCCGAAACCATACAGACTACGGTTCAGGTATGCATGCACTGCGAGGATCCGGTCTGTGCCAACGTGTGCCCAGCGGATGCCATTACCAAAGACGAATTTGGGATCGTACATACCGCGAACACTTCCCGTTGCATCGGTTGTTCTAACTGTGTGATGGCTTGCCCGTTTGGGGTTCCCAAAAAAGTAGAACAATACGACCTGATGATGAAGTGCAATATGTGCTACGACAGAACAAGTGTAGGGAAAAAACCAATGTGTGCGACAGTTTGCCCTAGTGGCGCCCTATACTATGGCACCAGAGAAGAAATGGCTAAAATGAGACCTAACTCCACCCCTGTAAATCGCTTTATTTTCGGTATGGAAACTGTAAAAACAAAAGTGAACATTATGATGCCAAAAGGAAGTACAGAACTGAAAATCTTTTAAAATTTTATACAATCATAATTAAGCATACCGAAAAATATGAGCAACGAAGATAAACACTGGAAGCAAGATTTCCCTATAAACAGAGGAGAAGCAAACCAAGTGAGCCGAAGAGATTTCGCAAAATTATTGGCAGTAGTATCCGGAGGAATGGTTTTAGGGAACGGACTTATTGCAGCAAATGCCTTTTTCACTGATAAAAGAGAAGGAGGCGAGAAACACAAAATATGCTCAAAAAGTGATATCCCAGTTGGTGGGACCAAATCCTTTGTTTTAGAAAACGAAACGATCCCCTATATTCTAATCCATACCGAAGAAGGCGAGTTTTATGCATACGAACAAAAATGCACCCATCTTTCCTGTGCTGTCTATTATAAACCTGGTACATTAAAAATCGAATGCCCGTGCCATAACGGCTGGTTTGATGTGAAGACTGGGGCAGTATTGCAAGGCCCGCCACCACGTCCGCTGAAAAAACTGGTGGTAACCCTGGAAGGTGAAGAAATCTTTGTAGAACATCCTAAAACCGAAAAAGCATGAGTAACTTCAGAACTGGACAAGAAAGCGCCCATCCACAGAAAAAAAGCATGATCATGTCCACCCTTATCGTCGTGCTTTTAACAAATCTCCTCATTCAGATTTGGCTGCTGTACACCGCACTGAACAATGCCTTAGATGGTCATGAAGAAGTGGCCTATAGTACCTTTATCGCCTCTTTAGTATTATTTTTGGCAAGTACTATCTGGCTGTACTTCTTACCAAAAAATGTAAAATAATTGATGCTGAAAGACAAACACAATAGAATACACGATTACCTGCGGATATCCATCACCGATAACTGCAACTTTCGCTGCACCTATTGTATGCCGGACGAGAAAATTACTTTTTTAAAGAAGCAATTCCTAATGTCACCCGATGAGATCTTCCAACTCTCAAAAACCTTTGTGGGATTAGGCGTTAATAAGATAAGATTAACGGGTGGCGAACCATTGGTCAGAAAAGATTTTGGCGAAATTATTTCAAGATTATCCCTACTATCCGTCAAAATTGGCATCTCAACCAATGGCTTACTCTTGGATCGGTATTTAGACGACATCAAGAAAGCCGACATCTCGTCCATCAATATTAGTTTGGACACCTTGAATCCGGAAAAATTCAAAAACATAACGCAACGCAATAACTTCAGGCAGGTGTGGGATAACATCCTGTTATGCATCAAAGAAAACATTCACGTAAAAGTGAACATGGTCGTGATAAAAGGTGTGAATGATGAGGAGATTGCTGATTTTGTCTCCCTCACCAAAACGCTTCCGATACACGTACGACTGATCGAATTCATGCCTTTCGACCAGAACAACTGGAACCAGGAGAAAGTATACAGTAATAAAGCTGCACTAGAAAAGATCAGCGAGCAATTTCCGCTGTTCAAACTGAAAGACGGCAAAAGCGATACCGATAAAAAATTCGGGATTTTTGGGCATACCGGGACCATCAGTTTCATTTCTACCCTTACCGATTCCTTTTGCAGCACCTGCAACCGAATGCGGGTTACAGCGGATGGGAAAATGAAAAACTGCCTCTTCGGAAAAGATGAATTGGATCTTATATCTGCCATCAGAAAAGGAGAAAGCATTATCCCGATCATCGAAAAATCGATTTTCTTGAAACATCAAAAATTAGGCGGACAGTTTGATGATTATAAAAACATAGAGCCCCATATTTTAGAAAATCGTAGTATGATAAAAATTGGTGGGTGAAAATAATTTAGTCAAACACACTAAAAAACATCCGAAAACCCATGATAAGCTATCCATCTGCAATAGAAATTCTAAAAAACAGAAGTAAAGATCATAAGGAAGTAACTTTACCTTTAGCAAAGTGTCTTCATCTACAGGCGGCAGAAGATGTTTTTGCCCCTATCAATGTCCCTACATTCGATAATTCAGCGATGGATGGATATGCCTTTCGGTATGAAGATTATCAAAATGGCACATCGCTTAGAACAATCAGCGAAATCCAGGCAGGAACAAACCTGCTTCTATCCATTGGGAAAGGAGAAGCCGCCAGAATTTTTACAGGTGCTCCTATTCCCGAAAATGCGGATACGGTGATTCCCCAGGAAAATGTGTCAGTGGAAAATGGAATGCTGAAGTTTCAAAAACCCATTAAAAAAAACGCCAACATTAGACGGAAAGGAACGCAGACACAGCGGGGAGCTTTAATCCTGAAATCCAACGCAAGGATAACAGCAGAATACATCGGCTTCTTAGCCACTTTTGGGATATCTGAACTAAAGGTATATTCGCCACCCAAAATAGGGATCATTGTTACTGGCAAGGAACTGGTAAAGGCGGGCACCCCACTACAAGCCCATCAAATATACGAGAGTAATGCTGTTTTTCTAACTGCCGCGTTACTGGGATTGGGCATAGAACCTGCGTTTTCGGTTTGGGTGGATGATGACGAAAATGAACTAAGGAAAACAATTCAGGAAGGTATTGAAAAAGTTGATATCCTGGTACTAACAGGAGGCATTTCTGTTGGTGATTATGATTTTGCAAAACCAGTTTTAGAGGAATTAGGCGTACAGGAATCCTTTTACAAAGTAAAGCAGAAACCCGGGAAACCTCTTTTTTTCGGCACCTTGAAAAATACAGAAATCTTCGCGCTTCCCGGAAACCCCAGTGCAGTAGTGACATGCTATCATGCTTATCTTAAACCCTTTATAAACGCAAAAATGGGTGATGAGCGTTTTGACAAAAAAGAAGCCGGCATCCTATTGACTGATTACACGAAAAAAACAGGGCTCACCCATTTTGTAAAAGCTTTTGTAGAAAACAATAAGGTAGAGATCCTGCCAAACCAATTATCGTATCAAATGGATGCTTATGCCAGAGCCAACGCGTTTGCCATCCTTCCGGAAAACCGAGACCATTTTCAGATAGGTGAAAAAGTGCACATAATCAAGTTTTGAAATTGGTATGGATACTTATCTAATCTTAGTCCTTTTCTCGGTAGTGGCGTTTCTGTACGCTTCAGTTGGCCACGGTGGAGCTAGCGGCTACATTGCTCTGATGGCCATTTTTGCATTCCCTCAAAATGAAATAAAAACAAATGCGCTTTTTTTAAACCTGTTTGTTTCTTTTGTTTCATTCACGCAGTTTTTCAAGAAAGACGATTTCCCTTATAAACTGTTTTTCATCCTGGTCGCATTTTCTATTCCTATGGCCTTCTTAGGTGGCATTTGGACATTGCACGACCGTATCTACAAGGTGATCCTGGGACTTATATTATTGATACCGATAGCCAAATTTTTGGGGATTTTCCCGAAAACACAATTTTCTGTCAAACAAAATCTGCCTATACTGATCATTTTGGGCTTGGGCATCGGCTTACTCTCAGGTCTATTGGGCATCGGTGGCGGAATTATTTTAAGCCCAATCTTAATTCTTTTAGGTTGGTGTACTGTAAAACAAACTGCGGCAGTAAGTGCTATTTTCATCTTTGTAAATTCATTGGCAGGATTATTGGGTAAAAGTTTCTCTACCATACAGTTTTCCGAAAACATTACACAGATCCTTATCTTCACCGTCATTGGCGGTATCTTAGGCGGCTTTTTCGGGGCCAAAAAATTCAAAGTGCAGTGGATTCAGTATACACTTGCGCTGGTGCTTATCATCGCTTGCTTTAAACTTTTCACCACATAATCAAAAAATGAAAACCTATATTCTTTCGGGCGGGAAAAGTTCACGGATGGGTACCGACAAAGGACTGGTGCTTCTTCATCAAAAACCTTTGGTTTCTTATTTAATAGAGACGCTGCAAAACATTGCTCAAGAAATAAAGATCATAGCGCACGAGCCTGGATATTTGAACTTTAACCTGCCGGTGATCCAAGATTACTATCCTGAAAAAGGACCGCTGGGGGGTATCTTTACCGCTTTGAGAGATGCGAAATCCGATTGCCTGGTCATCAGTGTAGATACGCCTTTTATTTCTGCAAACCATTTTATTAAAATGATGGAAGCTCATCAGGAAAACCAACTTACACTGGCGTTTTCAGACACCAAGATGTATCCGCTATTCGGCATTTATCCTCATCAGATTATTACACAGGTTGAAAAAAGCATACAGCAGAACAAGTTGAAATTGATGGACTTTTTAGATGGAAACAGCTATCAAAAGGTTGACTTCAACTTTTCGATGTTAGAGAAAATGAATATCAATACCTTTGAAGAATTAAAAACGGCAGAAAAAATACTTGAAAATGGAAATTAAAACTTTCGGCAAAATTTCAGAGATTGTAAATAAAAAACTGGAACTGGTATTTCCTATAAGCTTTACAGAACTTAAAACAGCAATAGAAGAGCAGTTCCCAGCGCTGAAAACGCTGCATTACAAAATAGCCATCAACGACGAACTGATTTCTGAAGAAGATCACATCATCACACAACCGCAATCTATCGTAATAATGCCCCCATTCTCTGGCGGATAAAACCTTAAAAAATGCAAAGATATTCCAGACAGATTATTCTGCCAAACTTCGGTGCTGAAGCTCAAAGTCACTTGTTAAACAGCAAAGTGCTGGTGGTGGGAGCAGGGGGGTTGGGCATTCCTGTATTACAATACCTTGCAGCTGCAGGCGTCGGGAAATTGGGAATTGCGGATGGCGATGTAATAGAAATCAGCAATTTGCAAAGACAAGTACTTTATAATGAAACTGAAATAGGTAAAAATAAAGCTCGTACAGCCGGGGAGAAAATTGCAAAATTAAATTCCGCGATCAAACTGGAGGTTTATGATTATTTCATAGATCAAGCTTCTGTTTTCACCCTCATTGAAGGCTATGATGTGGTAGTAGATTGTACGGATCATTTTTCAATCCGGTATCTGCTGAATGATGCATGCTCTCTACTAAAAAAACCATTGGTGTATGCTTCTATCTTTCAATTCGAAGCACAGGTCTCCGTATTTCATTACGGCGACGTTCCTTATAATCTTCGCGATGTTTTTCCGGAAATCCCTGATGACAAATCAGTCCCTAACTGTAACGAAGCCGGTGTTATCGGTACCTTAGCAGGGATTACAGGAAGTTTGCAAGCAAGTGAAGTCATCAAAATAATCACCAAAATCGGGATAGTCAATAGCGGAAGAATGCTGTTATTCAACAGTTTGAGCAATCAAATCACCCAACTTTCCATTTCGAAGAACAGCAAGATTTTTCTGCCAAATTCTAAAGACGAAATCCTTCAAAAAAACTATGGATTTTTTTGTACCAACGCCATCTCTTTGAAAAAACTAAGCGATCTGGAAGCCGCTTTAAGGCAAGAAAGTGCTGTTTTGATTGATGTTCGGGAGAAGAACGAATTACCGAAAATATCTACCCTTTCAACACTAGAGATTCCATTATCTGAACTATCCGATAAAATTGACGTATTACAGCAATTTGACACTTTGGTGTTTATTTGTAAAAGCGGGGTGAGGAGCAGGAAAGCACTTGATGAAATATCAGGAATCCTTCCACTGAAGCAACTTTACCATTGCGAAAATGGTATAAATATATTTGAAGATGAAAAAAAGTTTTGTTAACGGAGCCATCTCTCCGGAAAAAATCGCGACCAGTATCGCGAATCATCAGCATAAAACCAATATCGGTGGACACGCCATTTTTTTAGGCCAGGTACGGGCAGACGAAATAGAAGGGAGGGTTGTAAAAGCTATAGAATTTACTGCTTATGAAGCACTTGCCGAGCATAAATTTGAGGTAATTCGGGAAGATATTTTCGCAAAATACCCATTGGTCTGTATGCACATGTATCACAGTTTAGGCAGAATCGGGACAGGTGAAATCTGTCTTTTCGTATTTACTTCTTCCAAACACCGAAAGGCGGCCCAACAGGCCTGTGACGAACTGGTAGAGAGGATAAAAGCCGAAGTCCCGATCTGGGGAAAGGAAATCTTTGAAGATGAAACCCATCAATGGAAAGAGAATAACTAATAAATACAGCAAGTTAGATGGTAGATATAACGCATAAAAATAATTCATTAAGAATCGCTGTGGCAAAAGCAGTCGTAGCTGTAAGCAAGCCAGAAACGATTTTGGCACTGGAAAACAAGACCGTTCCGAAAGGTGATGTATTCGAAATGGCAAAAACTGCCGGTCTTTTTGCCGCTAAAAGAACTTCGGATATGATACCCGACTGCCATCCGCTACCTATTGAATATACCAAGATCAGTTATGAGATTTCGGGTTTGGAGGTTTCCATTTTTGTGGAAATAAAAACCATCTACAAAACTGGTGTAGAAGTGGAGGCGATGCACGCCGCATCTGTAGTGGCACTTACGTTCTATGATATGCTAAAACCCATTGATAAAGAGATTGAAATTAAAAACATCAGGCTATTAGAAAAAAAAGGTGGCAAATCGGATAAAAAAGAGCACTTCGAGCAACCTATAAAAACCTCAGTGCTGGTTTGTTCAGACAGCATTTCAGAAGGTAAGAAAGAAGACTTTTCCGGAAAAATCATTTTGGAGAAACTGAAATCCGAGCCAGTAGAAATCTGCAGTTATGATATTATACCAGATGGTGTAGAAAATATCCAAACCCAAATTGCGAAATACATTTCAAATAAGGTAGAATTGATTTTGATTACCGGTGGCACAGGGCTTTCTAAAAGAGATTTTACACCTGAAGCCATCAAACCTATCCTGAACACAGAAATCCCGGGAATTGGCGAACATTTAAGACAATACGGGCAAAACCGGATGCCCTATTCTATCTTGTCACGAAGCATCGGTGGGCTCATTGGTGACACATTGGTCATCGCCTTACCCGGTTCTACAAATGGTGCAAAAGAATCTATGGAAGCGCTCTTTCCGTCAGTTCTACATATTTTCAAAATGATACATTCAGGAAAACATTAGTATTAACTTTATATATAGTAAAAATATCCTCTCACACAATTTCGGCGATTTTCAACTCTATTGAAGCGTTGATTACTGCGGTTGGGTGTAGAAATAAAATTAACTCAGTCTGTTTTTAAGACATTTTGCGTTAATTTCAGATTGGTCCGGTAAAACTTCGGTTCGGGATCGAAAATTTAGAAGTTAAGCTGTAAATTGGATATCTATGCTCTGTTTGCAGTCGAAAATGAAACACAGAATAAGCATATAGAAAGCTTATGTATTGCTTGTTGGGACGAGGGTCCGAATCCCTCCAACTCCACTTTTAACCAATAACCCACTGCACATCAGTGGGTTATTTTTCATTTATAAAAGATATGCTGTTCATAAATTTGGGCATTTTTTGGTAATAACTATCTGTAAGAAACTTGTATTTTCGCAGAAACAAACACATGATGATTTTAAATTTATTCCGCAAGAAAAATGCGCTGTTCTTTAAGACTGATGACTGGAAAATTGACGAAAAAAAATGGTAATTATTACCTGAAATTTTATCTTAGAAAAATTAAGCTTACCCCCAGTACGAAGGTATACATCTATAAACGACAAGGTGACCGATATATCTTTATGTCAGAAGGTTTCAAGCATTTGGATGGAAATGAACTGCTATATTACGCACACCTACCCTTTAGTGGGATAGTCCGTGTAAAATGATTTGTGAAAGCACATTTACATACCTGTTTAAAATTAAAATATCATATAAAGAAAATTCCCACAGCCTAAAACTGTGGGAATTTTGTACAAAAAAATTAATATATCTAAAGTTGTGGCCCTGCCGCAACAAGACGTTTTGCTTCATCGTTGTCGCAATACTGCTCGAAATTCTGGATATAGCGTGCAGCCAAATCGCGCGCCTTTTCTTCCCATTCTGCAACATCCTTGTAGGTATCACGTGGGTCTAAAATCCCTTCTGATACATTAGGAAGCGCGGTAGGAATTTCAAGATTCATGATAGGCACTGTAATTTTCTCTGCCTTATCGATGGAACCATCAATAATCGCATCAATTATCGCACGGGTATCTTTCAGTGAAATTCGTTTTCCGGTACCATTCCAGCCAGTGTTTACCAAATAGGCTTTTGCACCATGTTCTTTCATCTTACCAATTAATGTTTTTGAATACATCGTTGGATGAAGTGTAAGGAAAGCTTCCCCGAATGCTGGTGAGAAGGAAGGCTCTGGCGCCGTGATGCCGCGCTCTGTACCGGCCAGTTTAGAAGTATAACCGCAAAGGAAATGGTATTGTGCCTGGTCATCGTTCAGTACAGAAACCGGTGGCAATACGCCGAAAGCATCTGCTGATAAGTAAACAATTTTCTTCGCATGGCCGGCTTTAGATGGCAATACGATTTTGCTGATGTGATAAATCGGATAAGATACCCTAGTATTCTCGGTAATTGAATTATCAGTATAGTCTGCTTCGCCAGCTTCGTTTACAACCACATTTTCGAGTAACGAATCGCGTCTGATCGCTTTATAAATATCCGGTTCTTTTTCTTCGGTTAGGTCAATCACTTTCGCGTAACAACCACCTTCATAATTAAATACGCCGTTATTATCCCAGCCATGCTCGTCATCACCGATCAGGTAACGTTTCGGGTCGGCAGAAAGGGTGGTTTTACCGGTTCCGGACAGTCCGAAGAATAAGGCTACATCCCCATCGTCACCTACGTTAGCAGAACAGTGCATAGAGGCCATACCTTTCAGTGGGAGGAAGTAGTTCATCATCGCGAACATCCCTTTCTTCATTTCCCCTCCGTACCATGTACCGCCAATGATTTGGATTTTCTCGGTAAGGTTGAACATCACGAAGTTCTCTGAATTCAAACCTTGTTCTTTCCAATCTGGGTTGGTTGTTTTAGAACCGTTCATCACGATGAAATCGGGCTCGCCAAAATTTTCAAGTTCATAATTTGAAGGACGGATGAACATATTGGTTACGAAATGTGCCTGCCAAGCCACTTCCATAATAAAACGCACTTTAAGCCTTGTATCCGGATTGGTACCGCAAAATGCGTCTACTACATATAATTTTTTAGAGGTAGAAAGCTGTTTGAGTACTAACTGTTTGCAACTTTCAAAAACTTCAGCAGTAGTCGGTAAGTTTACTTTGCCATCCCAGTAAATGGTGTCTTTGGTGACATCATCCTTTACAATGAAACGGTCTTTTGGCGAACGTCCTGTGAAAATACCGGTCTTTACCGCCACAGCGCCCGATTCTGTTACCACCCCTTGCTCGAAACCTTTGTTTTCCGGAGAAACTTCAGCTTTGTAAAGCTCTTCGTAGGTAGGGTTGTACATGACTTCTTGGTAACCAGTGATTCCCAGATTGTGTAATTGCTGAATGATTTTGATGTTCTTCATGACTACTCTTATTTCTGATTTATTTTGAGTAACAAATTTAGTAATACTTAAGGATTTTCCTTGTTCTAAAAGTACTGATATTCATCAGAAAATAAAAATGATTGTATTCAGCTGATTATCAATTAATTATATCATCCCATCCAAAAATATTACTGAAGCCAAGTTCCTTGAAGTATGCCTCGTAATCCTGGAATTTTCTGGTCATGATAAAGTCGCCGCCCCACGCCCCGAGGCTTTTCACGAAAACAGGGCAATCTTGAAAGAATTTTTCACGGATGGTTTTTATTAAAAGATGGTTTGACAATTTTTGCTCATGAAGTGTCATCATTTCAGAAAAAGCATCCAAATCTTCACACAGAATCACTTCTTTTGTCAGTGCTGAAAACCACTCGATCAATGCGTTTGATTTTTCGCGGGAACGATACATCTTGATGCCTTCGCGACTGTCTTGCTTTTGATTTAAATGCACAAAAACCAATTGATTTTTAAAAGATGGTGCATACCTCACGCGCTGCACTATTCTTTCATTTCCGGAGGTCTGATAGAGTACCGCAGACCGCTCTTTTGCCACAGCGATATCGTAACCACTGCCACCGAGGCTTTCCTGGTTCAGCAAAAAGGCGTCGATACCAGCCCATTCTGCAAGATTATTCATCAATGTGGAACTGCTGCCCAAGCCATAATCTGCGGGAAACTGTAGGTTTGTCCGTAGTTTATAACAAATATCAACCGATTGTAATTTCTGATCAGACAGCCGCTGTATGTTCTTCAACACTTTTACAATGAAAAGAGCGGCTTCGGGAAGGTTGGTCTCTTCAATTTCCCAGGTCTGGTAATTAATGCGTGCTTTTAACCATGGCTGGTTTTGATGATACGCTTCCCAAATAATGAGGCTGTCATTGCCAAGAATTTCTTCAAAAAAAAACTCTTGCCCCCATTTTGTAGGTACGGCAAGAGCCAAAGCACCGTCAAGCACGGTATATTCTGAAGTAAGCAAGAGTTTCCCCGGAGAGAAAATTTTACCCGTCATGTTTATTAAATAGCGGTAGAAACATCTACGTCGCTGTTGATTTTTTTAATTAATCCCTGAAGCGTTTTACCCGGGCCTACTTCTATAAAGGTGGAGGCTCCGTCCTTAATCATATTCTGTACAGATTGTGTCCATTTTACAGGGCCTGTAAGCTGTTTGATGAGGTTTTGTTTGATTTCCTCAGGATCGGTGATGGCTGTGGTTGTAATATTCTGATACACAGGGATGGTCGCTTTCCGGAAACGCGTGTTTTCAATAGCAGAAGCCAGTTTCTCCTGTGCAGGCTGCATCAGCGGAGAATGGAAAGCACCGTTAACCGGTAATAACAAAGCGCGCTTGGCACCTGCCTCCTTCATTTTTTCACACGCACGCTCAACCGCGGATGTCTCCCCAGAAATTACTAATTGCCCCGGACAATTATAATTGGCCGGCACTACAATGCCTTCAACAGCGGCGCAAATTTGTTCTACTTTATCATCCGCAAGGCCTAAAATTGCGGCCATGGAGCTTGGGTTGGCATCACACGCCTCCTGCATGGCTTTGGCGCGTGCAGAAACCAGTTTCAATCCGTCTTCGAAGGAAAGAACGCCGTTTGCCACCAAGGCAGAAAATTCGCCAAGAGAATGGCCGGCAACCATGGCGGCACCCTGTCCGTTCACCGCTTTCAGCGCGGCTACGGAATGAATGAAGATAGAAGGTTGAGTGACTTCTGTTTTTTTAAGATCATCGTCTGTCCCACGGAACATGAGAGAAATTATGTCGAAACCTAAAATTTCATTGGCAGAATCCATCAAATCTTTGATGTCTTTCCGGGAATCATATAACTCCTTTCCCATCCCTACAAACTGTGATCCCTGCCCAGGAAATACAAGTGCTTTCATATATTTTTTTTGAACGGTATAATTTATTTTATGCTGTTAGTTCGGTACCAGACGTACCACGCGGTAACCCTTGTTGACGTAAGCGCCATTGCGGGTTTTCTCAAACTCGAATTTAGTAGCGAGTTGTGTCTGAACTTTATTGATTTGTTTAAAAATTTCTCCTTTTTTATTTTCGCGGCTCAGCATATCATTCACGATATCGAAACCAATGATGGCATATTTTGGTGGTGTTTTGCAGTATTTCTGTTTGTATTCGGCAAGTATTTCCTTCTCGAAGCTGCCTTCTGCATCAATTTTTCTGTCCATCAGGTACACCAGATTGGCTTGGCTGAGCTCATCTACTTTTCTCTCAAAAACCGGGGAATAATACATACTGAACGCGCGGATGTTATTTGCTTCCTTTGAGAGAGCCATCATCCTGTTTGCAAACGCCTCGCCGTCCGCATCTTCTTCACTGGCAAGTATAGCGATTACCGGGACTGCCTGCCCCGTCATCATATTCTGATCGAGTTTGATGTCCGCAGCCGAATTTACCACAATAACGCTGGCGTTCCTTAAGGTTTTATCCAATTGGGTCTTAAGATAGTTCGCATTGGATTTATCGGAATCTGACATTATGTAAATCTTCTGGTCAGAATACACGTCTTTTACCTCTTTTACGATTCTCTCCGCATAAACTAATTTATTCGTTTCAACTAAAATAAGATTATCAAACTTCAGTAAATCATCAGAATTTGCAAACGGCGCTACGACAGGGATCTTCTGCGTTTTCACATAATCCAGTACCTGCAGCACGCTTGATTTGAAAAATGGCCCAATGATCAAATCGGTATTTCCAGCATTTATCTGGGTAAGGGAGTTTTTGAAACTTGCTTCATTACCCGCATCAATCACTTTAATATCAAGTTTCTGGCCTTTTGAAGCATTGCGTTCGATGGCCAGTTTGGCTCCGGTAAGGAAGTCCAGCGAAAGTGTACGGAACTTGGCATCCCCGGTATCAAACCCGAAAGGCAGCATAAGCACCACATTCAGTGCGTCGCCAGATTTTTTCACATATCCGGCTTCGAGTTTCTTGATTTTAAGTATCATACCAGCCTTCAATCCTTGGGAAAGCTGAGGATTAAGGGAAAGCAACTCATCAAGCGCAACCCCGAATCTGTTCAGGATACCAAAAACAGTATCCCCACTCTGTACGGTATAAGTGACGTACTCATCAGAAACACTGGTAGTCGTATAAGTATTTGTTTCCGCCGTTTTAGGTGCGGAAGTTTCTGCTACTGATCCTTTAATGATGATAAATTCGCCTGGTTTCAATCCTTTTTCCTCAAGGCCTGGATTAAGTGCGAAAAGTTGCTTCTGTGTAAGATTAAACTTGCGTGTAAGTTTGTAATAATTGTCTTTTTCCTGTATTTGATAGGTATTTTCATCAATACTTATATCAGCAGGGCTTTGTGAGATTACTGCAGGATTGGCTTCCACTGGTACAGGAGCAGTCGCATCGCCGTATTTGGCAATATTGGCTTGGGGCAATATTACTTCATCACCAATTTTCATACGCGAATCTAATTCGGGATTCAACCGGCGGAGTTCAGCCTCCGAAATCTGGTATTGCTTGGTGATCCCATAGATGGTTTGCTTGGGCTTCAGCACAATTTTACCGAGTGCTGGCTGGGCAGTGCCCGATGTTTTGGCAGTAGATTTATTTACAACCAGCGATTCGCCGATAGAGATTTTTCCGTCCTGCACTTTTGGGTTTAACTGGTACAACTCATTTACAGAAATACCGTATTTCTTAGAAATATTATACGGTGTATCACCCTTTACCACCGTGTGGATGGCCTGGGCATTCATAGCGGCAAATGCAATTAAACCGGAGGTGATGAAAATCTTTTTCGTCATTTTTAAAGGAAATATCTACAAAAATAGTGCATTAAAATTAAATGGAAACAATAATAAGTTCAGGGGTTGTAGTGGCCGATTGCTGATAACAAGTCTGAAGCCAATCCCTGCCATGATCCGCATAGAAGACCGAGAAATTATACACCCGCTCTTGCCAGGTTTTACCCGGATGTATCGTAAGGAAAAGGTTTTCGAGCCTTTGAAGTTTCTCCTGCTGCTTGATTTTTTCGGCACGCAAAAGCCTTTTCCGCATTCGGTGGAACGATTTCAACTGACGGGTTTTTTCCGCGTCAACCAAAGTACCGAATGACGGGTCTGTGGTCGCCGCTTTATCCATAATCTCCTGGAATTGGGCATCTATCACCTCCTCACTCTTTTGAAGCAGCGCTAAGATTTCATTATCTTTAAGCAGCAAATTTTTGGTCACCAAGGCAAAGTTCTTGAAGAAATCTTCTATCTGAAGTCCCAGTTTATTCACTTTTGAAAGTGTTTTATCCGTTACAAATAGCAGCGAGCTCCGTGGGACCAGCACGGGAAACGGTAACGCCAAAGTATCAAAATAAGGTTTCAGTTGCAGCCAATACATCATTTCTGCATTACCACCGATATAGGCCAGATTCGGTAATACTGTTTCCTGAAAAACAGGGCGCATCAATGCATTTGGACTGAATTTTTCGGGATGCTCGTGTAATTCTTGCAGGATTTCTTCTTCGGTAAAAGAAAACGGTTGGTCAACAATGCTGTATTTCCCATCGTTGCATTCAATTCTGTTTCGTTCCTCATTTAGGTAAAAAAGGTTAATGTCGCGTGGGTTTACCTGCACTTTACCATATTGCTCGATTAGCGATTCTACTGTGGATTTGGTGGTTTTTGCCAGCTTCTGATGAAGCAACTCGTCTCTAAATGTCGGGATCAACTGTTTTTTAAGCCTTGCATCATTCCCGTCGATCATTAACAGGCCATAATCTCCGAAAAGTTCCTGCACCAAAATACGGGTAGCAACGGCCAGCGAATGACCTTTTTTATAGGCTTTTTTCATCAGCATGACCAGTTCAGTCCCAAAAACGGTATCACTGAATTCTTGTCCGAACGCTGATATAAAGAAATCATCTCCCACTATAATTTCGCCAACCGCACCACCAGATTTTGCCTTGGTTTCATAATAGCCATTTTCGGTCTTAAAATGGTTTATTTCCTCGAAATCATGATCTTCCGAAGCCATCCAAAAAACCGGAACGACTTTCTTATCCGGGAAATCACGCGATAAATCATCAGCCAAACGAATGGTCTGTAGAATTTTATAGATGAAAAAAACCGGGCCTGTAAATAGGTTGAGCTGGTGCCCAGTAGTGACGGTAAAAGTATCCGGAGAGCGTAAACCCTCTAAGTTTGCGTGCTGTTTTTCAGAAATTTCCACATGCGCGTGTTGTGTCGCAAGTACTTCGTACAGCAATTGCCGCTGCGGTTGCAAGAAAGTTTTCTCCTTGGCTGAAAGCTGTTTCCGCAGGTTATCGGCCGAAAGAATATGATCTTCATAGCCCTGCACTTTCTTCATGAGGAAATCCTTAATGAGTAGCGGGATGCTCTCTAGCTCTAAGAACGGTATGGAAGTATGTTTTTTCAAAATTTTAACTGAAAAGATACCATACGATTCCCAGATTCAGGCGGAAATCATATATCGGGTAGTTCGGGACGGTAAACGATTTATTTTGTGAAAGAACAGTGTTCAGGTGTTGTGCCTCAATGAAGAAGAACATGCGCTTCACCTTCAGATTAAAATAGGCATCTGCCACCGGTTGCCCACCAATGGAGTGCGCATTGTTCCCCGGCAGCATAAACTCATTAAGCACCGGAAAATATTCGCGCGAAGCAAATTTCGAGAAGTAGTACACTTTAAGCCCGGCCTGGATCTCTGCCGCATCTTTAAATACTTTTGATTGCCAGTAAAGGTTGGCGCGTCCGATGAAATTAGGCATCGGTAACAGCCCTGTATCGCCAATCGCACTTTGGAAGAGCAACTGCGGACTGAGGTGAAACTTCTTTAACGAAAACGTAGCCTGCCCGCCAATCTGTGAAATATTCAAAGAAGAACTGCTTTGCTGCGCAACACCTTCGGCATTCACGAAAGTGTAATTCTGTACCCTGAAATAATTGGCATATACCGAGCTTTTAAACCATTTTAAATTTACCGAGCCGCCGATTTCAGTGATGGCCTCGTTGGCCGGATCATTGAGGTAATAGTTGAAACGGCGGTAAACCGAAGGGTTAATCAACAGATGAAAAGTAGGCGCGGAAGTCTGGAAATTAACTTTTGCATTTACAAAATATTCTGGGAAGGGCTCGAACCTTAGGATATTTTCAGAACGTAGAAAACTCCCGAACGCGTTTCCACCAGAAATCTCAAGATCAGCATCAAGCGCCACTTTATCCCAAAGCCTTATCTGCAAACGGCCCACAGCACCAAGTCGGTTCTCAGACAATTCCTGCGGGATGGCCAGTGCGGAAGGCAAAGCTTCCCCAATACCCAATATAATGTGCTGGTGACGAACCCCCGCATCGAGCTTGAATTTTTCTTTATCGAAAAGCACACTTACCGTATTACTGAGGTTTTTCGAGTATTTCTTTGAGGACAGCGGATAATCAATCAAGTCATTATTGGTTTCAAAATAAAACGCTTCCGGCGCTCCCTGGATATAATAATATTTATTTCCCTGATGAAACAATGTATGCCGGATTTTAAACGGAAACTTCTCTAAGGCAAATGGCCGAAATTCGTGACTGAAATAATAACGCCGGTAAGAGAAGCGTGAATTGGTATTTTGCAGGTTTACCGGAAGGTTCAGGCGGTTATCGAAATTGCTGTTGCCATTCAGAAAGAGGTCGATATCCTCGATGCCACCGTTTTCTTCATTGTTGACATTTTGATGGGTAAAATGCGCGAAGGCGCGATATTTTTCGTCTTTTGATGTATAGTGCCCGGAAAAAGTAAGGTTGTTATTCGCCGCCAAAGACCTTTGATATAACCCCAGCGAACGCAGCCCCATATATTCTATGGCAAAATTGAAATTCTTACCGATATTCTGGGTATAAGTAGACTGTAAGGCGGCACCGCTGCTCACTGAATTATGATAAATGAAGGCGGTGGTCGGGGTTTTTACATCGTAATATTTAATATCGTTAATTCCCTGGATGAAGAAAGATTTATTGGTAGGCAGTAGCGAGAGATTACGCTCTGGGTTCACTTCGTAGATTAACGGCTGAAAGCCCGCGCCTATATTGGCAAACTGGATGCGACCAAAATTATCGCGGTTATTATACTGTGAAAAAACAAACGTTTTGTCGGGGGTAAAAGCGGTATCGAAAATCTTTTTCTCGCCGAAGCGTGTTTGAAAAGTATAATCGTAGATGGTAGGTTTAAAGATTTCGAGGGAGTCTCTTGTACCGGAATCGATTACGAGCGTATCCTGTGGTTTCACGCGGTTGGAATCGGTTTTATTGATGACCTGTGCCTGGAGCGTACACCCGAAAAATAAGATACAGAACAGAAGATATTTCATTTGTTTTGTTTGGTGTACAAATGTAAGAAATATGGGGGAATGAAAAACCCCCGCTGAACTGTCCGCACAGTGGCTAAATATTTATGTAAATATCGGTAGTATGAACTACTGATTGCCTGTTCTCTTGTATTAGTATATAATGATTTAATACTAGAGTTTATGAAGAAAACTGTTTAAATTCTTCGAAAATAAGAATATTAATTATTTATATACTCCATCATTTCGATAATGTCTTCTTCTCTACTAAAACTCAACTTATTTGTTTCTAAAAAATTTTCGAATGAAGATTTATCAACCGATAATATTTTAACGAAGTCTCTGCCGTTTTTAGGGAATTTAAAATACGTTGTACCTTTTCTAATTATATATACATCGCGTTGTTGGGCATAATAATCATTTGCATCTTTGCCAAAGGCACTAGGGCTTTTTTCACCTTTTAGCAGTTCGACCTTTTCTCGTTTAAATAAAGAAATATTAGGATGTTCATAAAGTAGAACCAGATATCCAAATTTATGTTTGTTATCAAGCGAATAATTAAGAATCTGATAAGTTTTTTTATTGTCAGTAAATACAATTTTTAATCCTTCCTGCTTATTAGCGTAATAAATCTCACTAGCATCTTCAAATTCCATTTCATCTTCATATGCATTATACCTTAACTTTTGGACATTTAGACTGTAACCATCAATTAAAACCTGCTTAAAATCTTTACTATTAATATATGGATTACCTTCAACTACATGATCTATTGTAGTTGGCCTGTTAGCTTTCATAAAGAAAGTGCCCGAGGAAAAAGAAATATTTTCATTACCAACCTGTGAAAATGCCAGACCTTCAAAAAGTATGAATATGGATACCAATAAAGACTTCATATACTTAGATTAAAAACAAATATACAAATTAAAGATTAAAAAAAGAGCTGCATATTATGCAACTCTTCTAATCTATTATTATACTTTCGGTATTAAATATTAATTGTCATATCCTGGATTTGCAACAATTGGGCTGTTAGCCAAATCTGTTTCGCTTCTTGGAATTGGGAATGCGTTAAGATTAACGTCTGTACTAGCCCCTGCCGGTCTTGGAACAGCATCACCCCATCTTCTTAAATCCCACTGACGTAGACCTTCACCTAAAAGTTCTTTCATTCTTTCAGCTTTCAACATAGTCATATCAACACTTGTTGCTGCAGGAAGCCCACGGTTTGTTACGATCATGTTGTAGTAAGTTAAGGCTTTTGCTGGATCACCTCCGTTCAATTCAGCCTCAACACCGTTTAGAAGAATTTCTTCATAACGTAACATCTTGATATTATCTGCACCAACACCTTGGGTATATTTACCAATACCGTTCGCGTTAGAGTTGAAAGATAGATATCTTTGACCACCTGAAGTTGTAATGAAAGTTCTTCTCACATCTGTCGGAGCATAAGCAGCCAAAGTACTTGCGTTCACTACAATATTCCCATAACCGTTAGGATTAAGTCTCTGTCTGTAAGAGTTCGTAGATAATGAGGCGTTGATCCCTACTGCCAATTCGAAAATTGAGTTAGGAGCGGCTCCATTCAAAGAAAATCTAAATGTTTCCTGCAACAATGATGCGGATGGTACACTATATTTTCCAGAATTAACGATATCGTTAGTAAACGCTCTAACTTTACCGTAATCTCCTTTATATAAATAAAATCTTGAAGCTATACCTTTAACCGCATTAATTGTAAGCTCTGTTTTAGTTACATTATTTACGGATCCGTTTGCAGTCATTAACTGTAGGGCTCTATTGAAGTCAGATTCAATTTGAGTTTCTGTTTCTGCTATGGTTGCTCGAGGCATTATTGCCTTTGGATCATACTTCAATGGCAATACTATACCCAATGTACCACCTGTATATTTTTGACCATATAATCTATGTGCATCAAAGAATCCCATTGCTCTCAAGGCATATGCCTGCCCTTGGGCATATCTTGCATCCTGACGGTCTAAATCGCTTCCCTTTATTGTAGACATATCCGTATTGATAAGAATATTGGCCTTAGCAATCAAAGTATAGATTTGCGAATATGTACCCACAGCATACGTATCATTAGAAAGCATGGTATAATTCATTACATTTTGGTAATAACCCCCTGCTAAATTACTGATCATTTCGTCCGATCTTACTTCACCATAGGCAAGAAAGTCTGCACCATAGTAAGTATTTGCTCTTAAAGAAACATATCCCCCTTTAACAAACGCCTCTACCTCATTTAAGGTTGTCAACGGCGCTTGCTGTATCTCTTGGTAAAACTCTCTGTTAACAAAGTCGTCTGAACATGAACCTGCTGTAATTGCAAGCCCAATTGAAAGTAATCCTATTTTTATTGTTTTATTCATTTTCATATAATTTTAAAAAGACATATTAACACCAAACAAGAATGATTTTAATACTGGTAAAGCTAAGTTTGTGTAACCTGATACGTTGGTTTCAGGATCAAATTTCAATCGGTCATCAAATCTGTGAGTCCATGCATTGTTTGCCATTACATAAACCTGGAAAGAGTTTAAACCACTACCTGTTAATAATCCTTTATCAAAAGTGTAGCCAAGTCTGGCGTTGCTCAATCTGATGAAATCAGCATCGTATAAGAATCTTGTAGACGCTGAGTTTGATCTCTTATTTCCGTTAATGATTGGCTTAGGATTACTAGCAGTTGTATTGGTTGGTGTCCAATAATCCCCCATGACATCTCCATAACCTGGATAATTAAGGGTGTATTGACCGTCACTGTATGTATAGGATGCCCAATCGTCATAAATCTTGCCTCCTATTCCAAAAGTAAACTGTAAATCTAGATCAAATCCTTTATAAGAAAGGTTTGTGTTGGCCCCTCCATACAAATCACTTATAAATGAACCCTGAACCTCTTGCTGAGCTAAGTTATAATTATTTGTTGTTTCACCGTCAATTCCGTTAATAAACCAAAGTGGGTCTCCATTAGCAGCATCTACACCTGCCCATTTTCTTAGGTAGAATGTACGTACTCCTTCACCTACTCTTAGTGTAGTAGTCCCGGTATTTACTGTACCGCCATATAGCTCAGTAATTTCATTTTCTAATGTGGACACGTTAGCACCTACAGACCAGTTGATTTGGTTTCTATCTCCTCTAAAGATATCTGCTTTAAGTGTAAACTCATATCCTTTATTAACCAAGGTACCCACATTATCTACATAATTCACCAACCCTTGTGCTCTGGACAAAGGAAGATTATAAATTAGATCCTTAGTTTCCTTGTTAAAGTATTCAGCAGAAAGAGTCACACGGTTTCTAAAGAATCCTAAATCTAAACCAATGTTTAATGGATTAACAGTTTCCCAAGATAAATTCGGATTAAAGACCCTGTTATAAGTTGCTCCAGCAGTATCATCGTAATTAGCTAAGAAACTGTAAGTAGCATATGGGTTTGCAGAAACTTGATTTCCTAACTTTCCATAAGATGCTCGCAACTTCATTAGGGAAATTTGATCAATTTCTCTAATAGCATTAAGTCGTGCTAAATCAACGCCCACACCAACAGACCAAAAATCTCCAGCTTTTTTTCCAGGAAGAAACTGAGACAATACGTCTCTTCTGTATGATCCGTCGACCAACACAAGTTTGTCATAATCATAATGTGCAGTAACTGCATAACCGTATCTCGATGAAATATCAAGTGTACCGCTATAGCCATACGGAACTACAAAATTAGACAAAGTCGTCAATTCTGGTGAACCTACGGTAATACCCGTTGCACTTAAGAATTTTCTGTCGGATTTATAAGCTTCCTGGATCAAAGATGCTCCTACATTATGCATTCCGAATTTTTTAGAGTAATCTAAAATATTCTGGATGTTAAAGTTGAAATATCTGTTTACAGAAGTTCGTTGATATCCACCATAAGCATAACCATCACCATGAACAGGATTCCAGTAAGTATCTTCTTCTACACTGATATATTCCGGAGCAAACACTAATCTGTAGGTGAGATTATCGATAATTTCGTATTGCGCACCTAAGTTAGCAAATGCTCTTAGTGAACCGGCTTCATTATAATTATTTTCCAAAAGATAGCCTGGATTGAACATGTTATTACTCAGCCTGCTATTACTTGGACTAAAATACCAAGATCCGTCCGGATTTCTTGCAGGATCAGTCGGTCTGTTAAAATATTGAGCCAACATTGGGTTAGCAAATCCGCCTCCTTCTCCTAAGGTTCTGGTTTTACCATGAGAAATCTGAAAATCTGTGGTTAATTTCAACTTCTCCGTGGCCTGGTATCCTAATTTTGTACTATAAGACAATCTCTTGAAGAAAGAATTCCTCACAATACTGTTTTGGTCAAACATGTTAGCTGAGGCATAATAAGTAAACTTATCACTACCGCCAGACATGCTAAAATCAGCATTTTGTTGGTACCCATCTTTTCTAACTAAATCTGCCCAATTAGTATCAGCTTCTGATCTAAAGATAGAAAGCACCGTAGCATTATTAAAAACGCCAGCAGTATATTCTTCAACTGTATTGCTTGTACCTCTTAAATTATTTAATCCATCTTTCAAATACTCTTTATACTCTGCAGCAGTTAACCCTCGATGAGATTTAACTGCTTGTTGGTTAAAACCAGTATTGAAAGATAGATTGAATCTTGGCTTTCCTCTTTTACCAGATTTTGTTGTAATTACAATAACCCCGGCTCCTGCGTCAGCTCCATATACTGCAGTAGAAACAGCATCTTTCAGTACCGTTATATTCTCAATATCATCTGGATTCATATTCGCGAGTATATTCGCAGTCGTATTATTGGTAGTCAAGTCACCATTAGCTACGCGCACCCCGTCTACAATATAAATAGGAGATGTAACGCCATTTATTGAAGAAATACCACGAACTCTAACATTCGAAAATCCACCCGGCTGACCAGAAGCAGCCCCAGTTTGAACACCAGCCACTCTACCCTGTAGCATTTTATCAACCGATGCAACTGGAACGTCATCAATTGATTCTGCAGACATGGTACTAATAGAACCTGTCATTTCTTGAACCGTTTTCTTCTGGCCAAATCCAACTACAACTACCTCATCTATATTAGTTGTTTTCAGAGAATCTTTCTGTGCCATTACTGCCTGTCCCGTAAAAAATAATACGCCGGCAGTTAACACCTTTAATTTCACATTCATATTAACACTATTTTTAATTGAACGCAAATATGTTAATAAATATTAATATAACCAAAATTTTTTGTTAAATACATACTAAACCAGTACTAAATTATTGCTGTAAATCCATATCATTTACAATAAAACCAATAACAATAAGCGTTCTCGTTACATCATAGATTATTTAGAATAATTACAAATTAAAGCTTGAAACAAAAAAACCTGCTTAAAAGCAGGTTTTTATCATATCCGAAGCAGTTATTTCAGTTTTTTCTTAACAGCTACTTCTTCATAAACTTCTAAGATGTCGCCAACTTCTATATCATTATAGCCTTTGATGTTCAGACCACATTCATATCCTTTGGTTACTTCTTTTACATCGTCTTTAAAACGCTTAAGACTTTCAAGCTCACCATCAAATTTCACGATGCCGTCACGCAGCAAGCGTATTTTTGAATTTCTGGTCACCTTTCCGGTTAAGACCATACATCCAGCGATAGATCCTACTTTGGAAATCTTGAACACTTCACGAATCTCTACATTACCAATCACCTGCTCTTTGATTTCCGGTGATAACATACCTTCCATCGCTTCCTTCACCTCATCAATCGCGGCATAGATGACCGAATAGGTACGGATTTCGATTTCTTCTTTATCTGCGAGGTCTTTCGCGTTTACGCCAGCTCTTACGTTAAAGCCAATCATAATCGCATCTGAAGCCGCCGCTAAAAGCACATCAGATTCCGTAATCTGCCCTACGCCTTTGTGAATGATGTTCACGCTGATTTCCGGAGTGGAAAGTCGCTGTAGCTGATCCGAAAGGGCTTCCACAGAACCATCCACGTCACCCTTAAGGATGATATTAAGTTCTTTGAAGTCACCGAGTGCAATCCTACGGCCCAGTTCATCCAATGTAAGGTGTTTTTTGGTTCTGATAGACTGCTCGCGCTGAAGCTGTTCGCGCTTGGTGGCGATTGTTTTCGCTTCTCTTTCATCTTCATACACCCGGAATTTGTCTCCGGCTGTGGGTGCCCCATCAAGTCCTAAAATAGTTACAGGGATCGACGGACCTGCGGTTTCCAGCGGTTTGCCTCGCTCATCAAGCATGGCTTTTACTTTACCGTGGTTTTTACCGGCAAGTACATAGTCGCCTACCCTTAAAGTTCCGCTTTGTACCAAGATAGTCGAGATGTAGCCTCTACCTTTATCCAGAGACGCTTCAATTACAACGCCTTGCGCTTTCTTATTTGGATTTGCTTTAAGCTCAAGCATTTCTGCCTGAAGCAACACTTTATCAAGAAGTGCTTCCATATTATTACCAAACTTGGCCGATACTTCTTGTGACTGTACATTGCCGCCCCATTCTTCCACTAAAACATTCATTGATGAAAGTTGCTGACGGATGTTATCTGGGTTGGAGTTTGGTTTATCCACCTTGTTCAGTGCGATAATCATCGGAACTCCCGCTGCCTGAGCGTGTGAAATGGCTTCTTTGGTTTGGGGCATCACATCATCATCAGCGGCGATTACGATAATCGCAATATCGGTGATCTGTGCACCACGTGCCCGCATCGCGGTAAATGCCTCGTGCCCCGGAGTATCGAGGAAGGTAATACGCTGCCCATTCTCTAACTGTACGTTATATGCACCAATGTGCTGGGTAATACCACCGGATTCGCCGGCGATAACGTTAGTTTTCCTGATATAATCGAGCAAGGAGGTTTTCCCGTGGTCAACGTGTCCCATTACAGTAACAATAGGTGCGCGGGTTACCAAATCCTCTTCATTATCCACATCATCTTCGATGGCAGATTCCTCAAGGTCTGCATCAGAGAATTCAATTTTATAACCGAACTCATCCGCTACGAGTAAGAGGGTATCTGCTTCCAGACGCTGATTCATGGTTACCATTACACCGAGTGAGAAACATGCAGAAATCACTTCGGTAGGACTCACGTTCATCAAACTTGCAAGTTCGCCTACGGTGATAAATTCCGTCACCTTCAGTGTTCTGTCTGCTGCATCTATTTCCTGCTGCAGTTCGTCTTGCTCGCGACGGAAAACTCTTTTCTCTTTTCTATATTTCGCCCCTTTGTTCTTGCCTCCTTTATTGGTAAGCTTCTCGAGGTTTCTTTGATTTGATTTTTTACCTGCTCGTCGGTTAATTCCACCGGCATGGTAGGTGCGCCACGTCGGCCACCGCCTTTTTTATTGGCGTTGTTGCCACCCTGGTAGCCAGGTCTGTTGCCCTGCTGACCACCGGGGCGATTGCCGCCCTGCCCTTGCGGACGGTTGCCCTGGCCCTGATTGTTGTTACCAGCAGTTCCTGGGGTACCTGGTTTTTCAATGCGTTTTCTTTTCTTTTTTGCCGCTGCACTGCTTGATGGTTTTTTATCGAACTGCGAAAGATCTACTTTTTCTTTCAAGATTTTAACACCATCCAGTTTTTGGTAAACGGTTTCAATTTTTTCGGGTTCGTTAGACTCGGGAGCTTTTGGTGCTTCTGCCGCAGCTGGTGCTGTTTCCACCGGAGCTTCAGTTTTTGGCGCAGGCGGAACCACCACTGGCTCAGCCGGTTTTTGTTCGGTAACTGGTGGCTGCTCTTTTTTAACTGCACGCGGCTTGTTACCTTCGATCTGGGAGAGATCAATCTTATCCAGCACTTTGAAGCCTGGTTTTTCGGCAGCTACAGGAGTAACCGGAGCGGTTTCCTGCTGAGGTTTAGCTTCTGGTTCAGGTTGTTTTTCCTGTGGGATTTCCGGCTTCTTAGGCTCCAGATCTATCTTGCCCAAAACTTTTGTTTCAGGTCTTGCGGTGTTTCTTGCCCTGATGATTTCGGGCTTAGACGGTTCGATCTCCAGTTTTTCTTCCGGAACTTTAATCATCACCACTTCGTGGGAAGCTTTGCGCTGCTCACCGTCTTTTGCGAACTCCGCCTTCAGTGCAGAATATGCCGATTCTTCCAATTGAGCGTTCGGATTACTTTCTACCTCGAATCCTTTGGACTGTAGAAATTCTACCAGCCTAGACATCGAAATATTAAATTCCTTGACCGCTTTGTTTAATCTAATTTTGGGCATGTAAGATTTATACTTTTGTTTTATTTTTTTGTAAAGTTAACGTATTTTAACGTTACGTTGTTATTTTGAAGCTTAGTCTTCAAATTCTTCTTTCAAAATCTGCTTCACATCTTCAATGGTTTCTTCTTCAAGATCTACCATTTTAAGCAGTGCATCGGTATCTTTATCAAGGACGCTCTTGGCCGTGGTGAGTCCTACTTTTTCGAACTCATCAATGATCCACTGGTCGATATCGCCTTCATCAGTACCGGCAAATTCTTTCAGTTCCACATCATCATCTTCGCTGGCTTCTCTGTACACATCAATTTCGTAGCCGCTAAGCCAAGAGGCCAATCGAATGTTCTGCCCCTGCTTACCGATCACACGGGAAATTTCTTCAACTGGTGTATATACGAGCGCATACTGCGTTTCTTCGTTAATCTCGATCTTGTTCACCGTGATATTGCCTAAGGCTCTTTTCACCATGATCTCTGGGTTTTTGGACCACTGAATGACATCAATGTTCTCGTTCTTCAACTCACGTACTACGCCATGAATTCTGGATCCTTTCACACCAACGCAAGCACCTACCGGATCTATACGGTCATCATATGCATCTACGGCGATTTTTGCTTTCTCGCCCGGGATCCGCACTACTTTTTTCAGCATGATGGTACCATCCTGAATCTCCGGAATCTCCAGTTCGAGGAGTTTCTCAAGGAATTTCGGCGCGGTTCTCGAAACAATAATCTGTGGCTTTGCTCCTTTGAAATCTACACTTTCTACGATAGCGCGCACGTTTTCTCCTTTCTTAAAGAAATCGGAGGGGATTTGGTTTTCTTTCGGTAAGATGAACTCGTTATCTTCATCATCCAGCAAAATCACATGTTTGTGACGGATGTGATGTACTTCTCCTACAACAATTTCGCCAATCTTATCGCGGAACTGTTCGTACAGCATGGCATTGTTATGCTCTTGCAGTTTGGTGGCCAAGATTTGCTTCAAGGTAAGGATGCTTCTTCTGCCCAACTGCTCGATAGGGATCTCCACGGTATAATCTTCACCTACTTCAAAAGTCGGGTCTATTTTCTTGGCTTCTGAGATTTCGATTTCAAGGTCGTCATCTTCAGACATGTCGTCTTCTACGATGGTTTTGTTCAGAAATATTTGAAAATCACCTTTGTCGGGGTTTACAATTACGTCGAAATGATCATCGGAGTCGAATCTTTTTCTAAGTAAAGTTTTCAGGGCGTCTTCAATAATCGCCATCAGGTCAATCTTACTGATGCTTTTTTCTTCCTTGAAATCGCCAAATGCTTCAATCAGTGCTAAACCGTCCATATATATAAATGATAAGTGATGAGGCTGCGCCAGGCAGATCCATCTTTTAGTTAATTAAAATTTTATTGTTACCAGTGCTTTTTTTATTTCTGAATAGGGAATCTCGCGGTCTTCCACAACATCTACCTTTCCTTTTCCTATTTCTTTCGGTTTCCTGTATTTCATTATGAGGGTAATTTTCTCTTCATCTACCGAAGCAAGTTCGCCCTCAACCTGTGTATCATCTGTCAACAGAATATCCAGTTCTCTGCCGATATTCTTCCGAAACTGGCGTGGCGTTTTCAGCGGCTCACTAAGGCCAGCGCTCATTACCTGTAAAGAAAAATCGTGCTCTTCGCGATCCATATTAAACTCAATGGCGCGGCTGGCATCCAGACAATCCTGAAGCGTCACCCCCTGATCCCCGTCGAGAATGACGGTAATATCATCGGCAGCAGAAAATTTTAAATCAATCAGGAATAAATCCTCTCTTTCACTGAGGAAGGCCTGCAGCAGTTCCTCTATTTTGTTCCTAAATTCCATATTTTAATTTGAGTTACGAAAAAAGGCATTCTTGCGAAGGCCTTTTCATGTGTATCCGTAAATCCGGTGCAAATATACATTTTTTTTGATAAAAGCACAAATCCCCCGACAAATCAATCATATACAAACCACCTTAGTGCAGTAAATTATTATATTTGCAGGCTAAAACTTCAGACATTGAATATTACAATCGTTGGGACAGGTTATGTAGGCCTGGTAACCGGAACTACGTTGGCAGAATTGGGGAATACCGTTTACTGCGTGGATATTGACCGGCAGAAGGTTGAAAACATGAAAAAAGGCATCGTACCCATCTACGAGCCCGGCCTTGAGGAAATGTTCCTGCGCAACATACAGGCAGAACGGTTGTTTTTCACTACGGACCTGAAAGAAGCTCTTGATAAAAGCGAAGTCATTTATCTGGCCCTGCCAACGCCACCGGGCGAAGACGGTTCTGCAGACCTTTCTTACGTATTGCAGGTAGCCAACCAAATTGGTGACTGGATGAGCGAGTATAAAGTAATCGTGAATAAATCTACCGTTCCTGTAGGTACCGCGGAAACAGTAAAAGCCACCATCGCAGGAAAAACTCAAGTCCCGTTCGATGTAGTTTCAAACCCAGAATTTCTGCGTGAAGGTTTTGCTGTAGAAGACTCGATGAATCCCGCCCGCGTGATCGTAGGCAGCGAATCGGAACGTGCCCGCGAGATTATGGCCAAAATTTACCAGCCTTTTACCAACACCGGCATCCCAATTATCTTCATGGATGAAAAATCCTCGGAACTTACCAAGTATGCCGCAAACTCTTTCCTTGCTGTAAAAATCACCTTCATGAACGAAATCGCCAACTACTGCGAAAAAGTAGGCGCCGATGTTGACAAAGTGAGGCTTGGGATGGGCTCCGACGACCGCATTGGGCACCGCTTTCTGTTCCCGGGAATCGGTTACGGCGGCAGCTGTTTCCCTAAGGATGTAAAAGCACTCATAAAATCTGGCCTGCAGGAAGACTTTGATTTTCAACTATTGGAAGCGACTGAAAAAGTGAACCAACAACAGAAAATCATTCTTGTCTCAGAAATTGAAAAATACTTTAACGGAGATATAAAGAATAAAAACATTGCGATATGGGGACTTGCTTTTAAAGCCAATACCGATGACATCCGCGAGGCCTCCTCACTGGATAACATCCGGCTTTTGCTCGAAAAGGGCGCAAACATCACCGCATATGACGCCATAGCTGAAGAGAACGTACGAAACCTGCTTGGCGAAAAAATTTCTTACGCTAAAGACATGTACTCGGCCTTGGAAAATGCGGATTGCCTGTTGATTGCGACGGAATGGAGCGAATTCAAGAACCCAAATTTCGAAATGATGGCCGGCAAAATGCGCCACAAAGCCATATTTGATGGTCGGAATATGTTCGCGCTGGAGCAGGTGGAAGACTCTGGCTTCTACTATAAATCTATCGGCCGCCGAACCATCAGCTAACCACTGATCCCTGATAAAACACACACACAAATCTTGAAACTGAATTTATTTACCCGGGTGATCTTCGCCTGTTTGCTGGCCTTTACAGTAAGCAGCCTGGTTTATTTTGCCTTCGGGAATATCTATTCAGCAGAGATCCTTCGTTTCAGCGAGTTTCAACAGCAGTTTAATGCCGGGGTGTACCAATACCGAATACTGGGCCCAACTCTGCTTATTTGGCTGCACGACTTCTTATCTACATTAAATATTGATTATCAATTATTTAAATTTAAATTCTTCAGTCCGGAGGCCGAACCGCAGATGATGCTGTCTTTTTATCTGCTAAATACATTCTTCCTGATCCTTGCTGCGATAATGATGGTTTTAATCTTAGAAAACCGCCATATCATCGCTACTTCTGCTGAGAAAACGCTGTTACTTGCCGTCTTGATATTTACCGCAGGATTTTCACAGTTTGTGCTGGTACCTTATGATATGACGGGATTGTTTTTCATGTTGCTTTTCATATTTTATCTATTACGATTCTCTGAAAAAAACTCAGCGCCCCGTTTATTAATTCTGCTTGGCATCATAGCTGTTTCTACGTTGAACAGGGAGTCTTCGGCGATTTGTATTTCTTTGGCAGCAACCATGCTATATCAAATCCATGGATTAAAAAAACAAACAATTTGGCCTGTTGCGTGGCTGGCCATTGCTTTTGTTGCAGTTTACGCGGGGGTACGGCTGCTGAACCAAAACTTCACTACAAATGACGGCGACTTGCTCACACAGAACTTCACGGAAGCAAAAAATCTTTTAGGCTTACTGTTTTGGCTGGTATTTTTCCTTTTTTCGATATTTTTAGCAAAAGACCGCAACACAGCAGGGCAGATCTGTCTGTTCCATCTATTGTGTGCGCCTTATATCATCATGTGTTTTTATGGCGGTATCATTTATGAAATTCGGTTGTATGTGCCTTTGTTCGTAGCTTCACTTGTACTGGCGCGTCTTGAATTTTCGCGTGTATCAATTAATTAATCTATTTTTGAGTTAAAATTTTAAAATTTTATGAGCGAAACTCCGCAGCAATGGACAGAAACTATTGAAGCACGCCATTCACTCTTCGACCTGAAACTTCGTGAAGTATGGCGTTACCGCGACTTGGTCTACATGTTCGTGAAGCGCGATTTTGTGGCCGGATTTAAACAGACCATCCTAGGCCCGCTGTGGTTTTTCATCAACCCGATCCTTACTACCATCGTTTATCTGGTCATCTTCGGAAACATCGCGAACCTCTCTACAGACGGCGTTCCGAAAATTCTTTTCTATCTGGCCGGCGTTACCCTTTGGAATTATTTTTCAAGTTGCCTCACCGGAACTTCAAATGTCTTCACAGGCAATGCGGCAATCTTCGGTAAAGTGTATTTTCCGCGGCTCGTGATGCCGCTCACGATCGTGATCTCCAATCTGATGCGCTTTGGCGTACAGTTTCTGCTGTTTTTAATTGTTTTTATTTATTATTTAATTCAGGGTGAAGTGCAGCCAAATCTTTGGATTTTGGCGACACCTCTCTTAATATTTTTAATGGGTTGCTTCGCACTTGGGATGGGGATGATCTTTTCATCACTCACCACAAAATACCGCGACCTGCAAATGCTTTTAGGCTTCGGCGTAAGTCTTTATATGTACGCGACACCCGTGGTTTACCCGCTTTCAGCACTCTCTGGAGTGTGGAAAAAACTGGCCTACTACAATCCGCTAACCGGAATCTTTGAGTGTTTCAAGTATGGCTGGCTTGGGTCCGGAGATTTTTCACCCGCTCTTTTGGGCATCAGTTCAGCCATTATTTTTGCATTATTAGCTCTCGGGACGGTGGTTTTCAATAAGGTTGAGAAAAGCTTCATGGACACTGTGTAAAGAGCTAGGGAAAAAGTAAAAAGAGTAAAGTATTTGGTTTAAAATTTAAACACATTTGAACCAGCTGCACTACGTTAAATCACAATAGAACTAAAAAAGAATGCTTGCATTAAAAGCTGAAAATATCTCAAAACAATACCGTCTCGGCCAGGTCGGGACCGGCACGCTTTCGCATGACCTCAACCGTTTTTGGCACCAATTGCGGGGCAAGGAAGATCCGTATTTAAAGATTGGCGAGGCCAATGACCGCAGTACAAAGGGCGACTCGGAATATGTGTGGTCGCTGCGCGACATCAATTTTGAGATTGAACAGGGCGACGCTGTCGGCATCATCGGGCGTAACGGTGCGGGAAAATCGACGCTACTGAAACTTTTAAGTAAAGTCACCAAACCTACCACGGGAAAAATATATACAAATGGCCGCATCGCCTCACTACTCGAAGTGGGCACAGGTTTTCACCCCGAAATGACAGGTCGCGAAAACATCTACCTCAACGGCGCCATCCTGGGGATGACCCGAAAGGAAATCATGCGAAAATTCGATGAAATCGTAGATTTTTCAGGTGTTGAAAGGTATATTGACACGCCGGTAAAAAGATACTCTTCCGGAATGTATGTACGCCTGGCATTTGCGGTGGCGGCGCATCTGGAGTCGGAAATCCTGATTGTTGATGAAGTTCTGGCTGTAGGCGATGCCGAATTCCAGAAAAAATGCCTGGGCAAAATGGGCGTTGTGAGTAAGGGCGAAGGTAGGACGGTGCTTTTTGTGAGTCATAATATGGCAGCCGTGAAAAACTTATGTGATACTGGGATACTTTTAAAAAACGGACTCATAAAAACCCATGGGAATATGGATCAAGTCCTGAACACCTATGACTTGGAGTTTGTATCACAAGACAAAATCTTTGAGGTAAAATACGAAATACAACACAATCTGGAAATGCAGCTTCTACATGTAAACCTTGAAAGACCTACTGAACACAGCAGACTGTTTACTGATGATAGTTTAATTTTTAATTTTCAGGTTGATGTAAGAGTCCCGGTGCCTAAGGCCTACATTACTTTAGACATTAAAGATCAGAATGATGAATTGGTTTATTGGACTGCCGATTACCCAACAGAACGCTTTTTAAAAAATACTGCGGGCAAATTTAATTTAAAATGTACCTTGCCGTCATCTTTGTTGACCAGTGGATTTTATACCGCAACATGTGCCATTTACTCACCATATTCAAATAAAGTAATTCATAACGAACCAGAATCTAAAATAAGATTTGAAATTGAAGAGGGCGAAAGTTCGTTTCTTCATCAATTTGGGATTTCGCGCCCTGGAAAAACCGGGATGGAAAGCCGATGGGCAAGCACCGAAATACTATGATATCAATTGTAACAGCTTATTACAACAGAAAAAAACTGTTTAGAAGAACACTGTTAAGTATAAAGCACCAACAGGTGGACTATAGTTTTGAGGTTATTGCTGTAGATGATGGAAGCGATGATGAGGAAAGGCTGGAAGACCTGGTTGTGGAATTTCCATTCTTAAAAGTCATCCGCCTCGAAAAGAATAACAAATGGTATCACAACTCGTGCATACCATTCAACATTGGTTTCAAAGCTGCCAAAGGTGATAAAATAATCATTCAAAACCCTGAATGTCTGCATTTTGGGAATATCTTGGATTATACAGATAACCATTTAGATGAGCAGAATTATTTAAGTTTTGGCTGTTTTTCTTTAGACGAGGATATCACGGAAAATTATGAGAAATTTTCTACAGAATATTTAAATAAAACGATTTCCGAAAATTCGCACACTATAGAAAAAGACGGTGCATTGGGCTGGTACAACCATTCCGTTTACAGACCGAAGGCGTATCATTTTTGTACAGCAATTTCGAAAAAAAATCTACAGCAATTACACGGTTTTGATGAGCGGTTTGCTTTTGGGATTGCGTATGACGATGATGAATTTATCGAAAGAGTGAGACAGAAATTAAGAGTAGACTTTGTGGATCACGTAGTTGCTTTTCATCAAAACCATTACCATCCCTCGTCCACCTCATATCAGAACCGGGCTAACATTGAACTCCTGTATAAAAAAAATGCTTTTCTAGCGAAGAAACGAAATATGCATCTTAACCCAACCAGTTTCTCAAGACATCTTCCTGTTTCGCTAAAGAAACCATTTCTCTACCTAGAGTTAAAAATGGAAAGTTTGATACGAATATTACAAAAAAAATGAAAATTTCTGTCATCGTTCCTTGTTACAATCAGGCGGAGTATTTAGATGAGTGCCTACAATCCGTATTAAATCAAACGGATATGAACTGGGAGTGTATTATTGTAAACGACGGAAGTCTTGATAACACGCATGAAGTCGCAAAAAAATGGCTGGCAAAAGATGATAGATTCAAATATTTTAAAAAAGACAACGGCGGCGTAGCGTCAGCACGGAATTTTGGCATTAGCAAAACAGAGGCTGAATGGATTTTGCCCCTGGATGCAGATGACAAGATTGCAGAAAATTATCTTGAAAAAGCCATCGAAAGTATTAAAAAAGGATATAAAATCATTTATTGTAAGGCCGAGTTTTTTGGGGAAACTACACTTCCTTTCCATCTTAAAAACTATAGCTACAAGCAACTTCTGAAAGAAAATTTAATCTTCGTATCAGCGTTTTTCAGGAAACAAGATTGGGAAAAAGTAAATGGCTATGATGAAACTTTTACTTTTGGATATGAAGACTGGGAATTCTGGATTAAACTATTAAAAGACATACCGGATGAAGAAGTGCTCAGACTAGATTTCACAGGCTTTTTCTACAGAAGAAAGGAAATGTCCCGCGACATCTGGATTAATAAGAACAAACTTGAAAAACAAAGGACGCTTGCTGATATTTACTACAAACACGCAGAAATCTATCATAAGAATTTTGGCGTTTACCATGATTTAATTAACAGCAACGAAGAATTAAGGTACGAACGCGACGAATTAAAGAAGAAAACTGATACGCTGCTGCGAAAAATTCGAAAGAACAGCATTTCAAAATTGCTATTCAAACTGATCGAAAAACTATAATGCTCTCCATCATCATCTCCTCATACCAGCCCCATTACTTCTCTGCGCTTGAAAAAAATATCGCGGAAACAATTGGCGTACCGTATGAGCTGATTAAAATTGACAACCCCGGATTAATGGGTATTTGCGAAGCCTACAACAAAGGAGCGAAACAGGCAAAAAACCCGTTTCTGCTATTTGTACACGAAGATGTGGAGTTTACAACTCACCATTGGGGCGAAAATCTCATCAAGCATCTCAAAAAACCGAACACAGGTGTTGTCGGGCTAGCCGGAAGCGTGTATGTACCGAATGTACCGTTCGCGTGGTGGGATAATTTAAGTGACCGCCGAATACATTTAAAACAGTATCAAGATGAAGAATTTTTGGAGGAGTTCCGGCTTTCCCAGACCGAAAATTGCTACGCTCTTGATGGGGTCTTTCTTGCCTGTCGAACAGATGTCTGGAAACAGATTAAGTTTAGTAAAAAAATTAAAGGTTTCCATGCTTATGATGTGGATTTTTCAGTTAGAGTTAGCTATTTTTATCAGAATATTGTGGTTACAGACATTGCGTTAAAACATTTTTCACTTGGAAAACCAGATACACAGTGGTGGCGCGATATGTTAAAAGTGAGAAAACATTTCAAGAAGCCTCCCAACCAGAAAATTGATAAAAAAAAAGAACTGAGGTATTATGTTTTCTTGAATTCTAATATGTTGAAATTCTATCCGGAAAAAAGGAAACTGGTCTTACTAAAATATTGCAAGCCGCAATATATCGGTTATAAGGCTGCATTAAAAAACTTTGTAGAACTCTTAGCCAAATAATGCTCTCCATCATCATCTCCTCATACCAGCCCCATTACTTTTCTGCGCTTGAAAAAAATATTGCGGAAACCGTTGGCGTACCGTATGAACTGATTAAAGTTGATAACCCTGATCTGATGAGTATTTGCGAGGCCTACAATCTCGGTGCAGCAAAAGCGAGATTTGAGAATATGCTATTTCTACATGAAGATGTAGAATTTCGTACGCAAAACTGGGGCGAAATTGTGGTTAATTATTTAAGGAAAAGAAACATTGGCATAATCGGCGTTCTGGGGAGTGATTATGTGCCGAACGTTCCTTTTGCCTGGTGGAATTTGTTTGAAAACAATTTCAGCCACTACACACAATATGAAAACGGCACTTTAATCGGCGACTATAATCTAACTGAAAATAAAAAAGCATCGGTCATCGACGGTGTTTTCATGGCGGTACGAAAGGAGGTGTTTAACGAATTCCGGTTTAATGACAAAATTTCTGGATTCCATGGCTACGACGTTGTTTTTTCGTTAAATGTTGTAGCTAAGTATCAAAATATCGTAATCTCAAATATAAAAATTGCGCACTTTTCATACGCCGTAAATTCGCTGAACCGCGAGTGGATGGACACGCTGATCCACTCCCGAAAATTTTATTCGGTTCCCCGCGGACAACAAATCAATAAAAAAAAAGAAGTGTTTTCATTTTTGAAGTTTTACGCTTACCTCAAACAATTTAGTTATCCGAAAACAAAAATCATAGTTTATTTGCTTAAATATTCTAAATTTTCCACTTTGGGTTTTCGCGGTCTTTTGAAGTCTTCAAAACTTATATTTAAAGAAATACTTGCCTAATGGTTCAACTCTCCATCATCGTCCTCGCTTACAACCACCAGGATTTCATTGGAAAAAATCTTGACGGAATTTTCATGCAGGACTTCCAGGGAGAAATCGAACTGATCATTTGTAATGACGCGTCCACCGATGATACCGACTCGGTTATCCGCCAGAAAATCGCGGAGGCGCCTGCCAATTTCAATGTTAAATATTTCAGTCATCCGCAAAATATTGGCGCCACACCCAACTTTTATTTTGCTCTAAAACAAGCTACGGGCAAGTATCTCGCGTTCTGTGAAGGTGATGACTACTGGACGGATCCCGAAAAACTTTCTGTACAAACCAGCTTTCTGGATCAGAATCCGAACTGTGCCCTCACTTTTCATCAGGTGACCAACGTTTCGCCACATCCTGAATATGACGGTAAGATTTTCGCGCCTGTGGAAGACCGCGAATATTCAGCAGAGGAAATCTACCGTCACTGGACCATACACACGGCTTCGGTGGTGATGCGGCGCGATGTGTTGGAGTCTGAAGCCTTTAAAAAAACACTTCAGGATCCGAAGTTGCTTTATTTTGACACGATTCTGTTTTTAGCCGCTTCCACCACAGGAAAACTGTACGGAATCAGTCGGACAATGTCAGCTTACCGAAGGCATGAACAGGGAATTTCGTTTGGCTTCAATTTAAATAAAGACTTGGTTCACAATATTTTAGATCAGACCATTGGGAACTACCATCGTGGTAAAATTAAAAGTATTGCAGACTGGCAGATTTTCACGCGCAGCAGAATTGGCTATCAGTCAGCGCTGAAAAACCGCGACTTTACAACCGCTTTCAAGTTTATCATCTGGATTTTAAAAAAATATAAGATCCTGAGAATTTATTTAATGAAGAAATGGCAGCAAAAATAGCTTTTCTCAGCAGCCAGCCGCTAGATGATCGGCGACACTGGTCCGGAACGATGTTCAAGATGTACGAAGCTTTGCAGGAGCAGGGTTTTGAGATTATCTGGGTGCCAACCGCTACATTTTCGGCTTCGGAAGAAAAGGTTTTTTCTTTTATTCAAAAAACGTATGAACGTGTTTTCAGACGCAGGTTCAATACGCACCATTTTGTGTTAAAGGCATTTCTCGCCTCCAAAAAGACTGAAAAAGCACTTCAAAAAATTGATTTTGACCTGCTTTTTTCGCCTACCTATCTCAACGAAATCGCCTTTTTAAAAATCAATAAACCGATCATCTACCTGAATGACGGAACTTTTAATAAACTGATAGGGTACAATCCGGGGTTTATGGGAATAGGCTGGCTCTCCAAAAAAATCACGCGTCTTCTTGAGGAAAAAGCCTTGAAAAATTCAACTCATCTCATTTTTTCTTCGGAATGGGCCGCGGACGATGCGCACAAAACGTACGGAATCCCTACCGAAAAGATTTCCGTCGTTAAGTTTGGCGCCAATCTCGGCGTACCGGAAGTTCCACTGCATGAAAAAAATTATTCCGAACCGCTGAATGTGCTTTTTTCAGGTGTCGGTTGGGAACGTAAAGGTGGAGATATTGCCCTCGAAGCCATCAAAATTCTGCATAAAAAAGGTTATTGTCTGAAATTTAAAATTATGGGCTGCACGCCTGATGTGGATGAAGATTTTGTGGAAATTATTCCGTTTTTAAATAAAAATAAGCCCGAAGAATTAGCTGAAATAGAACGTCATCTTGCCGAAGCACACCTGATGTTCGTGCCGACACGCACCGACTGTTCGCCGATTGCTTTTTGCGAAGCGGCCGGTTTTGCAATTCCTGTCCTGAGCACCAATACAGGCGGTGTTTCGTCCATCGTAGAAGACGGCAGAACTGGTTTTTTGTTACCGGAAAAAGCGTCTGCGCAAGACTATGCCAACCTCATAGAACGCGAAATCCTGCCCAATCCTGACCGCTTGAAACAAATGTCTGAAAACGCGCGCCGAAAATATGACGAAGAACTGAACTGGAAGATTTGGGGTGACAGAATGAAATCGATATTCACCGGAATTTCAGAAAAATATACGCAGATAATTCCTTAGGCCCAGTTTTCGGAAAATCCAAAACCGACTGTAACCATTGAGCTGCGCGATGGAATTGAAATTTCTTGCCGCGGTTTTCTTCGCTTCGCGCGGAATATCATATTTAAGCAATTCACTGAAATACAGCAGTGTCCCTTTCGGATTGTTTTCCATCAGCTTCCTGTAGTTGCTTGATAATCCTTCCGGCTGATACTCGCAGTGGCAAATGACCTCGTCAAAATATAGCATTTTATGATGTTGTGCGATTCTGAACCAAACCATTGATTCAGTTACGAATTTTTCACCCTTAAAAACTGGAAACGGAAAATTTTTAAGAATGTCGGTCCGATAAACTTCTGCAAGGTCAACCGCAATACCATATTGATATCTAATCTGCACTGGCGTGCAGACCTTTTGATCAAAGGGAAGATTGACAGTTTTATTGCCTACAGATTTTTTTCCGCATACACCGGCCAGCCCTGGTTGTAGGTTGCGGCAAAATTTTAAAATGATCGTCAGCGCATCAGCAGGCAGCCAGTCATCGCTGTCAACAATATAGAAAAATTCTCCGCAAGCTTCCTTCACACCCAGATTGATCGCTGCATGCTTACCCTGATTCTGCTGCCAAAAGTACCGGATGGGGAAATGTGCAGTGGAAGCAAACTCAGAAACTACGCTTTTAGTTTCATCGGCCGAACCGTCGTCTGCGATGAGCCATTCAAAATCATGGAAATCGAGTTGCATCAAACTCCCGAAAAGCCGGGGAAGCAAATGTGCACGGTTGTAGGTAGGTGTGAAGATGGTGAATTTCATGTATGTACAAATTTAGTTACTTTTACCCTCTGTATGAAAAAAACTATTCTGTTCGAAGTCGATTTTAAAGACTGGGCTTTTTACTTCATGGTGAAATCATGGTCGCTTAAATTAGCTGATGAGTATGATTGCTACTATGTGTGTAACGAAGCTTACCGCATCAAAGAAGTGAAAAAAAGGGGTTCGGTTCAGATCTTTCTGTGGAACCTGCTTGCGGCGATCCGTCTTTTTTCCCTTAAAATATTCTCGTGCGACAAGCGCAAGGTGCAGTTCATCCATCCGTCCGGCAACTACTCTTTTCCGCGATATACAAAAAACCTAGTCGTTCCCTTCGAAGATGAAAGCCGTGAGATTGAAAAAGTGAACTTTGATTTTTTGGTTTCAATGGCTTATTTTTTCCAATACAGCTCAGACATTCCGTTTAAAGGAACAAAGAATTTAGTTGGTATTTTCAATGACTGCTTTCCGCATCTTGGTCCGGCATACGACATCAAGACAAAAACCGATGTCAACGCGCTATCCCGTGGCGAATTTTTTGAGCGCTATCTGAAACATTATGATTTTTTGCTGCTTGCCAATGATAATCTAATCAATGCGTACAAAGAATACACACATAACTTGGAATTTGCGCTCGGCATTTACAAAGAGGAATGTTTCGGCGTTAAGAAAATAAAAAGTGAAATATTCACATTAGGCTGGACCGGAAACCCCCACCGCCCCGTGAAAGGTTTTTTCGAGGTCATCGAGCCGGCCGTGGAAAAAGTTCTCGCTACTGGACGACAGGTTCGCCTGAAAACTTCGTTTAATGCTTCTTATGAAGAAATGATCGAGTTCTATAATGACGTAGATCTTGCGGTGATAGCGTCAAGTGGTGACGGCGCACCCACGATGTTCTGTGAAGCCTGCCTTTCGCATATCCCTTCTGTTTCTACATTTATTGGTTTACCTTCAATGGTTATTCAGGATGGTGTAAATGGAATCTTCATCAACCGTGATATAGATGAAATGGCCAACGCGATTATTTATCTGTACGATAACCGTGATGTTCTGGAAGCTTTTTCAAAAAGGATAAAGCACGATTATTGCGAAATCATGATCAATGAGAAAAACATCGCAAAGATCCGTAATGTGCTTAAAAAGCTGAGCTGAGAAACAGATTATGTGCTCATCTCTCCCGATTTTCCGGGTAACGGTTCATTTAATGCCAAAGTTTCACAATGTGCTTTTTTCAGGAAATAATTTAATTTTAAAACTCAGATGAATTCATCACCTCTAATGGATCCAAAAGTCTCCATCATTGCAACTTTCTACAACTCAGTTTCATTGGGAAATTTTGTGCACAAGGCAATGGAATCGCTGCTTAGCCAAACTTATACAAACCTTGAATTGATCTGTGTAAATGATGGATCGAAGGATGACACACTCGCACAGCTGAAAACCTATGCAGCAAAAGATCCCAGAATTGTAATCATCGACAAACCGAACGAAGGCACTGCCCAATATGCGAAAGCGGCCGGGCAGGATGCCGCCACTGGTGAACTGATAATGCTTTTTGACCATGATGATCTTTTGTCGCCCAACGCCGTCGCGGAAGCCGTTGACACCTTCCAAAAAAACCCGGAACTGGACATGGTGGGAATGATCGTGAAGACCGTTTATCCGGATGGGAAAATTAAAAATATCCACTCATTGCATTTTTCGCTCCAGAATGAGGCAGATTACAAGCCCCTTCAAATCAGTGGTGAAGACGCTCTTAGACTTACAATCGGGCGTTATGACTTTCATTTCCGTGGTCTGTACCGGCGCGATATCTTTAAAAAAGTTTCATTTCGATTTACGGAAAAACTGCTCAACGCCGACGAGATCGTAGAGCGGCTGATTCTGCAAAATGTTTCCGCCATCGGCTCCTGCAGCGGGATTTACACCCATTTCGTGCACCCGGATTCTTCGGCCAAAGCGTTTAACATAAAGAAAACAGATCTGGTGGCAACAGATATGTACATGCGGCGTTTTGCCAGAAAAAACGGCATTTACAAGGAACGTGAAGCAGTTTTTGAACTGGTTGCCTACAAAAATTTGATCGATGCCATGAAAGCTTTCCGACATTTCCGGAAAAACTTGCCGCCAGAGGAGCGTGAGCGCCAGGAACTGCGGCTACAAAAGGCTTTTAGCGAAATTGAAAGGGCAATACTCTTCAAAAATTTCTCCGGCTTTGTGAAGCGTTTCCATCAGGTTTTACTGTCGAATTTCAATTTGTTCAGCCTGTACTATACTTTCAAAAAATAATCAGCGGTAATACATCCACCGGAAAAGCCGTACGGCGATCTGTGGCGGTAGCATCAGCTTTAGCGACTTTTTTTTCACGGAAGCACTGAAACTGCCACTGAAATAATCGGTAAAACGCAGATTTGGATACTTTTGGTAAAGTTTAAAGCTGTAAAGCCACTCATCGGAGTCCTGTTTCGCCTTCCAGTTCATCACCAGAGTCATCGTTTTATAGTTCACGATATGGGCGCGGATTAGATTCCGGATTTCGTTATCTTTAACGGTTTTTAGTTCAGTGGCGAAATGGCCGATAATCGTAGCCCAGTTATCGAAATGCCGACGGTTTCTGTTGTGAATTACCGATTTTTCGTGCAAAACATAAGTGTATGTCAGCTCTTTGGTGATCGCAATTTTCTTAAGTTTCAGCATCATATGAAACGTCCAGAGTTCGTCCTGCGCATAAAGACCCGGCACAAACCAAATTTCGTTCTGGCGTATAAAATCCGTCAAAATCAGTTTGTTAACAGCATAGGTCACCAGTTCGCCGCGCGCAAATGCCGTCATTACCGCCACATTTCCTTCGATTATTTCGTGCGGAGACGTAAGTGGTATACAGATAGATCTTTGGCCGGTCTGCAGCTGCTGACATTCCAGCTGTGCAACCGTCATTTCAGCCTCGGTTTTCTCCGCGATATCTACCAGAAGTTCGATGCAGTTGGGTTTTAGGTAGTCGTCACTGTCCAGAAAAAAAAGGTATTTACCGGTCGCAGTTTCAATTCCTTTGTTGCGAACTACTGACAGTCCGGAATTCTGGTCTAAATGAGAGATCTGCCAGTTTTGCAGTTGGTGTTTTTGAATAAAATCTTTTGCAATACGCACGCTGTCATCAGGCGTTTGGTCATTGATCAGCGAAACTTCAATATTTTTATAAGTTTGCGTCCGCACAGATTCCAGACATTTTAAAATAAAATCTTCACAACGGAAAACCGGAATCGAAATGGTGACTAATGGAGGCATTTAAAGTGATATTTTGCCAAAAATACTTAAATATATTTTCAAATCATTAGTTTTGTCTGCACCGCAAAGACACTCATGATGGCAAAATCTTTATTTGCAAAAACGGCTTCGAAAATTTACGAAATTCTGCACAGCCTGCTGTCGTTCGCGCAGCGTCAACAGTTTTTGGCCAACGCGCAAAGCCGCGTACACAGAAGTTTCCGGCTGGGCAAACACAACCGGATTACGGTGGATGCAAAAGCTGTTATCGAAATCGCAGAAAATGTCAGTATTAACGAATATAATTTCATCACCGTTAAACCCGGTGCCTCTTTGATCATAGGCAAAGACACCTATATTACGCGGGCGACGATTTCGTGCCTCGACCGCATCGAAATCGGCGAAAACTGCATCCTCGGCGAAGGTCTGAAGATTTTTGATCATAATCACAAATACACTTCTGAACCGTTTTCAGTTTCTAAAACCGAATTCAATACCGCGCCGATTAAAATCGGGAATAATGTGTGGACCGGCGCCAACTGCATCATCCTGAAAGGCGTTACGATTGGTGATAATGTGATTTTGGGCGCGGGTTGCGTGGTTAGAAAAGATGTACCCTCAAACACAAAACTTTTTACAACTCAAATTATGTAACGCAAACTAAATGGAACTAAAACCGTTAATTACGATTATTGTACCCATCTATAATACCGAACAGTTCCTGAACCACTGTATCGAATCTATATACCTACAAACTTATAAAAACTGGGAGTGCCTTCTGATTGATGATTGCAGTACAGACAATTCTGCAAAAATTGCAAAAGAATGGTGCAATACAGACGCACGCTTTAAACTTTTAAGTACCGGCACTAATTCTGGTGTAAGCCGGGCACGGAATTTAGCCATCCGTAACGCAAATGGTGATTTCGTAAATTTTATAGATAGTGATGATTGGGTAGGGCCTACATTTTTGCAGGATTATCTGTATCATACACCATCAAAGTATAAGCTGGTAGTTCAGGACTTAATTAAAAAATTTCCGAATCATATCGAAGAACGGACACAAGGTTATCGTAACGAAACTTTTAATTTACCCCTAGAGTTACAGAAAGTTATTACAGATTACAAAAAAACACAGGGCTATGTATCTAATAAACTTTTTAATCTGCTACTAATCCGCGAAAAAAAACTATACTTTACCGACGGTGTCACTAATGAGGATGAAATATTTTTCCATAATTACCTTATAAATGTTAAAGAAATCGTTTTTCTGCAAACCGCCTCTTATTTTTACAGACAATTACCCAGTTCACTAAGTAAAAGACCTCAGAGCGAACAATTCATCAGGTATCTTTATCATAAAAAAACATTTCTTGATTTTATAATTAAATCTGATACTGTAGAAAAAGAATATGCTATAGATTACAAAAACCAGAAACTATCTGCCATACTTTTACATTGCCTTCAATTGTTGTGGCAAAGCGATGAAAATTTAAACACGAAACGCATTTTGAGAAAGATATATATCATTATGAGACAGAATAAACTGCTGCAAATCTCATTTCCAAAAGCTTCATCAAAAAATAAAATATTGCTTATCTTACTGAAGTTTAAAATTTTTAAAACCGCTAGCCTTTTTCTAACACTGAAAAAAAGTTTATGAAACCGAATATACTTTTTAGTCATGTTGCTTAAGGTAAAACCACCCTTAATTAGCGTGGTGATGTCCGTTTACAACGCCGAAAAATTCCTTCACGAAGCAGTGGAATCCATTCTGCAGCAGACTTATCCGTATTTTGAGTTTATCATAATCGAGGATGCTTCCACCGACGGTACTTTAAGAATTCTGGAGGAGTACGAAAGCGCAGACAAACGGATAATTTTAATTAAAAATAGCCAGAACCGTGGCGCGGCTGGTTTCATTAAAAATTTAAACCGCGGTTTAGAGCAGGCAACAGGCGATTTTATCGCGCGGATGGATGCAGACGATATTTCGGCACTCGACCGTTTCGAAAAACAGGTGAACTATTTATCCGAAAACCCGGATATCTTCATGGTCGGAAGTGATTTGGATGTCATCGATGAGAACGGAATGTCCTTTAAAAAACTGACAGCTCCGCAAAGCGATGCGGAAATCAGGCAAAATATGCTGAAAAACATTTCGCTTTTTCACCCCGTGCTGATGTGGCGGAACGATAAAAAGACCTTCTACCGCGAAAAAATGATCGGTTGCGAAGACTACGACCTCTACTTTAGGCTGATGGCTGAAGGGCATAAATTCGGGAATATCAAAGAGCCGCTTTTGAAATACCGAATTTTAGACTCGTCAATTTCCCGAAAGTCAGAGAAACTGGTACGCTGGATTTTTGTAGAAAAAGCGCGTGCATTTTATCTTGAACGAAAACGGACGGGTGAGGATTCGTATGACACTTTTGAACCTGATGTATTTTTAAATATTTTAGATCCGCAAGCTAAGCAAACTGCGGAAAATCTGTTGTTTGCCGCTAAAACTGCGGTGAAATATCAGGATCGCGAGGGTTTAGCTATTATTTTAAAGAAAGCCGAACGCGACTTCCCGAATGACAAAAGATTCACCCAGTTTCTTTTTCATCAAAAACTGCCGGCAAAATTATCTTCGTTCCTATTCAAAATTTCATCTAATAAAGCACTGTAAATCAAACTCATGGCTTCAAGAAAAATAAAAGTCCTTTTTCGGCACCGCTCTATGGAAATGGGCGGTGTAGAGAAAGTGTTGCTGAGTTTGTTGAATAATCTGGATCGGAAAAAGTTCGATTTCACGGTACTTTTAAGTCTTGATCAGGGCGAATTGCGCAACGAAATTCCGGCACACGTGAAGAAGATTTCCATTGCTCGCGGAAAGGAAGATTTCAGCAAAAATCCTTTTGTCTTTAAAGCGCAACTCGTGCTGCGCCGCCTGAAACTTGAATTTTTAAAAAGATTCCCGCAACTTACCGACCGCTTCCTGCTCAAAGACAAATTTGATGTCGAAATCGCGATGGATTGGCGGGATTTCGGCAAAGTTTTGAATTCTTCCAACAAAAAATCGAGAAAAATCGCGTGGTTTCATTCGGAAATTAACGAAAAGAAAATCGCCGTGCTGGTACCACAGATTATCAGGCAGTTTCCGCAGTTTGACCACATCGTGTACTGTTCAGATAATATTAAAAAGTTGATGCACCGTGAACATCCGGGCCTTCAGTACCCGCCGGAAAGCGTGATAATCAACGCCGTTGCCATTGAAGAAATAAAGCAGAAAGCCGCCGGGCCGCGTCCGGAAATGCCTTCGGCACCGGTTTTCATAGCTGTCGGTCGCCTGCACACGCGCAAAGGTTTCCATAAATTGATGGAGGCGCATGCCAGGTTGATTTCCGAGGGTTTTAAACATTCGGTGATGATAATCGGCGATGGTGAAGAACGCGCGAACCTCCTCCAACAGCAGAAAAAACTCGGCGTAGAAAGAACTTTTTTGCTGGCGGGCAACAAAATGAACCCGTATCCCTACATCAGCAGCGCGAATTTCTTTATTTTACCTTCGGAATCTGAGGCGTGGCCGCTCGTTATCGCGGAGGCGCTCATTCTGCAAAAACCGATCATCGCGACCGATACCGGTGATGTGGGTTTGATGATTGAAAACCGAAAAACCGGCCTGCTTATCAACTGTAACACCGAGGAAATCTACCGCGCGATGAAGGAATTCTTAACGGACGAGAATTTAGTTTTAAATATTAAGCAAAACCTCTTAGCCATTGAAAACCAATTTGATAACCAAGATATTTTTAATGCTGTCGAACAGGTTTTGATCAATCTAACGGATAAAAAATGATATTTTCATACAGAATCATCCTTAAAATCAATACGCTGTGGCGCAGCCTTTACAACCGAGCTTACATTGAAGTCTGCAAGGCGCGCGGCCTGAAAGTAGGAAAGGAAGTTATTTTTGTGGAAGCCCCAAAATTCGGGTCGGAACCTTACCTAATTGAAATCGGTGACCGGTCGAAAATTACCGCCAACTGCACCTTCATCAACCACGATGGCGCGATGTACGTCATCCGTTCGATGGAGAAATATGCGGATGCACGAAATTTCGGCCGTATAAAAATCGGTAAAAACTGCTTTATCGGCAACAACTGCACGATCTTGCCCGGCGTGGAAATGGGCGACAACTGCATTCTGGGCGCAGGTTCTGTCTTAAGTTCTTCGATGCCACCAAATTCTGTTTACGCGGGTGTTCCGGCCAGATTTATCTGCACGGTTGAGGAATATGGCGATAAATCTTTAGCGAACAACACGCTTTATCCAAGGGCGCTTGAAGCCCACCGCCCATCACTGGACGCATATATCAAAGAAAATTTACCTTACACGTATAAATCCGTAAAATAACCTGTGGCGAAAAAGAAAATCCTTATCCGAATCGGTTCGCTGCGGCACGGTGGCGCAGAAAAAGTGCTGGTGACTTTTCTTAAAAATCTGCCGCCTGATAAATATGAGATTGACCTTTTGCTCAATCTTTATTCGGGGAAATATTTGGCTGATGTGCCTGATTTCGTGAATATTCTGCACCTGAACAAAGGCGAAATGATTACCACAAACCGTCCTCAGGATTTGCCGGAAAAACTCTTCCGTAAGTTGTATCAGGGATTTTTAAAAACATTCCCTAAGGTTCTTTATAAAACTATTTTAAAAGGTAAAAAATACGATATCGAGTTCGCGGCGATACACGGGATGCGCGACGAAATCCTCAATTCACCTTTGAAATCTTCAAAAAAAATTGTCTGGATTCATAATGATTTGCGAAAAACGCACTTTCACAAATACGACGATGCAGAAATACGTAAGTTTTTCGGTTTCGATAAAATTCTGGTGATTTCAGATCATATCAAACAGGACTTTGAAAGTGTGGCCGAAAACGATGTTGAAAAGCAGAAAATCTGTCGGATCTACAACCCGCTCGACACATTAGAAATCCTGAAGAAAGCGGCTGAGCCTTTAGAACCCGCCAAAGACAACCTGCCGCTATTCGTTTCTGTTGGTACTGTTTTTCCGCAAAAAGGATTCGACAGGCTTCTGAAAGCTCAGCGGAGATTGCTGGACGAAGGTTTTGGTTTTAAAGTGAAGATCATCGGCGACGGTTACGATTTTGAGAATATCAAAAAACTTAGAAATGACCTTAAATTAGATGATCATGCAGAAATGACAGGCTTTAGCGACAATCCGTATCCGCACATCAAGGCAGCTGATTTTTTTGTGTTAAGCTCCAGGTATGAAGGTTTCCCGACCGTCTTGTTTGAGGCCATTACTTTAAAAAAGAACATCATCGCCACTGATGTTTCGGGCGTTCGAGAAATGCTGTGTGACGGGCAACTCGGACTGATCATGGAAAATTCTGAAGACGGAATTTATACGGGAATGAAAACGGCATTGCTGAATCCTGAAAAATTCCGTGATTATCAACGAAACCTCGGAAACTACGAAATCCCATTCAGTCTGGAAAAATCGGTGGAGAAAATTATCGGAATAATTGATGGTCTTTAAAAAAAATAACTGAAATTTGTACTGATGTCATCACCCACCATCATTCAAAAAGATTTCTACCGGGAGAGCGGGAAAATGCTTTCTGCCACACATATCTGGGCAAAATGCATCAATCCGAACCTGCATTTCATTTATTTGCTGCGCAAATGCCAGCGACACCCAAAAAAATCGTTATTAGGAATGTTTTGGCGGGTCGTCCTGAGACATTATCAAATAAAATATGGTTTCCAGATCTATCCCGAAACGCAGATCGGTGAAGGATTTTATCTCGGGCATTGGGGCGCGGTAGTCATCAATCCGAAAGCGGTCATCGGTAAAAACTGCAATATCGCGCAGGGCGTCACCATCGCGCAGGCCAACCGCGGAAAAAATGAAGGTGTTCCCACGATCGGAAACGAAGTCTGGATCGGGCCCAACGCAGTGTTGGTAGGTAACATTAAAATTGGAAATAACGTGCTGATCGCGCCGAATGCCTATATCAATTTCGATGTTCCTTCAAATTCGGTAGTAATAGGAAACCCAGGTGTCATCACCTCAAATGAAAACGCGACCGCCGGCTACATCAATCATAAAATTTAAGTATCTATCATGTCGAAAAATTACGAAACCATCTTCGAAAACAATAAAAAATGGATTGCCGAAAAACTAAATGCTGATCCCGAATTTTTTGATAAACTCGCGGCTGGGCAAAACCCGGAATATCTGTACATCGGCTGTTCTGACAGCCGGGCAACCGCTGAAGAACTGATGGGCATGGCACCGGGCGAAGTCTTCGTACACCGCAATATCGCCAATGTGGTGAATACGCTGGATATGAACTCTACCGCAGTCATAGAATACGCGGTGGAACATCTGAAAGTGAAACACATCATCGTTTGCGGGCATTACGGCTGCGGTGGCGTAAAGGCCGCGATGACACCCGAGGACCTCGGCATCCTGAATCCGTGGTTAAGGCTCATACGCGATGTTTACCGCATCCACCAAAAAGAACTTGATGCTATTGAGTGTGACCAGCAACGCTACAACCGTCTGGTAGAACTGAATGTACAGGAACAATGTATCAATATCATCAAAATGGCCTGTGTGCAAGAGCGCTATATCCTGGATGATTACCCAATTGTACACGGCTGGGTATTCAATATGAAAACTGGCAAACTCATTGATTTAGAGATTGATTTTGAAGAGATTCTTGCGGATATACAGAAGGTTTACGACCTAACAAACTCTACTTGGGTAATGGGTAAAAAATAATAAGCGCCATTTCAAACAATAGATGCCGCGTATTAATAATTGTTAATATTTAGTCAAAATCTATAATTAGGGTTTGCATTTTTATTCATTCCCCTTATATTTGTAGCTGAAAATTTGTGAAGTGAGATATTTTTGGAACATATTGGTTCTGGCGATTTTTATCAATTTTATGGCTGCACCTACGGTTGCGCTTGCCTTTGGGGTAGAGCTGCCACAGACCAATATGATGATTTCTGAAGAAGAAACCCATAATTCACCAATCACTTTTTCAGAAAAAACACTTCCGGCCACACTGAATGTACATGATTTCCTAAAGTTCTTTCAGTCCTCCGGCAATCAAAAGGCATTTCTTTCCGCTGATGAGCATCTTGCGGCATCACCTTACTCCTCTGTCATTTCCCCTCCTCCAGAAGCTTAATTTTTAACATCATTTCGGGATATTTTGCTCATTTTTTTAATAACTGAGACTGTCCCTCTGTGTAAAAAAAATTAAGTTTTAATATGTATGGTTGATTTTCAACATATTGACAATTAACCACATAACATCATTTCTTTTCTTAAAATGAAACAAAATAAAAATATATTTGAGGGGATTAAAGAGAATTTTCCTTCAGGAGTTGTTGTATTTCTGGTCGCGTTGCCTTTATGTTTGGGGATTGCACTGGCCTCCGGCGCGCCACCACTTTCTGGCGTCATCGCAGGGATCGTGGGCGGCATCGTGATCGGCTCACTATCAAATTCAAACATTTCAGTCTCAGGTCCGGCAGCGGGTTTAGCGGCTATTGTACTGTCTGCCATTACCGAACTCGGCGCGTTCGAGCTTTTTCTTTGCGCTGGTCTTATTGCAGGTTTGTTACAGTTGGCTATGGGTTTTTTCCGTGCGGGCAGCATTTCCAACTACTTCCCAAACAGTGTGATCGAAGGTATGCTGGCGGGTATTGGGGTTATTATCATCCTGAAACAAATTCCGCATGCGCTGGGTTACGACGCGGGTTCTTTCAGCAGCGAACGTGTTTTTGAAAATGGCTTTAGCCTCACAAACATAAGCACTTACATCGGCAATGTAGCTTCGGCGCTTCATCCGGGTGCCATCATCGTTACGGTTATTTCTCTTACGATACTTCTGGCCTGGGACAACATTCCTTCGTTAAAAAAACTGAAACTACTACCTGGCGCTCTGGTAGCGGTAATTGTAGGGATTTTAGTGAATGAATTTTTCAAAATGACCAGTAGTTCATTGGCTATTTCGCCTGAACATTTGGTGACACTCCCGGTACCCACTTCAGCGGCGGAATTTGCAGCGCTTGTCACCATGCCCGATTTTAGCGGGTTTACAAATCCACAGGTATGGATTGTTGGCGCCACCATCGCGGTAGTAGCTTCTATCGAAACGCTATTATGTATTGAAGCGGCCGACAGACTCGACAAGCAGCGCAGGATTACAGACACCAATCTGGAACTTCGCGCACAAGGCATCGGGAACCTGATCAGCTCGCTGATTGGTGGGCTACCGGTAACATCAGTGGTGGTACGTACTTCCGCAAACGCCAATGCAGGCGCTACTTCGAAGGTTTCTGCCATCATCCACGGGGTTTTATTGCTGGTATGTGTATTAAGCATCCCTTTCCTGCTGAATCTCATCCCTCTTGCCACGCTGGCTGCGGTATTACTTTTGGTAGGTTATAAATTGGCAAGTCCGCAGAAGATAAAGCATTTTATGGCGAAAGGTAAATTTCAGTATCTCCCGTTCTTAGCAACCATTTTGGCGGTAGTATTTACAGATTTACTTACCGGCGTTGCCATAGGCATGGCCATTGCCATATTTTTTGTACTACAGGGAAATATGAAACGTGCTTACTACTTCAGCCGTGAGGAACTGGAAGAAGCCGATGAAATAACCCTGAAACTGGCTGAGGAAGTCTCTTTCCTGAATAAAGCCGCGATTAAGAAAACCCTAAAAAACATCCAACCGTTCTCACGTGTGACCATCGACGCGAAATCAACCTCTTACATCACCTCAGACGTACTTGAAATGATACAGGAGTTTGCCAACATCCGTGCAAAAGAGGACAATATAGAGGTACAATTGATTGGTTTCCGTACGAATTATAACGATTACGCGTCCAACCAGCACTCACACATCACCATCGACCACCGTCGTGCGATGTAATACTTAAAACAATTTTAATAAATAAAATAACGCCCACCGTGGCACATAGAAAATACGATGAAAGCACATACTTCTGAAACCCAATCGACCATCACCCCAGAAAAGGCTCTGGAATTTCTGAAAGAAGGAAACCAGCGCTTCGTGAACAACCTTAAGGTAAACCGTAACCTACTAGAGCAAGTAAACGATACGCGTGAAGGCCAATGGCCGTTTGCTGTAATCCTAAGCTGTATCGACAGTCGTACATCCGCTGAACTAATTTTCGATCAGGGTTTAGGTGACATCTTCAGCATCCGGATTGCAGGTAATTTTGTAAACCAAGACATATTGGGTTCCATGGAATTTGGGTGCAATGTAGCCGGCTCCAAACTGGTTGTGGTATTAGGGCACAGCAAATGTGGCGCTTTGAAAGGCGGATTGGACGCACCGAAAATCGAAGGTTTAGGCATGGATAATCTTAACCATCTTATCTATCATTTCGATCCCTGCATACAAGAGGTGATAAAAGATGGGGAAGAACGTTCCTCCAAAAACGAGGATTTACTTGAAAGACTGAATATCTGCAACATACAGCGCACCATCCAAGACATACGCCACCAAAGCTCTACCCTTAACAAGATGGAACAGGAGGGCAAAATTAAGATTGTAGGCGCCAACTACTGTGTAGAAAGCGGCACGGTAACATGGCTGTAATTATTTACCGTTAAAACCTGTCATGGCATTCTGTATGCCTGCAAAAACAAAAGACAAACAGGCTTTAGAAAACTTCTCGATTCTTTCGGGAAGTTTTTCTTTTTCCTCCTCTGTCCATTTGCCGAGTACATAATCCACCTGCTTTCCTTCGGAAAAATCCGCGGAAATACCGAATCTGAGGCGTGGATAGTCCTGTGTCTGCAATTCTTGCTGGATACTTTTAAGACCGTTATGGCCCGCATCGGAACCTTTCATCTTCATCCTTAAAGTGCCAAAAGGCAGCGCAAGATCATCCGTAATCACCATAATATTTTCAAGCGGAATATTTTCTTTCTGCATCCAGAATCTTACGGCTTTCCCGGAGAGGTTCATATATGTATCGGGCTTCAGTACCAATACTTTACGGCCTTTGTATTTACCTTCAGCCAACCACCCGAAATTGGCTGATTTGAAGGGCGCGTCTATTTCCGCCGCAATCTTTTCAGCTACTTTAAAACCGATATTGTGGCGCGTTTCCGCATATTCTTCGCCTTTGTTGCCTAGGCCGATGATAAGATATTTCATGTAAGTTTAATATTGATTGTACGGTAAATAAAGCGAAACAGTATCCCCAAACGCCAGTCCCTCATTTTCAGGCACGTAGAAAAGGGTAACCGTAACTTCTTCATCGCGTACCTCTGTCATGAAATCTTTCAAAATAACAAAGTTCTCTTTCATTAAATCGCTTCATTCAGGTTTTTTCCAAAGATACTTATTTCCCTAAAATCCGCTCCAACACATTGGTTACCTCATCTACGTGCTGCACATTTTCTTTGCGCATCATCAGTTGATTGCCCTCTTTGGATTGTTTCTCCTTTAAAGTGGCTTCGGAGGGATTGGTGGTTAAATAAGCAATGATTTTTTTAAATTTTTCGCTATGATAGAACTTATCTTGTGGATTTGCAGGGAAATAGCCTAGGAAAACGCCGTTTTTCACCACAATTTTCTCGAAACCAATTTCGGCCGCCAGCCACTTCAACTCTACGGATTTCAATAAATTTCTTACTTCCGGAGGCAACTTGCCAAAGCGGTCTATAAGTTCATTTTCAAAGGCTTGCAGTTCGGTTTTACTTTCAGTTTCAGCCAGTTTTTGGTATAGTGATAGGCGCTCTTCTATACTCTGCACATAGGAGTCGGGCAGCATCAGTTCCAAATCCGTATCAATATTGACTTCTTTGTTTGATTTAAAGAGTTTTTTACGGTCGGCTTCATTTTCAAAAAGATTTTCAAATTCCTCTTCGTTCTGTAATTCCTCCAAGGCTTGCTGCATGACTTTCTGGTAAGTATCAAAACCCATTTCGTTGATGAAACCGCTTTGTTCGCCACCCAGCAAATCCCCGGCACCACGTATTTCAAGGTCTTTCATCGCAATCTGAAAACCACTGCCCAAGTCCGAAAACTGCTCTATCGCTTCCAGCCTTTTGCGTGCATCAGAGGTCATCATATCAAATGGTGGTGTAATGAGGTAGCAAAATGCTTTACGGTTGCTACGCCCCACCCGGCCGCGCATCTGGTGCAGGTCTGCCATCCCGAAACGCTGCGCATCATTGATGAACATGGTATTGGCATTCGGTACATCCACGCCACTTTCTACAATGGTGGTCGAGACCAGTACATCGTATTTGCCTTCCATAAAATCCAGTACATTGCGTTCCAACTGTTTGCCATCCATCTGCCCGTGCCCTGTAATCACCTTAGCATCAGGCACTAACCGCTGTATAAGCCCTGCGATATCCTTTAGGTTCTCGATACGGTTATTGATGAAATATACCTGCCCGTCGCGCTGTAATTCGTAAGAAATAGCATCGCGGATGATTTCTTCATTAAAGCCTACAATACTGGTTTCCACGGGTTGACGGTTTGGTGGTGGTGTTTTGATGACCGAAAGGTCACGCGCCGCCATCAGCGAAAACTGCAGTGTTCGCGGAATAGGCGTTGCAGTAAGTGTAAGTGTATCAATATTGCTCTTGAGGGTTTTGAGCTTGTCTTTTACCGAAACACCGAATTTATGCTCTTCATCAATAATCAACAGACCGAGATCTTTGAATGCTATATCTTTCCCTACCAGTTGGTGTGTACCGATTACGATATCAATCTTACCGTTTTTCAGGCCTTCCTTGGTCTCTGCTTTTTGTTTTGCGGTACGGAAACGGTTGAGGTATGAAATCGTTACCGGGAAATCCTTCAGTCTTTCTTTAAAACTTCGGTAATGCTGAAAGGCAAGGATGGTTGTCGGCACCAATATAGCGACTTGCTTACCATCTGTGGCGGCTTTGAAGGCGGCACGTACTGCGATTTCTGTTTTACCGAAACCTACGTCACCACAGATCAGACGATCCATCACGGTATCGTTTTCCATGTCTTTTTTCACATCAAGTGTCGCTTTTTCCTGGTCTGGCGTGTCTTCATATAAGAAACTGGCTTCCAGCTCATTCTGCAAGTAAGAGTCGGGTTTATAAGCGAAACCTTTGGCCGTTTTGCGTTGTGCATAAAGCTTTATCAGATCAAATGCGATTTGTTTTACCTTGGCTTTGGTTTTCTGTTTCAAAGTCTTCCAGGCGGGCGAACCTAATTTGCTAAGGACAATCTCTTTACCGTCGGGTCCGTTGTATTTTGAGATTTTGTGTAAGGAATGAATGCTGACATACAGCAAATCGCCGTTTTTATATACCAGTTTGAAACATTCCTGCACTTTCCCATCATTATTTACTTTTACCAACCCCATGAATTTACCGATACCGTGGTCGATGTGGGTGATGTAGTCGCCCACTTTCATCTGCATCAGGTCTTTCAGCGTCAGTTGTTCGGATTTTGCAAAAGTGTTCTTCGCCTTAAACCTTTGATAACGGTCAAAGATCTGATGGTCGGTATACACTGAGATTTTATGCTCCGCATCGATGAAACCTTCATGCAGCTCGGACCTGAATGACTTGAACGGTATCTTCGAAGCCTGCTCCTCATCGGAAACAGAAAGAATTTCCTCAAAGATAGCTTCCAGACGTTCCTTCTGTTTTTCACCCGAAAAAGAAATCCACAATCCGAAACCGGCTTCGCGCTTTTCACGCAAATCCTCCATCAACAGTTCGAAATTTTTATGGAAACTGGGTTGCTGTGTCTGGCTGAGTTGTATTTCTGTGGCTTTCACATGGTCATTCAACGCATCCAGCGTAAAATCTATATGCTTGAGTTTTGAGAGGTCATTTATAAATTCTTGCTCCGAAACAAAAAGTTCAGCCGGCGTCTGGTGCTTGATGTCTTTGCTGAGTGTATCGAATTTCTGATGCGCCTTTTCAAAGAAAGCGGTGATTTTCTTTAAAGCCAGAAAAGCGTTTTTTGATACGACGAAACTGTCTTTAGGCAAAATTTCAAACAGGGTAACCTTACTGCCAGAGACCGCGAAATTCATGTTCGATACCAACTGAAATTCATCCACCTTGCCGTTGGTAAGCTGCGTTTCTATATTGAAGGTCTTAATACTTTCGATTTCATTCCCGAAAAAATTGATGCGGTAAGGCTCTTCATTGGAATAGGAAAATACATCGACGATGCCGCCGCGCACTGAAAACTCGCCCGGCTCTGACACGAAATCGGTCATCTGAAAGTTAAACTGATGCAGCAATTCTTCAGTAAAATCAAAATCGAGACTTTCCCCAACTTTAATTTTATGTGAAATGGCACTGAAGTCTTCCTTTTTCAAAACTTTTTCGGACAGCCCGGCAAACGGTGCCACTATGACTTTGGGTTTTTTATCCGCGTTCAGTCGGTTAAGCACCTCGGTACGCAGCACCAGATTTGCGTTCTGTGTTTTTTCAATCTGATAAGGGTCCAGGTGCGTCGATGGGAAATACAACACCTGCTCCTTGCCTAGCAGGTCCTCTAGCTCGGCGGTCACATAAAGTGCTTCTTCCTTATCCTCGATCAGGAAAAGTATGCTTTTTTGTTGAGTAAGAAAAAGTTCAGCGGCGAATATGGAGGGTGATGAGCCGGCAAAACCCTTTACGGTAACACGCTGTGAGGTTCGTAGATTTTCAAAGATTTCTTTCCCGAATTCTTTCTGAAGCATTTCCGGGAGAAAAGCATCGCGGATTGATTTTAACTGCATAAAATTAATATAAGGCCGTTTTTGGTGTCGCATGAACGGCAAAAACGATTCCGGAAAGTATCCGGAACCGTGAAAGTACTGGCAAATGTAAGGTTTATTTCGAAAACCACTGCCAATCAACCAATTATTAAAAGCTAAATTATTAGCGGAACAATTACGAAAAGTAAAATATAATATGAGATGTTATAAAAATAAGTTAAAATAAAACAGCAATATTTAGCTGGCACCGAATTTGAAAACCGAACCTCATCATTCAAAAAATTTAAAAATGAAAGAACTGATCAAAGAAAACCGTTTTTACGGATATGGGAAAATTGCCCGTGTGCTGGGAGCCTTACTTTTAATCTTCTCATTCGCTACACTGATATCCTGCGACCGCGACGACGACCCCTCGGATAACGACTTTTTTGCAGGGACGTATAGAGGAACGTTAACTTTTGCCGAGGGCACCAAAGAGGTGAATACAAGTAACGGGAGCGTCTTCGTAACGAAAATTGGCAGTGCTACGAAATATAATTTCCGATTCTCGGACGGAATCCCGGATATTAACGGGCTTGAGTTTCAAAAAGAAGGCGACAATACAATGACGATGGTAGGTTCTACAGGTGCATCCTACATCAGAATCACCAATAATAACCTGACGGTGCTCTATAGCCACAACGGAAAGACATGGACTGCAAACGCCACCAGATAAGCCTAATCAATGCTAGATAAAAAAATGACTGCCTCCTTTTTACGTGAGGCAGTTTTTTGTATTTCAGCAAAATACATCCGCAATAGAAAAGGCTTTTGGTTAGTTTTAACATTAATCCTTTCGGTGTTAGGTTATAGGAACGACGCTAAGGAAATCTAGAAATACAGCGGTATTATACTCGCAATTTTCTTGCTAAGCCTGGCGGCAGGCTATCGCTTTCAGTTTTAACCATTATTTGTCCTAAAATCTGCTAAATTTGCCTTATGATACAATTCATCAAGAAAAAAATTGCCTTTGCCTGGGCAAAAAAACACGTACGGGAAACCGAGAAATTCAAGACAAATGCAGTTGAAGACCAACAACGCTTATTGCTGTCACTCGTGAAAAATGCGGAGAAGACCCTATTCGGCCGTGAGCATCACTTTGAGGAGATTAACACCGTTCAGACCTTCCAGCGAAACGTACAGATCACTGATTATGAGGACATAAAGCCTTATATTGAAAAAATAAAAAAAGGACAGCGAAATATCCTGTGGACTGGCACACCCGAATATTTTGCAAAAACATCCGGCACAACATCCGGCTCCAAATACATCCCGATTTCTAAGGAAGGAATGCCTTACCAAATCGCTGCCGCGCAAAGCGCGATCTTTCATTACATCCAGCAGAAAAACAATGCGGATTTTGTGGCCGGTAAAATGATTTTCCTACAGGGTAGCCCCGAACTTGAAGAGATAAACGGCATTAAGACCGGCAGACTCTCGGGCATTGTCGCACATCACATCCCTAATTATCTTCAGAAAAACCGCTTGCCAAGCCTTAAAACCAATTTAATTGAAGACTGGGAAACCAAGGTGGATGAAATCGTAAAAGAAACCGAGAAGCAGAACATGACATTGATCTCAGGGATACCACCGTGGCTCATCATGTACTTTGAAAAACTGATCGAGCGCAACAGTAAGAAAATCACCGAATTATTCCCAAATCTGCAACTCATCATTACTGGCGGCGTCAATTTCGAGCCTTACCGCGAGAAGATGAACGAACTTTTGGGAAAGCCTGTCGATACTATACAAACGTTTCCGGCGAGTGAGGGCTTTTTTGCGTTTCAGGATGATTATACAAAAGACGGCCTATTACTTTTAACCAATCACGGTATTTTTTATGAGTTTGTCCCGCTAGAAGAATTTGGGAAGCCAAACGCACGCAGACTTACTCTGAAGGACATCGAACTTCAAAAGGATTACGCTTTGATCTTAACCACTAATTCGGGGCTTTGGGCTTATTCTATCGGTGACGTGGTTCGGTTCATCTCTAAAGCGCCTTACCGGGTGTTGGTTTCGGGACGTACCAAACATTACACCTCGGCATTTGGCGAACACGTGATTGCCTTTGAAGTAGAAGAGGCAATGAAAGCGACCGTGGAAAAGTACCCGGCACAAATTACAGAATTTCATCTGGCACCACAGGTAAATCCCGCAGAGGGCCTGCCTTACCATGAATGGTTCATTGAGTTTGAAAAAGAGCCTGAAGACCTGGCAAAATTCAGTGAGAATCTTGATAAGGAAATGCGGCAGCGCAACACATACTATGATGATTTGATTGCAGGAAACATCCTAAAACCTCTGGTTATAAGCAGATTACAGAAAAACACCTTCCATGAGTATGCAAAATCGGAGGGTAAATTAGGCGGACAAAACAAAATCCCACGTTTGGCAAATGACAGGAAAATTGGTAATTTTCTTACAAATTTTGTAGTAAAGTATTAAATCTATACATTTACTGAAACTAATTAACCTTTTAGCCATGAAACATCTTTATTTGTTAGGGACGGTTTTTGCGCTGTCCTTAGCCCACGCTCAAACGGGGAATTTCTACAAAAACCCCAAGTTAGTCAGTAATTTGCCGTATGAAACTACCGCAAAAGCCGATGTAATATTTCAGCAATTTCCTATCTATTCTGACAATATTATATCTACCGCCGACCAAGGAAATAATTTAGTTATTGCAGCAGATGATTTCCAACTCAGCGAAAGAACAAAGATTGACAAATTTATCTTCTTTGTAGAACAGTATGATGGTAATTTAACCAATCTTTTTTTAGGCAGCAGACTCTATATTTTTGAGGACAACAACGGATTTCCCTCAGCAACACCTAGTAATGCCGGAAATGCAGTAGCTGTCATCAATATTGTTAATAATCCTGCTGCATCCAGTATTTCAACGACCGGAAGTCCCACAGTCTTTGAAATTACAGTTAACATCTCTACAGCATTAGGCTCTGATTTATTTCTTGAGGCTGACAAACGATATTGGGTAGCCTTTGCACCACGTGTAAACTTCTCCACGCCAATTGGGACGGACTTGGATGAAGTTTCCTACTGGATTAATGGGAATGGTCAATATGCAGTTCCGGTGGTGATAGATGAAGCCAATCTAAGCGGTTCAGGATTTACAAACTGGACTACGATTGAATCCATTTGGGGAGAACCTTTTGAAGGTCTCGCTTTTAGAATTACCGGTGAAACTGCGCTTGGCACAAAAGACGTTTATTCTAATCTAAAAAAGGTATCCGTTTACCCGAACCCGGCCACAAACGTGATTAACTTAAAACCCAACAGCAAACAGACAATCACGAAAACACAAATTTTCGATATGAACGGAAAATTGGTGTTAAGCACTGCAGACAGTTCGATTAACATAGAAAAACTTCCGAAAGCAGTGTATCTCGTCAAAGTATTTTCCGGAAACGAACTCATCGAAACTACAAAAATTATTAAAAGATAATCCTCATTGCATTTCTAAAGTCTGCTTCGGCAGGCTTTTTTTATGACAAAAAATTTAATTTGAAACTGATTTTAAACCCACCACGGAGGCAATCAGCGTGAATACAAAAAACATTCGCCAGAACGTAGCAGGCTCGTTGAAGATAAAGATACCGGCCACTACACCACCTACCGCCCCAATGCCAGTCCACACGGCATAGGCAGTCCCCACAGGGATCGGGCTGCTGCCAACCGAAATAGCTTTGTAGAGCAGGAACATACTCATAAAAAGCGACAGCGCGAAACCACACCACCAAAAGTAACTTTCTCGGCCTGTAGTTTCCTGCGCCTTACCGAGACACGTGGCAAAGGCAGTCTCGAATAAACCGCCCAAGATGAGTAATATCCAGTTCATGATTCAAAGATAATTCTTTTCACAGATACTGAAAAATATCATGCGAGCCAAGCCATATTCTAGATTTCAAAATCTACATTTGCTCCATGATTTCACTACAGCCATTACAAACTTTGAAAATCCCAGAATTCAGAAACCTGATGACGGGGCGTTTCTTTCTGGTCCTCTCTTTCCGAATGCTGGCTACCCTTATGGGTTGGTGGATCTACCAGTTAACCAAAGACCCTTTTGCTATCGGATTGATTGGCTTGTCGGAGGTGATCCCGGCAGTATCCACCGCACTGTACGCAGGCCATGTCATCGATAATACTGAGAAGAAAAAACTGTTGCTGATTTGTAATTATATGTATGTCTTCCTCATTGGTCTTTTAGTAATCCCGGCATTCTTCGGGCACCGGCTGCTGCATCTCAGTAACTTGCAGATCTCATATTTCATCTATGCCATCATATTTTTCACCGGTTTTTGCCGCGCATTTCTGGGACCCATCATCCCGTCCATGATTCCTAAGATCGTCACCCGCGAAACACTACCAAACGCTGTTACCATCAACCAAGCCACTTTCCTTACTGCTTCAGTATGCGGACACGCGCTGGGCGGATTTCTCATTCACTGGTTTGGTATTCCCGGCACCATCGTAGCGGTTATTGGCGTAATGATCTTTGCCTCCCTATTCTTTTGGACGCTGAACCGCCACCCTTCAGAAATCATTTCACGCGAAACGGGCGTCGTACAAAGCATGCGCGAAGGAATTTCTTACATCTATAAAACCAAGGAAATCCTGGGCGCTTTATGCCTTGACATGTTTGCGGTGCTGTTTGGCGGCGCCGTAGCCATGATACCGGTCTTTGCGACAGATATCCTCAAAGTCGGCTCCGAGGGTTTTGGCCTGCTCAATGCCGCTTCAGACATCGGTGCCATGTGTATCATCGCGTTCCTGGCATTTGTCCCTTTAAAGAAAAACCAAGGCAAGATCCTGTTATTGGCAGTTGCTGGCTTTGGCCTGTGCATCATCGCGTTCGGCTTCTCGTCTTGGTATTGGGTTTCCTTCGTGTTTTTAATGCTCAGTGGGATGCTCGATGGGATTTCGGTAGTCATCCGCGGCACCATCGTACAGCTGAAAACCCCCGATCACCTGCGTGGTAGAGTACTGAGCGTAAACTCCATCTTCATAATGTCGAGCAATGAAATGGGCCAGTTCGAGAGTGGTCTTGCGGCCAAACTGCTTGGGCCAGTACGTTCCGTTATATTCGGTGGCAGCATGACGGTTCTCATCGCACTTTTGGTGGCCACTACCAACCCAAAACTCCGCAGAATGCACTATTGATTTAGGAGCATCTAGGGACATATCTTTTTGCAGGGCCGGACCGGCTTTACGTTACAATCTTTGTTGTAGGGCCGCCTCTGCGAGGCGGCCCTACAACAAAGGATTTCCACTGCAATCCGGGCTATAACAACCAACCGAAGCATTATCACGGCATACAGAGTTATTAACATAATAACTATTTATCAATCAAACGAGTAAGCAATTTCAGCACGCGATTGTTGGTTATTAAATTCCATGAAATTTTAAAAACACCTATCTTTGCCCTATGACACAGAAGGACACTTTATCATCACTGATTCATGGGAATTTTGCCCGGGAACTTTCTATTTCCGATGGTAAAATGCCACCTAATGCAGTAGATTTCGAGAAACTGGTGATCGGGACCTTCCTGATTGACAAAAAAGGACTTGATTATTCAATCGACCTGCTTACCGCAGAGGTTTTTTACGACCCGCGCCATCAGGAGATCTTCCGTGCTATCCTCAAACTGTATGAAGGCAACCATCCTGTGGACCTAATGACAGTAATACAGGAACTCAAGAAAACCGAGAAACTAAGTTTCGCAGGGGGCGATCATTATATTATTGATCTTACCATGGGCGTATCATCCAGCGCGCATATCGAGTATCACGTACGTGTCATCCTCGAAAAATATATTTTACGTAGCCTAATAAATGTTTCAGCCAACGTTATCGACAGTTCTTATAAAGAATCTACGGATGTTTTCGAACTTCTCGACAAAGCGGAACAGTCTTTCTTTGAAATCACCAACGGAACTATTAAAAAAGGGTTCGACAGTGCCAACACACTTGTAAAACAAGCCATTGAAACCATAAAATCCCTTAAGGATAAGGAAGGGATTTCCGGTGTACCCTCGGGCTTCCGTGATATTGATAAAGAAACCGGTGGCTGGCAAAACTCCGACCTCATCATTATTGCTGCGCGCCCGGCGATGGGTAAAACCGCCTTCCTGCTGTCCATGGCCAGGAACATTGCAGTACAGCACCAGATTCCGCTGGCTTTATTTTCACTCGAAATGGCTTCGGTACAGCTAATCACCCGTATGATCGCTTCAGAAACGGGTATTTCTTCAGAGAAACTCCGGAAAGGCCAGATGAGCGATGAAGAATGGCAGCGCCTGTTCTCTAATGTTTCCGCGCTAGAGAATGCTCCGCTTTATATTGATGAAACGCCATCACTCTCCGTATTCGACTTTCGGGCGAAATGTCGCCGACTGGTGATGCAGCATGGCGTGAAAATCATCATGGTGGATTACCTACAGCTGATGACGGCAAATTCTGGTAAAGGAGGCGGAAACCGCGAGCAGGAAATCGCCACCATTTCCCGTTCCCTAAAAGCCATCGCAAAAGAACTTAACGTACCGGTGATTGCGCTGTCGCAGCTTTCGCGAAGTGTGGAGACGCGCCCAGGCAAACGCCCGCAACTCTCTGACCTGCGGGAATCTGGTGCGATCGAGCAGGATGCCGACATTGTATCTTTTATCTTCCGTCCCGAGTATTATAAAATCACCACCTGGGACAACGATGAGGATGGTGCGGAAACTTCCACCGAAAACCAGGCAGAGCTGATTATCGCAAAACACCGTAACGGTGCTACCGCAGATGTACGGATGTCGTTCTTTAAAAATATCGCAAAATTTGCCGACCTCGATCTGTATGGCAATGGTTATGAGATGCCAAATTTTGCACAGACTGACACGCCAGGCGGCTTCGAAAAGATAAAAGCGACAATTGATCCCGGTGCGGCCTTCGACCTGCCTACCAACCAGCATCTTTCCGGCTCGTCCATGAATGACCTGGATGACGATGACGATTTCGAATTCTAACACATGAGTTTACGGATTGACATTTATACCGACGGGGCCTGCAGCGGCAATCCGGGTAAGGGCGGCTACGGCATTGTGATGAAAGTCCCCGAGAAAAACTACGAGCGGCGATTCTCCAAAGGGTTTCGACTTACCACGAATAACCGTATGGAGCTGCTGGCCGTCATCGTCGCGTTGGAAAAACTGAAGTCCCCGGACAATGACATCCATGTATTTACCGATAGCAAATATGTGGTTGACGCTATTACTCAGAAATGGATCTATGGTTGGGTTCGCAAAGGATTTAAAAATGTAAAAAACCCTGATCTTTGGCAGCGTATGATCCCATTACTCAAACTTCACCAGCCTACGTTCCATTGGGTGAAAGGGCACGCCGGCCATCTGGAGAATGAAATCTGCGACCAGCTCGCCGTGAAAGCCGCACAGTCTGCACAACTTGACACTGATGTATATTTTGAGAACCTGAAAAACGGGAAACTTTTTGGTGAGAACGGCGCACAGTAACAACCGTGTTTAAAACTTACTTTTCCTATCTTTGTTTGATGAACTACCTGGAAGCACTTCAAAAAAGATATTCAGTAAAAAAATTCGACAGCACTAAAAAGGTGGACAGCGAAGTCCTGACAAGGATTCTACAGGCAGGGAAACTCTCTGCCAGCTCACTGGGCCTGCAACCATACCGCCTTCTGATTATCGAAAGCACTGAAATGAAACAGAAACTCATTTCCGCGTATCATAACCCTTCGCAAATCTCCACCTGTTCGCATCTTGTTGTCCTCATCTCTAAAAAAAACATTGATGAAAGATATGTGGACGGGTATTTCCGGCACATCTCTGAAGTCCGGGAGGTAGGGATAGAAAGCCTTTCCCTTTTCCGAAAAAACATTGATGGCTATACGCAAAACCCCAATCAGCAAGCCATTGAAAGCTGGGCCGAAAAGCAAAGCTATATCGTGCTTGGCAATCTGATGTTTGCCGCGGCGCTGGAGCAAGTAGATACCTGCCCGATGGAAGGCTTCAAAAAGAAAGAAATCGAAGAAATATTAGAAATAGATACTGATAAAGAAGGCGTTACCGTAACACTGGCCCTGGGATACCGCGCAGAAGACGATGCTTTTCAGCACCTGAAAAAAGTACGCAAGCCAGAGGAAAAACTATTTAAGTTTATTTGATTATGATTAAAGCAGACGTACTGGTTATCGGTTCCGGAATTTCGGGACTTTCTTATGCCATAAAAATTTCAGAAAAAGATCCCGCTGCCAAAATCATCATCGTTACAAAATCGGATGAAGATGAAAGCAACACCAAATACGCACAGGGCGGCCTGGCGGTGGTGACGGACTTCGATAAAGACGACTTCCAGAAACATATTGATGATACCATGCGCGCCGGCGATGGCGAAAACAAACTTGAAGTCGTAGAAATGGTGATTACGGAAGGGCCAGCACGTTTCCAAGAATTGGTAGATTGGGGAACCCGTTTCGATACCGAAAAAGACGGCGATTTCAAACTCGGCCGTGAGGGCGGACACACCGAGAACCGCATTGTCCATCATAAAGACATTACCGGTGCCGAGATCGAGCGTGCCCTGCTGGAAACTGTGCGCAAGATGCCCCAGATTGAGATCCTCGATCATCATTACGTCATTGACCTCATTACGCAGCATCACGTCCCCGGAAAACAATTAAATACCGAAGACATCCATTGTTACGGCGCCTATATCCTGGATGAGGACCATAAGAAAATAAAGAAAATCACCGCAAAAATCACCTTGGTGGCTACAGGTGGCGCAGGCCATGTATATAAAAACACCACCAACCCGGTGATTGCCACCGGCGATGGCATTGCCTTTGTGCACCGTGCGCGTGGCAAGGTATCCAACATGCAGTATTATCAGTTCCACCCAACCGCGCTATACTCCAAGCGAGATGGCATGTTGTTCCTGATTTCCGAAGCGGTACGCGGCGACGGGGCAAAACTGCGGACTAAAAACGGTGAGAAATTCATGCATAAATACGATGAACGAGAGGAACTGGCTTCCCGGGACATCGTAGCACGCGCCATTGACAATGAACTGAAAATTTCTGGTGATGAATATGTCGGACTCGACTGTCGGGAGATGGATCAGCAAAAGTTCCGTGAGCATTTCCCAAATATCTACCAAAAATGCCTCGATGAGGGTATTGACCCATTTAAACAGCTGATTCCGGTGGTGCCTGCATGCCATTATCTGATGGGCGGGATTGAGACTGACATGAACGGGCAAAGCTCTATCAAAAACCTGTTCGCGGTGGGCGAATGTACCAATTCCGGCCTTCACGGGGCCAATCGCCTTGCTTCAAACTCATTACTGGAAGGACTGGTTTTTGGACACAACGCGGCGATAAAGACCGTAGAACTTTTAAGCATAAACGACTTTAATTTCGATGATTTGAAAGCCGTGCCGGAATGGAATGAAGAAGGCATGAAAATGATGGACGAAATGGTACTTGTTTCTTATCTTCGGCGGCAGCTACAGGAAATGATGAGCGATTTGGTGAGCATCGTACGTAGTGACAAACGCCTGAAACTGGCACAAAAAAAACAACGCGAAATCTATGAAGCTGTGACGGAACTCTACAATTATTCCGTGCTTTCACCACAACTATCAGAACTCCGCAATCTGGTGAACGTTTCTTATTTGATTATTAAGCATTCGCTTGAAATGAAAGAAAACAAAGGCGCATTTTTCAATAAAGACCTGCAGTGACATGAGTTTTTCCCCCATTATTTCGGCCAAGGAACTATCAGCCATCCTCTTTCAGGAAAATCTTATCCTTATTGACGCTGGTAGCGGGACACTTGCTTATGAAAGATATCTGAAAGAACATATTGCCAGTGCCATTTATGTAGATTTGAACGAGGATTTAGCGGCAGTGCCTGAAGATGCGAGTGAAGGCGGGCGACATCCTTTACCTTCACCAAAACAATTCGCAGCGCTTCTGCAGCGTTTAGGCATATCCGAAAAGTCGCGTATTATCGTGTACGATGACAAAAACGGCTCGAACGCGGCAGCCCGATTCTGGTGGATGGTACGTGCTGCGGGGTTGCGGCAGATACAGGTTTTGGATGGCGGACTGCAAGCAGCAAAAGAAGCGCAATTGCCGATTACAGACACCATCACGACTCCACAAAAAACCGAACTGATTGATTTCGCCACATGGCAACTGTCCACAGCGGATCTTCAGCTGATGACACAATTTAGTCCTGATAACCAATCACTTATCATCGACGTACGCGAACCCGAACGTTACCGTGGGATATCAGAGCCTATTGACCTTATAGCGGGCCACATCCCTGGCGCCATCAATATCCCTTTCAAAGACAACCTTCAGCAAGACGGTACATTTAAAAACCCGGGGCAACTCCGCGTTATGTATGAGCCAATCCTAGCTTCCACACCTTCCGAAAAAGCAGTGGTACACTGCGGATCCGGCGTTACGGCCTGCCATACGCTACTAGCGATAGATTATGCTGGGCTGCCGCTTCCGAAACTTTATGTAGGTTCCTGGAGCGAGTGGAGCCGAAACGACTTACCCATCACTACCGACCTACCTCATTAATACCTTTAAATCATCATATGAAACGACCTGCATACGTTACCGACAAAGCCTTGAAACATTTCATCAAGAATGCGCTTGAAGAAGATATACACGAAGGGGACCACACGACATTGGCCACCATCCCCGAAGACCTGGAACAGAAAGCCAAGCTTTTAGTGAAAGAAGACTGCATCCTGGCCGGTGTAGAACTGGCAGAAATCATCTTCAACCATTTTGATAAAAACCTGAAGACCGAGATTTTTCTTAAAGATGGGCAAACAGCTAAAAAAGGCGATGTTGCCTTTCACGTAAGCGGCAGCGCGCGCTCCATTCTATCCACCGAAAGACTTGTATTGAACTGTATGCAGCGCATGAGCGGCATCGCTACCATGACACATGAGTGGGACGCGCGCTTGCTGGGAACCAAAACCCGGCTGTTAGACACCCGCAAGACGACACCAAACTTCAGGATGTGTGAAAAATGGGCCGTGGCCATCGGTGGTGGCACCAATCACAGATATGGTTTGTACGATATGATAATGTTGAAAGATAATCACATTGATTATAACGGCAGCATTACGAATGCGGTGAAAATGGCCAAAGAGTACATTAAAGCCAACAAAAAGAAGCTGAAAATAGAAGTTGAAACACGAAACCTGCAGGAAGTGGAGGAAGCTCTGGAATCAGGTGCTGATCGTATTATGCTGGATAATATGGATAGCCAGACCATGAAAAAAGCAGTAAAACTGATTGGCGGTAAATGCGAGAGTGAAGCTTCAGGCGGAATCACGCGCGACATGTTGAAAGAAGTTGCTGCTACAGGTGTTGATTTTATATCTGCTGGCGCTTTAACCCACTCTGCAGCGAATATTGACCTCAGTCTTAAGGCGGTAAAACAATTGTCAAATTAATGGTTTTATAGGAATTATTACACATAGTACGCAAAGAATAATATATTTTAAAAACATACAGAGTGAAAATTTAAGACGCTGTATCCCTGTTGGATACAGCGTTTTTTAACAAAATTTTAAAATATAACACATTCGTAATAAAAGTTCCAATTTTTTTAACGATTTTTGCGCCATAAAATCTAATTTAAATTTTTAATAAAAAAAGATGAATTTCAAACCTTTGAAGAAATCAATGCTAACAGTGGTAATAACACTGTCAACAGCGAGTGTTTATTATGCACAGACCGCGCAGGATACTGTAAGCAGAGAAAAAGACATTGAACAAGTTGTTTTAACAGGCGTTGCCGACATTGCAAAAGACAGAAAAACACCAGTTGCTGTTTCAACTATTAAAGAAGCACAGATTGTGGACAAACTTGGAAATCAAGAATTTCCAGAAATTCTTAATACCACTCCTTCTGTTTATGCTACAAAAAGCGGAGGTGGTTTTGGAGATTCTAGAATAAATGTAAGAGGTTTTGATCAAAGAAATACCGCAGTAATGATTAATGGGGTGCCAGTAAACGATATGGAAACAGGTGCAGTTTACTGGTCAAATTGGGCAGGACTTTCGGATGTGACATCTGCAATGCAGGTTCAAAGAGGACTAGGCTCTTCTAAACTGGCTATTGCGTCTGTGGGTGGTACAATTAACGTTCTTACCAGAGCTGCAGACAAAAAAAGGCAAGGAAATGTAACTCTAGGTGTTGGAAATGACGGCTATCACAAAACACTATTTTCTTACAATACTGGTAAAAGCGAATCAGGCTGGGCTACTTCATTTTTAATGAGTCGAACAGCAGGTTCTATGTACGCTGATGGAACTGAATTTGAAGGTTATAATTATTATTTAGCCGTAGGATACAGTCCTTCTGAAAAACATGATTTACAATTTACCATAACAGGAGCACCACAGTGGCACCATCAAAGATCTTTTCAATCTACAATTTTCGACCACATAAAATATGGTGGTACGGAGGACGAACCAAATAGAAAATATAACCAAAATTGGGGTTGGCTAAATGGTGAAGAATATTCGATGACCCGCAATTATTACCATAAACCAGTGATGTCTTTAAACTGGGATTGGAAAATAACTGATGTAACTATCCTAAATACTGCAGCTTATGCTTCGTTTGGAAGAGGTGGTGGCACAGGAGATGCGGGTAGAATCAATGGTAAATTTTATAACCAATTACCAAGAACTGCGGAAGGACTTGTAAGATTTGATGATATCGTTAGGTGGAATCAAGGGAACGCTGTACCAGATTTTGGGGCAGTAAACAAAACGCCTTACCTAGCAAACAGCAGTAACGGTATCATTAGAAGATCATCCATCAATTCACATAACTGGTTAGGTATCATTACAAGTTTAAATCATAAATTCAACGACAACCTAAGTGCAACTATTGGTTTTGACGGAAGAACTTATGAAGGTATCCACTATAGAATCGCGACTGATTTCTTAGGAAACAATTCTTACACGGATAATAGTAACATTAATAACAGACCAAATATTATTACCAATACTTTTGCTGCCAACCCAGACTGGAATCCTTTTGGAGGTAAAACCAATGATATTAAGGACCAGTTGGCTTATAGTAATGATGGTATTGTAAATTGGCTTGGTGGTTTTGGTCAACTCGAGTATACGAATGATGCTTTATCAGTTTTTGTACAAGGGTCGATTTCTAATCAGAATTTTCAGCGAATAGATTATATGTTGTATGCTCCAGACCAGCAAGAGAGTGAAAAAGTAGATCTAGTTGGCTTTAATGTAAAAGGTGGAGCTAATTATAACATTAATGAAAATCACAACATATTTGTTAATGGTGGATATTATGAGCGCCAACCTAACTTCGGTGCAGTCTATTTAAACAACAGAAATGATGTAAACCCTTCACTAACCAATGAAAAAGTAACCTCATTTGAGTTAGGTTATGGTTTCAGATCAAGCGTTTTCAATGCTAACATTAACCTTTATAATACTTCTTGGGATGATATCTACAGAAGACTCACAACAAGAGGAAAGCTTAATGGCGTAGACGTAACCGGAGTTGCGAACGTTTTAGGGATAAAAGAAATTCACAGAGGTATTGAACTTGACTTTAATGTCAAACCTATTCAGACACTAACCATTAATGGAATGTTTTCTTTAGGTGATTGGTTCTTTGAAGGAAGTCCAACAGCATCTTTTGTTGAAGATCAAACTAATACGGTAATACAAGAAGGAACTCTTGCACTTGATGGCCTAAAAGTGGGAGATGCTGCCCAACTTACTGCGGCTTTAGGCGCTGATGTTAAAATAACTGATTGGTTAAACTTTGATGCACAATACCGATATGCAGACAAACTTTATTCCGCTTTCGAACCTTCTTCACGCCTAGTAACCGTTGCTAAACCTAATCCTGCAGACCCTGCGGTAGAACTTCCATCTTTTGGATTGCTTGATCTGGGTGCAGGTGCAAAATGGAGTCTTAACAGCACTCAATCGTTAAAACTCAGAATAAATGTAAACAACGTATTTGATAAAGTTTATATAGCTGAATCCAGAACAAATAAAGCAGCCGATGCTAATACAGCTAATAACTGGAATGGGATTAATAAAGCAAATGAAGTATTCTTCGGATTCGGAAGAACATGGAATGCATCAATATCTTTTATGTTCTAAAAACTAATAATCAATCCCAATAATAGTCGGGATTATGTATTTAGAAAAAATTGATATCTGGAATCTGTGATAAATGCTCACATTAAGATATAATCCCGGCAACTCGCCGGGATTTTTTTTTATCTTTGCCTTTAATTTAAAAATGTATTATGGATTTTAACATTATGCTTCAGGCACATCGTGGTTTTGCTTATCTTATTTTATTACTGGCAGCAGTATTCATAGTGGCATTGTTGGTGACCATGTTTGGTTATTCAGGTAAAATATCAAAGCTCCTGAGAAAATCTACCTTATTTACGATGATTTTCTTCCATCTGCAAGCGCTTATCGGACTTGTAATGCTGTTCTTTTTCTCCCCAGGCTTTAAAGCAGCCACCGAAGCCGGTACTTTAATGAGCGACGCTACCGCCAGAAATACCTATGTGGAACATCCTTTCGCGATGATCGTTTCCGCAGTACTGTTGACCATCCTGAACAAGAAATTCAAGACAAACGATAAACTTCAGATGAGCTGGGTAATCATGGGGTTTGTAGCGCTGGCACTGATGCTGTGGGCATTCCAGTGGAGTCGCCTCTTCGGTATTTAATGTAAACAAGATATAGCAAGAATTTTAATGAAAGTAGCAGTAATTGGCGCTACCGGTATGGTAGGCCAGGTGATGTTGAAGGTATTGGAGGAAAGAAATTTCCCGGTAACAGAGCTTATTCCCGTAGCTTCAGAAAAATCGGCAGGCAAGAAAATCACTTTCAAAGGAACGGAATATCCGATTGTGATGATGAACGAGGCGATTGAAAAGAAACCGCATATCGCACTATTCACCGCAGGTGGAGACACCTCACTGAAATTCGCGCCAAAGTTTGCTGAAGCAGGAACTACCGTGATCGATAATTCCTCGGCGTTCCGTATGCAAGACGATAAGAAACTTGTCGTTCCAGAGATTAACGCGAACCTGCTTACCACTTCCGACAAGATCATCGCGAACCCCAACTGCTCTACCATTCAGTTGGTGATGGTGCTGCATCCTTTAAATTTAAAATACAACCTAAAGCGTGTCATTGTTTCAACGTATCAGTCGGTAACCGGTACCGGGAAAAACGCCGTAGATCAGTTGAATGCCGAAATCGCAGGGGAAAGCAACATCTCAAAAGTCTATCCCTATGAGATCTTCAAAAATGCATTACCACAGTGCGATGTCTTCGCTGAGGATGATTACACCAAAGAAGAAATCAAACTGATGACCGAGCCGAAGAAAATCCTGGGTGATGACACCTTCAGTTTATCGGCTACCGCAGTGCGCGTCCCGGTACAGGGCGGTCATTCTGAAAGTGTGAACATTGAGTTCGAAAACGATTTTGATTTAGATGATGTTCGTGCCCTACTTGCCGATACGCCTGGCGTAACGGTGCTGGATGATGTAGAAAATAAAATTTACCCTATGCCGCTGTATTCCGAAGGTAAGGATGAGGTGTTTGTAGGACGCATCAGAAGAGACCGCTCACAGCCCAACACCTTGAATATGTGGATTGTCGCTGACAACCTTCGCAAAGGCGCCGCCACCAACGCGGTGCAGATCGCTGAATATCTGACAGAAAATAAATTGATATAGACCAGGATGCTCACGAAAGTGGGCATTTTTCATTTATTAGAAGCCTCAAACAATTATAACTCGTGTAATAAAACCCTTAATGTCAGAAATCAAGAAATCCCCTAACAATAGCCTGTCTTTCCAGCGGAAAGTAGCGATACTTGGGATTGTACTCTTCGTGGGGAAACTCGTGGCATGGCAGCTAACCAATTCTGATGCGGTTTTCAGTGATGCGATGGAAAGCATTGTTAATATTATCGCGGCCTTTTTAGGTCTCTATTCGTTGTACGTTGCGGCAAAACCGAAAGATACCGATCATCCTTACGGGCACGGAAAAGCTGAATTCATCACTTCCGGTGTGGAAGGAGTACTGATTATTGCAGCAGGGATCATCATCATCGTACAGGCTGCGGACTCACTGTTGCATGGTAATGTTCCGCAAAAACTGGACTGGGGAATACTAATCGTCGCGGCGACTGCCATCATCAACTTTATGATGGGATACCTTTCGTACCAAAAAGGGATTAAGGAAAACTCGCTGGTGCTGCAAAGTTCGGGTAAACATTTACAGAGTGATACTTTAACCACACTTGGCGTCATCATCAGCATGATTCTGGTATATTTCACCAACCAATACTGGATTGATGCTGCCGTAGCGCTGCTATTCGGCGGTTACATCATTTTCATAGGTTATAAAATCCTTCGGAAAGCCCTAAGTGGCATAATGGATGAAGCGGATATGGAAATGCTCGACCAAATGTCTGTCGTACTGAATGAGAACAGAAAACCCGAATGGATTGATATCCATAACGTGCGGATCCAACAACATGGCAGCGTATTACATATCGATGCGCACCTTACGTTGCCTTGGTATTTCGAGCTTCGTACCGCGCATGAAGAGATGGAGAATGTGTATCGATTATTGGGGAAGTATACCGAGCGCGAGGTAGAATTTAATTTTCATCTTGATGATTGCAAACCTTTTTCGTGCGAAATTTGCCAGTTGTTCGAATGTACCGTGCGGCAAAGAACATTTAAAAGAAAAATTGAATGGAATGAACATACCATTACGCAGGTGAACAAACATGAACTGGGTACAGATTAACGGGCGCGCAGAAGCAGTTTCCGGTAATAAAAAAGCGGAACAATAAGCAGCAAAATAAGCGGCTGAATCACAAACCTCCGCATATAAAACGAAAACAGGTAGCCGACCTCGAAATTGGTATATACACAATAAAGGTAAAGCGGGAAAGTGATGAGAAACACCATCACCATCAGCGCGGCTGCTTGTACTGTCCAGGCACGGTTCATGAAAAGTAACTGTACCAATGCTACCGAAACCAACAGATTCAGTATAAATCTAAAAAAATGACTCGCCACTAAGGGTAGCCATTCAAAAGACGGAAATATTTCATTTTTATCAGCCGCCTTGAAATATTTCAGGAAAGGGTCGTAAAACAACTGTTCCTCCGCCATGCGAATGCCCACCAGCGCCGAAAGCAGCACCAGAAATATAATAACTTTATATATTCTCATCAGCATCAGTCTTCAGTGCAAAAAGTTTAATCCAAATCAGCCACAATATCACCACACTGCCATAAATAACCGCGGGGAAAAGATAATCGTGCCCAATTTTCGAATACGCTGGCCATTCTACCAACAGTATATTCAGTCCGGCAATCCGCAATACATTGATGAGGTGTAGAAACACCAGCCCAAGACCAGCAAATACAAAAGTCTTGGCACCCTGATAAAACGCCATGATAAATGCGGCAAACAATACCATCACCGACACGGCATTGCAACCTTCCACCATCCTGGAAACATACTTGCCGCTAACATAGAACCACGATGTTTCCTGTTCGGGCTGGCCCGGCACCAAGTGTGAGGGGTACTGTAGCAAATCCTGCATAAATAACGCTTGCTTTGCTACCCAGACAGAAAAAGGATCGAGCCCGGCTTTGCTATATTGATTCAGATACAGTTGATAGGCAAAGACCAATACAACATATATCAGCATGAATCGCAGCAAAATTTTCAATACAGGCTTAAAGTCAGTAAACATACAGCAAATATACAGCTTTAACACCTACGAAATCATTATATTTGTAGGCTATGAATGGCGCAAAGGCAAAGCAATTTTTCGAGACTTTCACGGGGGAACCCGCTTCAGATTTTACTTTACTGGCACAAAGCGGTTCTGCACGCCGGAACTATCTTGCTACAATAGCCGAAAAAAAATTCATCGTCACGGAAAATGCCAACGTACTCGAAAACGAAAGTTTCTTCTATTTCACCGAACTGTTTGCAGCCTTTTCATTAAACACTCCTAAAATCTACAGCATTTCTACCGATAGAACAACCTATGTTCAGGAATATCTTGGCACCCAAACCCTGTCGGAAATCATTGCTGAGGAAGGCCTTACGGACCGAACTAAATCACTCGTGCAGCAAAGTCTGGAAAAATTACATCTGCTTCAGGTAAAGACGCATCAAAAGGTCGATTTCTCAAAGACATTTGAATATGAAACCTACGACCAACTTCCCATCACCAATGATTTGTTCTATTTTAAAAGTTTCATTGCCGATGTGTTGGAGGTGCCTTATCACAAAGCATCGTTATTGAAAGAATTTAACACGCTTACCGCACTCTTAGGGAACTTGTCTCCACGCGGCCTGATGATCCGGGATTTTCAGGCACGCAACATTATGGTGAATGATGAAAATAAATGCTTTTTCATTGATTATCAATCTGCTATGGAAGGTCCGTTGATGTATGATGTGGTATCTTTCCTTTATCAGGCCAAAGCCAATTTCCCGGAAATATTTAAGGAAGAAATGCTGGCGTACTATTTCTCGCTTTGGGACGAAAAAACCGCGCATGAACTAAAGAATTCGTTGGAGCCACTACAGTTGATCCGCTTTCTTCAGGTATTGGGCGCCTACGGGTTCCGTGGTCTTATACAGCGGAAAAGTCATTTTATGGAAAGTCTTGGTTCCGGCATTAAAAACCTTATACATTTCTCAGAAAAATGGGAACACATGAAGGATTTCCCAGAATTGCAGAAAATGATAGCGAACCTGACAACCACAGAGACACAACACAAAATTAAATTACTAATGACTTCATAAGTTTATATTAAATCTATTCATACATGAGTTTAACAATCGACATACACAGTTTTTCTTACAAAAAAGGCGGCATCCCGAAAGACACGAGTGGCAACGGCGGCGGCTTCACTTTTGACTGCCGCGGAATCCTGAATCCCGGACGTATCGAAACATATAAAGCACAAACCGGCTGCGACCTTCCGGTGCAGGAGTTCCTTGAAAGCCAGACCGAGATGCCCCGTTTTCTGGAACTGGTGAAAGATATCGTTTCCATTAACATCGAAAATTATCTGGGACGTGGTTTTGAAAACCTTCAGATCAATTTTGGCTGTACCGGCGGGCAACACCGTTCCGTTTACTGTGCTGAGAAGACCGCAGCCTACATCCGCGAGACATATCCTGAAACGACTGTGCATCTTCACCATGATGAGCAGCCACAACTCAACCGCGCATTTGCATAAACCAAGCGTATGAAAGCCCTGATACTTGCAGCCGGTAAAGGCACCCGCCTTGCGCCATTTACCGACCATCACCCGAAAGCACTTGCCAAAGTAAACGGGATCCCCCTGCTCGAAAGGAACATCCGTTACTTGCAGCATTATGGCATCAATGATTTCGTGATCAACATCCATCATTTTGGGCAGCAAATTGTAGATTTCCTTAGAAAGCATGATGATTTCGGGGCCCGTATAGAAATTTCAGATGAAAAGGATGAATTGCTTGAAACCGGTGGCGGACTGATATTTGCAAGGAAATTCCTGGATCATGGGGAGGATTTCTTGATGATGAATGCCGATATATTGACGGATTTAAATATTTCGGATTTCATAGCGGCGCATCAGGAAAAAAAAGATTTTATTACTTTAGCGGTCTCCGACCGGAAAAGTTCACGGAAACTGCTGTTTAATGAAAGCATGATGCTGCGTGGCTGGCTAAACTCAACCACGGGCGAAGAAAGGCTCACAGAAGCCAAAGACAAACTTATACCGCTGTCATTCAGTGGGATACATTGTGTGAACCCCGGGATATTCCATCAGATAAAACGAATCGGAAAATTCTCCATCATGGACGAATATCTGGATATGATGCAAACCAACCTTATACGTGGTTATGAGCATCAGGCGCTTCTGATAGATGTCGGCAGGCCAGAATCGGTTTTACAGGCAGAACAATATTTTAAATAAGACCAGTTATGAGCAAGATAAAAAGAGGGAAAGGCACTACCAAAGCAGCCGCAGGAAACGAGTTCGAGATTGACCAAAGGGTACAGCATTCTTTTAGCGAAAAAACCTGGGACGCTACGATTACCAAAGACAGCTGGATGGTCTTCAAAATCATGGCAGAATTTGTAGATGGGTATGAAAAACTTGCAAAAATTGGCCCATGTGTGTCTATTTTCGGCTCTGCAAGGTTAGCGCCAGACAATCCGTATTATGAAATGGCGGTTGATATCGCCCAAAAAATTACAGAAATTGGCTTCGGTGTGATTACCGGTGGCGGCCCCGGCATTATGGAAGCCGGAAACAAAGGTGCCCGAAACGGCGGTGGAAAATCTATCGGCCTGAACATCGAGCTGCCCTTCGAGCAACACTTCAATCCTTATATCGATAAACCATATAGCATGGATTTCGATTACTTCTTCGTGCGCAAAGTGATGTTCGTAAAGTATTCTCAAGGATTCATCGTCATGCCAGGCGGTTTTGGTACGCTGGATGAACTTACCGAAGCCTTAACATTAATACAGACCAACAAAATCGGAAAATTCCCCATCGTCCTCGTAGGTTCGGAATTTTGGAGTGGATTATTAGAGTGGTTCCAGAAGACTTTGCTTAAAAACGGCCTCATTTCTGAGGACGACCTCAAGCTCTACCGCATTGTAGATACCGCCGATGACGCGGTGGCCCATATCAAGGCTTTCTACGATAAATACACGGTAAACGTTAACTTTTAATTGGCATTATATTTGAGCAACCTTTGAGAGATGAATACGAAAATGAAAAAACTTCTACATATTACCGGGTTCTTTGCGTTGATGATGTTGATGGGTTTTACAGCCGCAGATTTTTACTCCTCGATGACAAAGATCGACTATGTAGAAGGCAGTCGCACATTGAAACTTACCACTAAAATGAACACGCAGCATATTTCTGACGCTATTAAAATCAACCCAAATACCGCAGGTTTTGAAGCCGAAGTAAAAAAATATGTAAACAATAATTTCGATCTCTTCGTGAACGGAAGTGCAAAAACCCTCACCTTCACAGGCAGCCAAGTAAATGGCGAATCGACCTGGGTGTACTTTGAGGCCGGTGGCGTAAGCCAAATAAGTTCACTAAGGATTAAAAACACCATTCTTCTAAGCACTTTTCCAAGACAAATCAATATCGTGAATGTAGCTTATAAAGGCAGCCAGAAAACAATGAATTTCCAGAGAGGCAAAGAAGTAAACGAAGCCAGTTTTTAAGTCAGTTATTGCTTAAAAAGTCATATAGAAGTCACAGAAATGTGGCTTTTTTTTGTGCCTGATAAATGAATCCCAAACGGATGATGCAACAATTATTTAAGAAAGAATCTTTAGTTAAAGTTTTTCCTCTTGCAATATAAGTTCTTAATATATAGTGAATGACTGAGAGAGACCTTACTATATCAAATAAAAAAAGACTGCATTGCTGCAGCCTTTCGGTTAGTATGGTGGCGGGATTATTTGGTTCCCGTAATCTTCACGTTATCTACCTCCCACGTGGTGGATGCAGTTGCCGTAGAAGTATATTTAAACGCTATTCTAATGGTTTTATTAGCAAAAGCGCTGAAATCTATTCTACCTGAAGTCGCAAAAGCAAAACCGCCTAATTGGGTGTCTAACGGAGCGTCGATCTTAGTCCATGTAGTTGTAGCTGGATCTCCGGTGAAGTTCTCAGTCACGAACACTTCCAATGGTGGTCCTGCAACAGAAGCACGTCCATCAGAATCGAACGAAAAGCCATAAGACTTATAACCGGTGAGCTTGATCTCGTTAGATACCAACCAGTCTTCGTTTGCAGCGTTTCCGCCGTTCATTACCGCGTAATAGTTGGTCCCTGTACCTTGGTTAGAGCGTGTCCAAACCTGCGGACCACCTTTATCATATGCAGTGAAGCTGTTGGTTAAGCTTGTTTGGAAAGTCTCCAAGAAAATCGTCGTTGGCGGAACGGAGCCGTCGCAACGGTTGCCATCCAAATCAGCATGAATCTGTTTCGGAATCCAAAGTTGGTAAACACCATTGAATATAGACAGGATGGCATATACATCGCCTTTACCGCCATCAACCTCAGCACCAGCGAATGTCGCACGGTTACTGGTTCGCAGGATAATGGTATTACCTTCACAGTCTTCGAGCGTTCTGTTGGTTACAGATGATCCAGCGTAAGGTTGTCCTAAGTCGGCATCAATAAACTGTACGTCTTTAATCTTAATCCATCTACCGACATCTGCAGTAGTAAGCTGCTTGATGGTACGTTCTGTAGCGATTACCGGTGTGATACCTGTTTTAGCATCAAAGAAATGTTTGAACACATCCGCTTCAACGATTTGACCTACGTTACCGTTAAATGGTTGTCCGATTTGAATTTCACCATTTACAGCTCCTACATAAAGGTCTTTCAGTTTGATGTAAACCTCAGTGCCTACTTTGAACCTGGCGTCCTGATATAGATTTGTCTTATTAATGTTTACACGGATACCGCCTGTAGCGTCTTCTACATAGATATATTTGAAGAGGTTGCCAGTTTCATCATTGGCTGTTACTTTTCCTTTAAGAAGGAAGTTTCCAGTGATTTGATTTAAAGGTGCAGATGTTGCTAGCTGCTTCACTTCTGCCACTGTTTTCGCGGTGTAATCAGAAGGGTTCAGCGCGCATGGGTCTGAAGCGATCTTATCCAGACGTGGGAAACGCTTCATATCCCTTAAATCCTCAACTCTGTTGATGTATAGCTGGTAAGATTGATTAAACTTACTGAAAATCCCAATGAAATTACCGTTACCCGCAGGCAGAGTTTGGTTGGCAAAGCTTGCGAAACCACTGTTACGAACGATTGCTGTACCTAAATACTGCTTGTTATTTCCGTTCCAGCCCTGCCCAATTTGTCTGTCAACCGTTACCCCATCCGGCGCAAAAGAAGAACAAAGCGCGAGGCTGGTAAACTCTGCATCTTCCACTTCAATCAATGCACCCAAAAGGTCTTGGTTGGCGGTCATGTCGGTAATTTTAAGTTTCTTAGGCACCATTTTCACGGCCGGTTTACAAGAACGGAAGATTTTCTGTGGCAGCATCTTCTCCGGAATTCTGGATACCGCATCTACACCCTGCGCGATTGCAGTAGCGTCTTCTACCCCTAACTGTACCAATCCGCCATAAGTACCTAAAGCAAGGCCGCTCAGTTTGATGTAAATTTTAGATCCCTGTGGATACTTTGTATAAGTGCTTACGGCATCTACACTGATGGTAAACCCTTGTGTAGGATTCACAGGATCATCCTGAATATAGATCGTTTTATAAATATTGCCAGAAGCATCAGTGGAGGATACATAACCTTCCATCACCGCGGTAGATCCCTCAGGGAATACGTAACGTGTAGTCCCGTGCAGCGCCTTCACTTCCTTTATGGTAAGTGTAGCAGTAAGATCCTGACACTGGTAGGCATCCAGATTAGGAGCATCATATTTATCATCTTGCACGCAGCCCGTCATGAGCAACGACGCGAAGGCGATAAACAGCATTTTAAAATATGAACTGTATTTTTTCATTTTTATATTTTTAAATAATTAAAACCTTAAATAAACGTTGGCGAAAAACGTTGTCCCCCTGTCATACCAAAGTTTAGGGCCAAAGTATGGCGTATCTCTTTGTGCTTCTGCAAGTGCCTCTGGGAAGTTTACGGCTCTGCCCTGCTCGAAGCCACCGGTTACATAATCTCTGTTATTCAGGATGTTGTTTACACTTACGCTTACACCCATCCTGTATTTACCGAATACAAATGTTTTACCTGCGTTGGCATTAAGCATGAACTGGTCGTCAAATTTCTTTTGTGACGTAATTTCCGCGATAACTTCTGGGGTTGCACCTGGGTAGTTATCACCGGTTTGTGGATTGGTGTACAACGCCGCTGTTTTATTAAGCGCAGAGAAATCCAGATACTGATCCTGCAGATAATTGGCAGTAGCGCCTACCCACCAGTAGTTGGCAGAGTTATAACGTAACCCTACGGAATATGCCTTTTGCGGGGTGCCTGCCACTTTATAGTCTTTCAGGTTTGCAGTTCCCCACTCTCTGATCCCGAAATCGTCATCAAAGGTTTTTACCAAAGGATTATTTTCAATTCTGTAGTCACCATAACTGGCAACCGCTGTCGCGTTAAGTGTAGTAGTAATTTTTACATCAGCACCCAACTCCAGACCTTTATAAGATTTATTAACACCGCTAAGCACTTCCGCAACCAATGCGTTACCTTCATCTACGGCCGCACTCGAAATATCCGCATAGTATCTGGAGATTTCAGTAGCGTTGTTCACAGTGGTATAATAACCGCTTAGTCTTAACTTAAGCACCTGACCTCTGTGAATGAAGTTAAGGTCGTTAGAGTTAACAACCTGGTTTTTAACATCAGGCGTAATCATGTTGGTAACACGCGGGCTGATGAAAATTTCGTTAAGTGTTGGCGCCAGGCTGAAGAATGTACCGTTATAAGCGATGAAGTTTTTACCATCAATTTTATAAAGCACACGTCCTTTTATACCAGCATCGAATGCGGTGAACAGGTCGCTCTTACCTTTGCTGTCTGCATATAGGTGATGCCTGAATTTACCGTCACGCTGAGACTCAGAGTAAGAGGCCACAACGGAAGCCGCGATCGTCCATTTTGGTAAATCAAGCTCTGTGGAAGCGTTAAATGTATATTGATTTCTTAGTAAATCGTAAGAATACTGAGTTCTGTCGCCTTCCCCAACTCTTGTATACGGATTGTCAAGGTCATACGGCTGATCGTTACCGAAAGCGTTCAGGTTGTTTGCGTAAAAAGCACCCAAAAGGTCTTTTACCTCACGGAAGTTATCAGATTTCAGGTTCTGGTAATTGAAATTAAGGTTCAGTTTCCAGTTTTCATCAAGTTTAGTATCGAAGTGCGATGCGAAATTGAAGGTTTTGTCTTCATTTACATCTTCCACTACAGTATATACAGCGCCTTGCTCGTTACCATTCACATCGAAACGGTTCAGGTAGTTGGCCTGGTAAAGGCTTTCCCAATCAATCTGCGACTGTTGGCGGAACTCATCTTCGGTATAAATGCCGTAGCTTGGCAGTTTTCTGTAATAAGTAGGATTCGGATCTGCGGCGTGGAACCAATCCAGGCGACTTCTTCCATCTCTACCGAACTGATAGGATACTGTGTTGATCCAGTTGCTTTTCTCACCTATTTTCAGGTAATCGGTCAGCATAAACATAGGTTCAAAAACTTTTCGGATTCTGGAGTTTCTTTTCTCCCCATCTTGCCAACCCCAGTAGGAGTTGTAGTTTTTGCCCATGATATCATACGCTTCCTGCGTGTTTGGGGAGTTGTTGGCACGGTATGTTGGTGAGCCAAACGCGGTAAGGTTGAGCGCGTGGCGGCTGCTAAACTGCTTCTCAATCGCACCGAAGAATGCGTAGGCATCTTGATAAGTCCCTTCAATCACCCCTTCTTCTGCCCATCTGCGGCTTCCGGAGAAGGTAAATGCCCAACCGTTCTTAGAAAGTCCGCTGGAGTATGTGGCCATCGCTCTGTGGAAATAACTTCTGTTCGTGAAGGAATAGGCAAGCGAGGTTTGCTTTCTGTAGCTGGAAGCACGGGTGTTATAGTACACCACGCCACCGAGGTTACCAAAAGCATATTCTGACGGGGTGATATTATCTACAGATTCGTAAGGGTAACGGGTGACATCATTAAGGCCGCCCCAGTTACTGAAGTCTACTTTACCATCATCGTTTTTCGACATGGAAACCCCATTGAACAATACATCCTCGAAACGGTTTTCTACGCCTCTTGGCCGAAACCAATACGCACCAAGCTCAAATGCGGAAACGTTTTGGAAGACATCTCGCCCAGAACTCAAAAGCCCTACTGTCGGCTGCATGGAGGAGCCACTTTCATCAGAATCGTTGGCAGCGTCATCAATCACCACAATCCCTGCATTGGGAAGAATTGCTGTGGCAAGGCTAATGACACCTAAGTCTTTTCTTTTCTCATCAGCAGTTACTTCAAATTCAATGATTTTGGTTTCAAAACTCTGTTTAGAGACGTTGATCTGATAACGGCCCGGCATAAGGTCCACGAACTGAAAGTAACCAATTTTATCAGCCGTCACATCGTCAGCAGACTGTACAAGATCAATCTCTGCTCTCTCAACTGGTTTCCCCTCCTGATCTTTTACGTACGCATACACGGTAGTCTGTGCGAAATAATAAGAAGCCGGAAGCAATGTAAACAATGAGATTAAGGATAACTTTTTTATCATAACAAATTATTTAGATCCCCTTATTGACTATTTTTAAGGGGCAACAAATTTAAGACTTATTTTGGTTAAGTTAAAGATTTTTAACACTTTGTTCCCAAGCATGAGTATTATCATCTGTGGAAATCATAAAAGCTGTATTTGTGATAAATTTCAGCCGTCAGCGTCTATAATTTAAAGTTGTGCTTTATAAATAATTAGTAATTTTACATCCTCAAAAATTTTTATATCCATAAAATGAAAAAACACCTTATTTTAATCGCAGTTTTTTGTTTCGGAATGGCTTTTTCCCAAACCCAGGTACAGAGAGCTGCGGTCGCATTTTTTAACGTTGAAAACCTTTGGGACACTGTGCCTTCAGCAGATTATATCGACGGGACTAAAGACTTTAAAAATCCCGCTTTTCACCGCAGCGTACCATTAGATTCGCTAAAGTTCCTAGAGACGACCGAAGTATATAAAGGAGAATGGAGCAACGAACTGCTGGTAGGTAAAAAAGTAGTACGCTACCAAATCCTGGCGGACGATTTCACAGAAAAAAGCGCAAAAAACTGGAACACCGAAAAGTACAATAAAAAACTCGCCAACGTAAGCCGCGTACTGTCTGAACTTGGCAGACAATACACCAATGATAACCCCGCTGTTATTGGCTTGGTAGAAATCGAAAACCGACAGGTGCTTGAAGACCTCATCAAGCAGCCAGCACTTGCCAAAAGCAACTACGGCATCGTACACCACAATTCCTATGATGCCCGTGGGGTAGATGTGGCCTTAATTTATCAAAAAGGCAGATTTGTAGTAACCGACCATTATGAAAAAGAAGTTAAGGTATATAATGATGAAGGCTACCGCAGTTATACCCGTGGCGTACTTGTAGTAAAAGGTCTGCTGGACGGAGAAAAAACGGCGTTTTTCGTCAATCACTGGCCATCAAGAAGTGGTGGCGAAGCACGCTCTTACCCACGCCGTGCTACTGCCGCAACTGTACTGAAAACTGAAATGGACCGCCTGCGTGCTGAAGAACCGGGGATCAAGCTAATCGCAATGGGCGACTTTAATGATGACCCTGTAAGCCCAAGCATCAGAAAGATCTGGGGAACAGTAGGCGAACCAGAGCAGCTGACAGAAAAAACGCCCTACTATAACCTGATGACCAAAATGTACAAAGCAGGTGTGGCTTCACTCGGTTACAGAGATGCACCAAACCTTTTCGACCAGATTATAGTATCAAAAAACCTGTATTCTCCTGAAAAACTCACCCCATCTTACTCCATCTACAAAACAGAGATTCATGCACCCGCTTACCTGAAGAACAGCGAGGGCCAATGGAAGGGTTATCCCCTGAGATCATGGGACGGCGACCGTTTCACCGGTGGATACAGCGACCACTTTCCGGCAGTAACCATCCTACAGAAAGCGCTGAGCAAAAAATAACATCCATCGCCGTAATTATACGAAGCCGAAGTCTTACACTTCGGCTTTTTATTTGATATCTTTATAAAAAAATATGATGAAAAATATCTGCCTGATCCTTTTAGCACTGTTCTTAATACAGTGTACATCAGCAAACTCCGCAAACAACACCACCAAAACAGAAATTAAACCAGAAAAAAGCAGCGAAGATGGCGAGTGGGATCTCGTTGTGATCGATTCTCAGTTCGATTACTTTCTAAATGCCTACGCCAAACCCATTACCATGTATTCTGAACCAATGCTGAAAACCAGAAACACCATGCTGGTATCTGAATGGAATTCTTACTATCTCTCTGGGCGGCACCGCAATGTCATTGAATCGATGATTGAATATGACCCCAATGAAAACTACGGGATAAACTTTGAGTATAAGCTCTACCAAGTCTTCGCGTATGTTCAGTGGCGGTACGGCCTGAGGCTGAACGGCCTCAGCGGTTCGGAAGTGCGCTAAGACAGGAAAAGGTTCAGAATGTTTTCTGAACCTTTTCCCTATAAATATGAAAATGATGTTACTTGCTATATTTCTCTTCTACTTTGTCCCAGTTAATCACATCAAAAAATGCTGTAATGTAATCTGGTCTTCTGTTTTGGTAATTCAGGTAATAGGCGTGCTCCCAAACATCAAGGCCTAAGATGGGCGTTCCTTCGCAGCCTGCACCTGGCATCAGTGGATTATCCTGGTTTGGGGTAGAACATACCTCCAGGCTCCCATCTTCTTTTTTACAAAGCCAAGCCCAACCAGAACCGAAACGGGTTTTTGCAGCTTCCGTAAAGTCATTTTTAAACTTATCAAGACTACCGTAGTTTTCAAGTGCTGCTTTTACGCTTCCCACAGGCTCCTTGCTACCGCCTGGTGTAAGTATTTCCCAGAAAAGTGTATGGTTATAATGCCCGCCACCATTGTTACGGATGGCTGGTTTTTCTGCCGCAGTTCTACAGATTTCCTCAATACTTTTGCCTTCAAGGTCTGTACCTTCAATCGCTTTATTAAGATTATCGATATACGTCTGATGATGTTTTGTATGGTGAATCTCCATGGTTTTAGCATCAATGGAAGGCTCTAGCGCATCGTAAGCATAGCCCAACTGAGGTAATTCGAATGCCATTATTTTAATTTTTTAAGGTTAATATTCAAATTTAAACATTATAAACACGGAGTACAAAAATGATACCCTACTTTAATAAATCTTTAACATTCCGCTAAATGAAGAAACCGCTCTTTCAAGCGGTTTCTTTAATGATGTTATCGGTTCATACTCATCAGGAACTCTTCATTACTCATGGTTCCTTTGATGGTTTTGTTCACAAATTCCATTGCTTCCACAGGGTTCATGTCCGCAAGATACTTCCGAAGGATCCACATGCGCTGCTGGGTAATTTCATCATGCAGCAGATCATCGCGTCGTGTGCTTGATGCCACCAGATCAATGGCTGGGTAAATTCTTTTGTTGGCAATCTTACGGTCGAGCTGCAACTCCATATTTCCGGTACCTTTAAACTCTTCAAAGATGACCTCGTCCATCTTAGAGCCGGTATCAATCAGTGCAGTGGCGATAATGGTAAGGGAACCGCCACCCTCGATATTACGGGCTGCCCCGAAAAACCTTTTGGGTTTATGCAGCGCATTGGCATCTACCCCACCGGAAAGAATTTTCCCTGAAGCTGGGGTAACCGTGTTATACGCTCTGGCAAGGCGTGTGATGGAATCGAGCAGAATCACTACATCATGTCCACATTCCACCATTCTCTGTGCTTTTGAAAGAACGAGATTGGCGACTTTCACGTGTTTTTCCGCAGGTTCATCAAAGGTGGAAGCAATCACTTCCGCATTCACACTGCGCTCCATATCCGTTACTTCCTCCGGGCGTTCATCAATAAGCAATATCATCATGTACGCTTCAGGATGGTTCGCGGATATTGAGTTCGCGATGTCCTTCAGCAACATGGTCTTACCGGTTTTAGGTTGTGCCACGATCATGGCACGCTGCCCTTTCCCGATTGGGGTAAAAAGGTCTACAATCCTGGTAGAGCGTGTGGAGTTTTGCCCGGTAAGATTGAATTTTTCTTCAGGAAACAGCGGTGTCAGAAACTCAAACGCGACACGGTCTTTAATAAACTCTAGTTCACGGCCGTTGACTTCCGTAGGCTTCAGCAGTGAAAAATATTTCTCGCCTTCTTTTGGCAAGCGCACGATGCCTTTTACCGTATCGCCGGTTTTCAGGCCGTAATTCCTGATCTGGTTGGTCGATACATATACATCATCGGGAGAAGATATGTATGAAAAATCCGGAGATCGAAGGAAACCGTAGTTATCGGGAAGGATTTCCAGCACGCCTTCAATGGTTACCATACCGTCGAAATTGAAGTCTTTTTTAGGAACTTCCTCTGTACTTTCGGCATTTTGTTGATTGCGGTTCTGGTTCTGGTGTTGACGGTTCTGGTTTTTCTGGTTCGGGTGCTGTGGCTTATTGTTACCGTTGCCTTGGCCGTTATTTTGGTTATTATTGCCGTTACCGTTATTATTTGTGTGCCCGTTACCGTTGTTCTGGTTTTGGTTGGTTTGTGCTTTCTTAGGTTGCTCGGTATTAGGTTCTGCTTCGGCCGGCGTGGTGATGGTTTCGTTTTCTGCAGCTTCAGCAGCGGGAGTTTCCGTTTTCGGTGTTCGCTGTCTTTTTTTCTTTGCGGGTGCCTTGGGCGTTTGCTCAGCAGGATTTTCTGCTTTGTCTGTAGCCAATTCTTCAGCTACGATTTCTACAGGAGACTCGGGTAGGTTTTCTGTGGGATTTGCGGTAACCTCCGCAGATGGTTCAGTTGGTAGTTCTTCAGTCTTCACTGATTTTTTACGGGTACTGGTTTTGCGTGTTTTTTTTGCGGGAGTTTCAGTAGGTTCTGTATTGCCGGTGTCTTCGGTTGTATTGAAATAATCTTTGGCAATTTTGGTATTAGAAGCCTGAAAATCGAGTATGGCAAAAATCTTATCGCTGTCCGTGCTGTTTTTGGCTACTTTCACCCCTAGATCCGTGATGATTCTGGCCAATTCCGCTTCGGATTTCGAGCGTAATGTCTCAAGATTGAACATAAATATTATGTAAAAAGTATTTTATAAGTAAGTGTAGGTAAGAAAGTTAAGTCGGGCGACTTTTCTTAATCAGATGATTTATACTGCAAATCTACAGTTATTTTTTATTAATGCAAAAAATTATTGTTATTTTTGCGTCTGTGATTTTTTAAAGAGATGCTGCAGCGTATACAAACCATTTGGATATTTCTGGCCATTTTAGGTGCCATTTTTCTGTTCATCACAGGGCAGGATTTTTCGGTGTTTGGGCCGGTGCCCTTCATATCGGTGGTTTGCGTGGCTTTAATTCTATTTGGCTTCATCAGCATCCTGAGTTATAAGGACCGTAAGAGACAAATTCTGCTGAATAAGATCAGCATTTTTATAAACGCTTTGTTGCTCGGTTTATTGGCGTACTGGCTACTCACATTATCTGGAGGAAACAAGTTTCCTGAGAAAGGTATTGAGCCGCTTTTCCCGTTCCTCTCCATCATCTGTCTGCTTTTTGCCAACAGTGCGATCCGGAGAGACGACAGGCTCGTAAAATCTGTGGACAGACTCCGCTAAACGTACAACGTTTTTTTTTGAGTGAAACAGTTCTTTCGGGAACTGTTTTTTTTATTTGCTTCCGCCGAATGTCTATCTTTAGCAAAAAATTATTGATGAATAAATTCTATTACGCATTTGCACTGTTTCTAGCAGTATATGCCCCCGCGCAGAAAGTTGAGGAACAACGGGTTAAGACCATGCTCTCCGCATTAGCGGCAGATGACATGATGGGCCGCGAAATTGGTACGCCACAGAACGATTCCGCGGCAGTGTATATTGCACGCCGATTTCAGGAAAACAAACTGAAATACTGTACGGGCGATTCTTACCTTATACCGTTCGAGTATAAAGGGAAAACCGCCTATAACGTGTGCGCCGTAAAACCCGGAAAGTCTGAAAAAACATTGGCTTATACCGCGCATTTCGACCACATTGGCGCCAACGGGAAGGGTGTGGACGCCATTTTCAACGGTGCCGATGACAATGCAAGTGGCGTTACCCTGATGCTGGGACTGGCAGATTATTTTAAAGACACCGATCCTGCATTTTCTATGATGTATGTTGCCTTCAATGGGGAAGAGAAGGGCATGAAAGGCTCGCAGGCGATTGCGGAAGTGCCTTCTTTACAGTCTCATTTTAAAAACATCACTGCGCTGTTCAATTTTGAGATGGTTGCTACCGAATCTCAGTTCGGGCCGAATACACTGTATATGACGGGTGATAACTTTTCGGATCTTGATGAACTTATTAACGCATCTGCTGAAAACAAACTGAAAATACACCCAGATCCTTACGTGGGACAACAGCTTTTCTACCGTTCGGATAACGTGGTCTTCGCGAGGAAAAACATCATCGCCCACTCCTTCTCAACAGTGGATATGCGCACTGCCACCCATTATCATAAGGCCAATGATGACATCAGTGTAGTGAAATTCGGTAACCTTACCAATCTCATCAACAGTTTCGGGAAAACAGTACAGAAACTTACCCCACAGAATTTCAGCCCGAAATATAACGATACGGTAAAACTACAGCGATAATCTTTTTACATTCTAAATTCCGTAATTTTGCGCGAAATTTCTTTCAATGAAACCATTACACCGCATACTTTCCTTCGCTGGCCCTCATCAGAAATATCTTTTCGGCAGCATGTTTTTTAACATCATGTATTCTTTACTGAATATTTTTTCCGTGGCCACCATGTTGCCCATCCTGGGACTCATGTTTGGCACGGTGGAAAAAGTGGATACCACTGTGGTCCCCACGTATAGCGGCCGGTTGGTAGACTTTTTCGCGTTTGCGAAAGATTGGGTGTACTATACCATACAGACCAATATTGATACGCATGGTACCGTTCGGGTATTGGCGATACTCTGCGCTGTTACGGCGTTTGCCTTTCTGTTGCGCAATATCTTCCGTTATCTTGGCGCGTATTTACTCGTAAATTATCGTGTAGGCATTACTAAAGACCTGCGGACTGCGATGTACGAGAAATTCCTGAAACTGCCGGTATCATTCTTCACAGAGAAACGGAAAGGTGATATGATGAGCCGTATTTCCAACGATATCGGTGCCGTAGAAAGCGGTATTATGGGCAGTTTGGTAGATGTCATTAATGCGCCGTTTATGATTATCACTTCCCTGATAACACTGTTCATTCTGTCACCAAACCTTACACTTTTCTCGTTGTTGGTTTTCCCACTGATGGGCGGATTGATCGCCTGGGTAGGCAAAAGCCTCAAAAGAAAAGCCACCGCCGCCCAGGAAGAACTCGGGAATCTTTTTTCACTTGTAGATGAAACATTGAAATCATCAAAAGTCATTAAGATCTTCAACGCGGACCGTATTTTAAGAAACCGCTTCAACACAACGACCAACAACTGGAAAAAATACGCCATCGGAATGAGCCGCCGCCGCGAGTTAGCCTCACCCATGAGCGAATTTTTGGGTTCCGTAACCATTTTAATCATCACGTGGTTTGCCGGCGTACAAATTCTTAACGAACAAACGATGGAGCCTGAAACATTCTTGGTGTTCATCGGGATGTTCTTTCAGATTTTAGAACCCGCAAAAAAACTCTCAAGCGCGGTATCGAACATCCAGGGTGGACTTGCGAGTCTGGACCGGGTTTCAGAGGTGTTGGATTATGACTTAAAAGTCGAGGAAATCGCAAATCCTATCGGACTCTCTACCCTTCAGGATAAAATTGAGTTCAAAAACATCGGTTTTTATTATGATAAAGACAATGTAATCCTGAAAAACTTCAGCCTTACCCTTCCAAAGGGAAAAACCGTGGCACTCGTAGGCCAATCTGGCTCAGGTAAAACAACGATCGCGAATCTTTTAGCCCGTTTTTATGATGTTTCTGAAGGCGAAATACTGGTGGACGGACAAGACATCAGGAACCTGAAACTACAGCAATACCGCGATCTTCTGGGAATGGTAACGCAAGAATCAGTACTTTTTAATGATTCGGTTTTCAATAATATTTTGATGGGGAAACCCGAGGCGACCGAAGCGGAGGTAATCGCCGCGGCAAAAATCGCCAACGCCCACGAGTTCATCGAAAATCTACCGGAAAAATACTATACCAATATTGGTGACGACGGGAATAAACTTTCCGGAGGCCAAAAACAAAGGGTTTCCATCGCACGTGCTGTACTGAAAAATCCACCCATCATGATTCTGGATGAAGCAACTTCCGCCTTGGATACCGAATCTGAAAGATTCGTGCAGGATGCATTGGAGAAAATGATGGAAAACCGAACTTCTCTCGTGATCGCGCACCGACTTTCAACCATACAAAAAGCCGATTGGATCGTAGTGATGGAACGCGGAAACATTGTAGAGCAAGGCACACACGAAGATTTGATGAATAACAACAATGTTTACCGAAAACTGGTGGAACTGCAGAATTTTGGGTAAGGATGTTAAAGAAAATGAACGTTTAATTCACTTTCCAATCATTTTTTTGATCGAATTCAGCTTCATCAAAGCTTCAATCGGCGTCAAGGTATTGATGTCGATTTTTGTGAGTTCCTCACGAATGTTCTCCAAAACAGGATCGTCCAGCTGAAAGAATGAAAGCTGCAGATTTTCGTCGGTAAGTGCCTTGGTTTTACCTTTAGACCCGCTCTGGCTTCGACTTTTTTCTAAAGTTTTCAACACTTCGTTTGCGCGGTTCACCACTTTTGATGGCATGCCGGCAAGTTTCGCCACATGGATCCCGAAACTGTGTTCGCTGCCGCCAGGAAGCAGTTTCCGCATGAAAATAATGTTGCCTTTGTTCTCCTGAATGGAAACATGGAAGTTTTTAATCCGTTCGAAAGTCACCGTCATTTCATTCAGTTCATGGTAATGTGTCGCGAACAGCGTTTTGGGCTGAGTCGGGTGCTGGTGTAGGTATTCTGCGATCGCCCACGCAATCGAAACACCATCGTACGTTGATGTTCCACGCCCGATTTCATCCAAAAGAATCAGGCTTCGCTCGGAAATATTATTAAGGATATTCGCGGCCTCATTCATTTCCACCATGAACGTAGATTCGCCCGCCGAAATATTATCTGTGGCGCCGACTCTGGTGAAAATCTTGTCCAAAACCCCGATTTCAGCGTGTTTCGCCGGAACGAAACTTCCGATCTGTGCCATCAGGCAGATGATTGCAGTCTGTCTCAGAATCGCGGATTTACCCGCCATGTTCGGACCGGTTACCATGATGATCTGCTGCGCATCTTTATCTAAAAACACATCATTCGGGATATACTTTTCGCCCAGTGGCAAAGCATTTTCGATGATCGGATGTCTGGCTTCCTTTAAGTTTATCTCAAAACTGTCATTTAAAACCGGTCTTGTATAACTTTCCGAAACCGCCAGTTCAGATAATCCGACGCCACAGTCGATTTCGGCTATGATTTGTGCATTTTCCTGAATGCTGTCAATAAAAATCATCACATAGTTGCACACTTCACGGTAAAGTTCATGTTCAATTTTCGAGATTTTTTCTTCAGCGCCGAGGATTTGGTCCTCATATTCTTTAAGTTCAGCGGTAATATACCTTTCGGCGTTCACAAGTGTTTGCTTCCTGATCCAGTCCTGTGGTACTTTATCTTTATGCGTGTTACGAACCTCGATGAAATAGCCAAATACGTTGTTGAAGCTGATTTTCAGGCTGGATATGCCGGTTCTTTCAGTTTCGCGTTCGCACATTTCGTCAAGGAAGTTTTTGCCTTTGCTCTGTAAACTCCGCAGATGGTCTAATTCTTCAGAGATACCGCTTTTAATCACATTACCTTTGGCAATGTTTACCGGAAGCTCCTCATTCAGGTAATTTTGCAGATAGGTGATAAGTTCCTCAAGGTTGTTCAGTGGTTGTACCCACGCCAACACCTCATCAAATGGGTGTAAGAGCTTTTTAATCTCATGGATGTTGAGCAGGCTTTGGCGCAAATAACCAAGTTCTTTAGGGCAGATTTTCTCCGAGGCCAACTTCCCCATCAGACGGTCGAGATCCGAGATGGATTTCAGGAGTTGCTGAATTTCATATTTCAGATGGTCTTCCTTATTGAAAAACTCGATTAAATTGAGCCTTCGGTTAATCTCATCCACCGATTTTAAAGGTAAAATAAGTCTTCGCCTAAGCAACCTTCCGCCCATTGGGGTAGCGGTTTTATCAATAATATCCAGCAGCGACTTTCCCTGGGGATAGCTTGGATAGACGATTTCGAGATTTCTGAGCGTAAAATGATCCATCATCAGATAATCTTCCTGCGGAATTACCCGAATCCTGGTGATATGCTGCAAAAGCGCATGGTGCGTATCTTCCACCAGATAAGCGAAGATGGCGCCCGCAGCCACAATCCCCAGCTTGAAATCTTCAGCCCCGAACCCTTTTAAAGAGTTGGTCTTAAAATGGCTGGTGAGTTTTTCGTACGCATAATTATACTGAAATGCCCAATCTTCTAACTTGAAGGAGTTTTTGTTTCTTAACTGGCTCGGCAGTTCGATAGACCTTTGATAGATGACTTCGCTGGGATCAAATGTGTGGCAGATGTGCAGCAACTTTTCGAGGTTTCCCTCGGAGATCAGGAATTCGCCGGTAGATACATCCACCAAAGCCACGCCGTATTTTTCTTTCTCACGGTGTACAGAGAGGAGAAAATTATTCTTTTTGGAGGACAACACCTGCTCATTGAATGTCACACCGGGCGTTACCAACTCTGTCACGCCACGCTTTACAATTCCCTTTACGGATTTAGGGTCCTCTAACTGGTCACAGATGGCCACGCGCAACCCCGCACGCACGAGTTTTGGCAGGTAAGCATCTACCGAATGATGCGGAAAACCAGCCAGTTCTATAGCGCTTTCCCCATTGGCACGCTTGGTTAGAACAATACCCAGGATCTGCGATGCTTTAATGGCATCCGCACCGAAGGTTTCGTAAAAATCCCCTACCCGAAACAGCAACAGCGCATCCGGATATTTCGCCTTGATGGTGTTATACTGCGTCATTAAAGGAGTCTCTTTCTTTGCCATCGGTTACGGTTGGGTGGCGGTGAAGCCTTTATTTTAGTTAATTTTGCCAAAAATACAAAAATGTCATCCATCAAGAAACTGAAACTGGAAGAATTAGGCCGCATAGATGTTGAAACCTTTAAGGAAACCGAAAAAATTCCGCTGGTTGTAGTGCTGGATAATGTTAGGAGCATGCATAATGTCGGCGCGATTTTCCGTACGGCAGATGCCTTCGTGATCGACGAAATAATCCTTTGTGGAATTACGCCCCAACCGCCACACCGCGAAATCCATAAAGCAGCCTTGGGAGCGACTGAAAGTGTAGCGTGGCGTTATGAAAGAAGCATTGCTGAAGCGCTACAAAACCTAAAAGAACACGGATTTAACATTATTGGGATCGAGCAAACCTCGGCTTCTGTGCCGATTACTGATTTCCCGGTGGTTAAGGACCAAAAATATGCGCTGGTTCTGGGAAATGAAGTGGAAGGGTTAAGTGATGAAGCCTTCACGCATTATGACACTTTTCTGGAAATCCCGCAACTGGGTACCAAGCATTCACTAAACGTGTCGGTTTGTGGCGGTATTGTGATGTGGGAATTCTTCCGGAAACTGATATAAAAAAAATCCCAGCCGAGGCTGGGATGATAATGTTGTAATTCTCAGTTCTAGAAACTGCTTTGTGTTTGCGTATTTGGTTCGCCCGCACCGGCATCTGTGTTATGCGCAGCTCCTTCATTACCATTACCTGTTGCTGCTACTTTACTCTGTACCTGAGAAGCTACTTCACCCGCTTTAGTCTTCAGATCGCTGCCAAACTTATTGAAGTTATCTTTGGCGTTGTTCAGGGTATCTTTTACTTTCTGTTTGTCTTCAGGGGTAGCGTTTTTATATTTCCAGTATGCTACCGCTCCTAAACCTAATAAAGCTAATAAGCCATTTCTTTTAGTGCCCATGATTTTAATATTTTTGTGTTTGTTTAATTAACGCCAATGATGTAAAAACTGTGCCACTAACGCTCCGCTTGCCGTAAATTATGTTAAAACTTTACCAAAAAAATACCCTGCCGAAGCAGAGCATCTTTAATTATCCTAAATATGGATATTTATAATCTTTAGGAGAGACAAAAGTTTCTTTGATGGTCCGTACCGAAGTCCAGCGCAATAAATTCATCTTAGAACCGGCCTTATCATTGGTTCCCGAAGCCCTGGCACCACCGAATGGCTGCTGCCCTACTACCGCGCCCGTAGGCTTATCATTGATATAGAAGTTGCCTGCCGCATTCTCCAGCGCGTTATACGCTTCCTCAATCGCGTAACGGTCCTGCGAGAAAATAGAGCCTGTTAAAGAATAAGGTGAAGTTTCATCCACAATCTTCAGGGTTTCTTCCCACTGCGCGTCTTCATATACATAAACAGATAGTATCGGGCCGAAAATCTCTTCACAGAAAGACTCATATTTAGGGTTGGTGGTGAGGATTACGGTAGGTTCCACAAACCAGCCTTTCTTATCATCGCAATTGCCACCAAAAATTACTTCAGCTTCAGCAGAACTTTGTGCCCGTTCGATATAGGCTTTACATTTATCGAATGAACCTTTACTGATTACCGCGTTTACGAAGTTTGAAGGGTCTTCCGGGCTACCCATTTTCACCGTCTTCAGTTGTGCGCCCATGATTTCTTGTACTTCGCTCCAGAGCGACTGTGGGATATAAGCCCGCGATGCCGCGGAGCATTTCTGCCCTTGATACTCGAATGCGCCACGCACCAATGCTGTTGCAACAGCGGCGGCATTTGCTGAAGGGTGTACCATTACGAAATCTTTTCCGCCGGTTTCTCCTACAATCCTTGGGTAGGTCCTGTACTGATGGATATTGTTACCAATTGTTTTCCACATATCCTGGAATACCGTTGTAGAACCGGTGAAGTGCAATCCGGCAAAATCAGGATGCGTCAATACTTTCGCAGCGGTATCCTTACCATCAGTAAAAATCATGTTGATGACCCCGGCTGGCAATCCTGCTTCGGTAAGTACATCCATAATAACCTTAGCAGAAAGGATTTGTTTATCTGAAGGTTTCCATACCACCACGTTGCCCATCATGGCCATGCAGGTGGGCAGGTTACCGGCAATTGCCGTGAAGTTGAAAGGTGTTACCGCAAAGCAGAAACCTTCCAGCGGACGGTACTCAGTCCTGTTCCAAACACCGGCATCGGATACAGGCTGTTCGGAATAAATTTCCGTCATAAATTCTACATTATACCGCAGGAAATCTATGAACTCACAAGCCGAATCGATCTCTGCCTGGTGTACATTTTTACTTTGACCAATCATGGTAGCGGCATTCAGGCGGTCTCTGTAAGGGCCTGCCACCAGTTCGGCTGCTTTCAAAAAGATAGAGGCGCGTTGCTCCCAGCCCAGTTTGTTCCATTTTTCTTTGGCTGCGAGTGCCGTATTAATGGCCTCATCCACATGTTGCATAGTGCCTTTATAATAAAAGCCAAGATCGTGCTGGTGATCCTGTGGGGACTGTAAGGCCACTTTTTCCTCAGTCTTCACTTCTTTTCCATTAATGATCATGGGAATTTCGGCTTTTTCACTCCACATTTGCTTGTACATGGAAATAAGTGACTTTACCTCTGCAGAGCCTGGTTCATAAGTCCTTACGGGCTCATTTACAGCAAAAGGCACCTGCGATATTGCTTTGGTCATATTAAATATTTTAGGATTAATTTTTATAAGAGTTACAAAGTTACATGAATTAAAGTAATGTTCCAAAAGCCAAAAACTGGCCTATACTTCAACTTTTACCAGCATTTTTTCTGTGACGGTTTTACTAAGAACGGTAGTGCGGTTCCCTACTTTTATCGTCATGGAGTGGTCGTAAGGCTCGATTTCGTGTACTTGTATTTCGGTGCCGAGTTGCAAATTTTTAGCATTCAGGAAATTCAGGAAATCATCATCACTGATGGTTACAGCGGTAAAAACAGACTGCTCACCCAGGCTACAGTCGCTGAGTTTCTTCAAATCCTGCGCAATGATGTTGCCATATTTATCCGGGATCGGCTCACCATGCGGATCGAAGCGCGGGTAGTTCAGCAGTTCATCCATTTTATCAAAAAACGTTTCGGAATGTATATGCTCCAGTTGCTCGGCAATTTCGTGTACGTTTTCCCAGCCGAAATTCATTTTTTCAACAAGAAACATCTCTGTAAGACGGTGTTTACGCACCACCAGAGCAGCCTGTTTTTTCCCCAGACCTGTGATTTTTAATGGTTTATAGCTTTCATAAATCACCCATTCTTTCTCCGCAAACTTCTTCATCATGTTATTAACGCTGGGCATCTTCACATCCAGAAATTTACTTATTTCATTGATGGTCACCGTATGATCCTGGCTCATTAAATGGAAAATGGCTTTAAGATAGTTTTCTTCGGTTAGGGAAATCATAAAGTTAGATTATAAACTGTGCAAATCTAACATTAAAATTTAACTCGGAATATTTGACAAATAGTTAAAATATCAATGAAATCACCCACGTAATAACCTCTTTTTATTATTTTTAAACAATGAATTACTCCTTTAAAAACGATTATGCCGAAGGCGCGCATCCAAAGATTCTGGAAGCTCTGTCACGCACCAACCTGCGCCAGCAAGCAGGTTATGGCCTTGATGATTATAGCGACGAAGCAAAAAAATTGATTCAAAAACGGCTCCGCCATCATTCAGAAATACATTTTGTGTCGGGTGGCACGCAAGCGAATCTTACCGTTATCGCTGCTTTATTAAGACCTCATGAAAGCATCATTTCCGCGGAAACCGGGCATATTTTCACCAATGAAGCCGGCGCGATTGAGGCGACAGGTCATAAAATACACGCAGTGGCCACTGCTGATGGGAAATTACGCCCTGATGACTTACAGAAGGTATTAGACGCGCATCAAAACATCCCACATCAGGTAAAACAGAAACTCGTTTACATCTCTAACTCTACTGAAATCGGCACTATTTATTCCGCCGGAGAATTACAGGACCTTTACCGATACTGCCAAGCAAAAAAAATGTATCTCTTCCTGGATGGTGCACGTTTGGGACATGCTTTGACCGCCGAAAACAATGATCTAACCTTAGAAATCATTGCCAAAAATACGGATGTCTTCTACCTCGGCGGCACCAAAAACGGTGCGCTTATTGGGGAAGCCATTGTCATCAATAACGAAGCACTGCGAGAAGATTTCGGTTATCATCTTAAACTGCGCGGCGCACTGCTTGCCAAAGGCCGGTTACTCGGCATACAGTTTCTGGAGCTTTTCCGTGATGATCTTTATTTTGAACTGGCAAAACACGCCAACGCACAGGCGATGAGGATTAAAGAAGCCTTCAGCCAGGCTGGCTGCCACTTTCTTGCTGAAACCTACACCAACCAGATCTTCCCGATTCTTACACAAGATCAAATTGAACATTTATCTTTGAATTATGAATTTTATATCTGGAAAAAGCTTGATGACCAACATTCCGCCATCAGAATCATCACTTCGTGGTACACACCGGAGGATATTGTAAACCAGTTCATAAACGAAATAAAACAACTGAAATGAAAAAACTTGCCCTTATCTGCAGTGCTGTAATCTCCTTGTCGGTATCAGCACAGCAATCAACGAAAGACCCGGAACTTGTCCGTTACGCCGCATCAGTCAATCAAGACACCCTGAAAGCGCATATCGAAAAACTCGTAAGTTTCGGTACCAGGCATACAATGAGCAGCACCACTGACCCGAAACGTGGTATTGGTGCCGCACGTAACTGGGTATTGAATAAGTTTAAACATTACGCGAAAAATACGGGCGGCGGCATGGAAGTCTTCCTGCACACTACAGACTTGGCCCCGGACGGCAAACGCATCAGCAAAGCCACGAACTTGGGCAATCCCACCGCAATTTTGCGCGGCACCAATCCCGAGGACAAAAGGATATTCATCATCTCCGGCCACCTGGACTCTCGGGTTTCTGATGTGATGGATTTCTCCAGCGACGCACCGGGCGCTAATGATGATGGCAGCGGTGTTGCGGCAGTTATTGAAAGTGCCAGAATATTAAGCAAATCAAAATTTCCGGCCACCATTGTCTTCGTTGCCGTAAGTGGCGAAGAACAGGGACTGCTCGGCGCCAGGCTATTAGCCGACAAAGCAAAAGCAGAGAACTGGCAGGTAGAGGCCGTTCTTAATAATGATATGATTGGCAGCAACCGCTTTGATGCGCCTGAACATGAAATAAAATCAAAACTCAGGATCTTCAGTGAAGGTTTGCCCGCATTCGAAACAGAAAAAACGGCTGCTGCGCTGCGGAATCTCGGTTTAGAGAATGACGGAAGGGCACGGCAACTTGCCCGATACATCAAAGAAACCGGTGAGATTTACATACCTGAAACTGATATTAAACTGATTTACAGGAATGACCGCTTTTTGCGTGGCGGAGACCATACCCCCTTCGTGAACCATGGCTTCACGGCGGTGCGGCTTACTGATTATTACGAGAACTTCGATCATCAGCATCAGGATCTACGGACAGAAAACGGCATAAAGTACGGCGACCTCATCGAATTTATGGATTTTGAATATCTTAAGAACAATACCGCACTGAATATTACCGTACTGGCCAATCTTGCAAAAGCCCCGCAGCAGCCTCAAAAAGTATTGATGGACGTTAAAGACCTTAGTAACAAAACAAAACTGAGTTGGGAAAAACCACTCACCGGCTCTGTAAAAGGATATTATATTCTGATCCGTGAGACTGACAGCCCTGTTTGGACCGAAAGAATCTTCACTACCGAAACCAGCGCTGAAATAGCATATTCGAAAGATAATTATCTGTTTGCCGTACAAAGCGTTTCGCCTACCGGAAACCCCAGTTTGCCTGTGGTCCCGAGAATCTCGAGATAAAAAAAAGTCCGTTTCTGCTTGAAGAAACGGACTTTTGATTTTTTTTAAAAGTAATTTTATAGATCCTCAAATTTATCCACAATCTTCTGGGACACACCCGTCTTGCTGAAGCCACCATCGTGGAAGAGGTTCTGCATGGTGACTTTTTTGGTAAGATCCGAGAAAAGGCTCACGCAATAGTTAGCACAATCCAACGCGTCAGCATTACCCAGTGGCGACATGCTGTCCGCAAAATTGAAGAAGCCGCTGATGCCCTTCACGCCGGCGCCGGCCTTGGTCATCACTGGTGACTGCGAAATGGTGTTTACGCGCACTTTTCTGTCGCCCCAATAATACCCAAAACTTCTGGCGATACTTTCGAGGTAAGATTTGTTATCAGCCATATCACCGTAGTTAGGGAACGTTCTTTGTGCTGCGATATATGTAAGTGCGAGGATAGAGCCCCACTCGTTCATAATATCTTTGTCCCAAGCCGCTTTCATCACTTTATGGAAAGAAACTGCCGAGACGTCCCAACCTTTTTCTAAAAAATCATAATTAAGGTCTGTATAAGCTTTTCCTTTTCTGATATTTACGGACATCCCGATGGAGTGCAGGATAAAATCGATCTTGCCGTATTTTTCCTGTGCATGGGCAAAAAGTTTCTCAAGGTCTTCCACGGAAGTTGCGTCTGCAGGCACCACATCGGACCCTGTTTTTTTGGCAAGTTCATCAATTTCCCCCATTCTCATCGCGATGGGTGCATTGGAGAGGATGAATTCTGCTCCTTCTTCGTGGCATCTTTCGGCTACCTTCCAAGCGATTGACTGGTCGTTGAGTGCGCCAAAGATGATTCCTTTTTTACCTTTTAATAATCCGTATGACATAATCTTAAGTATTTTGCAGACAAATTTATAATATTTATTGTTTAAAGCATAAAAAAAGGGAACCAAATTGGCTCCCTTGTGGAATGATATAATTAGGATCAGTTGGTACGTTTGTTCCATTCGGCTTTTACATCTTCGCCGGCATCTTTTACGTCGTCGGCCGTGTTATCTGCCCAATGTTTGGTTTTTTCCCAGGCTTCTGCTAGGGCATCCTTGGTATCTTCCCAGGCATCTTTTACATTTTCTTTGGCCCGCTCCATCCATCCTTCGCTGGTTGCCTCACGGTCGTTGGCTTTTTGCTCGCGGATGTAATCTTTGGCTCTGTCTGCATAATCGTTAACGGTCCATTTGGTTTGGTCTACTGCTCTTTCGGCATTGTCATAATGTTGTGATTCCATAATACTTTTTTAAATTAATATTTTGTGATTCGTGAAAAATGAAATTTGATGGGTTGGTTTATTCAAGTTCTGTTCCCAACTCGTGCTACAAATGTTAAATATTTCCTAATTAAATATTAATATGATTACAGAATCTTTATTTCTGAAACATTCAGGCGTACCACAAAAAAATTGCCGGAAAGAAATTCCGGCAATGATATTTTTTATTTAATGATCCTTTCGAGCACCCAATCGATCATATTCTTTTCAGATGCTTTATGATCCGCTGAAAACTCGCCCCGGCGGCGGTTGGCTATCACCGCATTTACTGTAAGTGCCTTATGACCGAGGAGTTTCGCAAGGCCGTAAATGGCGGAAGTTTCCATTTCGAAATTGGTGATGCCCAGGTCATTCAATGTTTCCAAGAAACGGTCATCAAGGGCTTTTAGACGGAGTTGGCGGCCCTGTGGCGCATAAAACCCAGGGAAGGTCGCGGTATTCCCATGATATTTGGCATCTTTATAATAGTCGGAAATATCCTCTGCCCAATCCGAGAAATACAGCATCGGCTTGATTTTCTGATAAGGGAATTTTTCTAGAAACTGTCGGGAAAAATCATTCTCGAACTGGTAATCGGAGTAGAAATGCATCAACCCATCAAGCCCAACCACGTTTTGTGTCACCAACATCTGGTCCACCTCCACTTCAGGATTCACACTTCCACAAGTTCCCAAACGGAATAACTGTAGCGCTTTATGTTCGGTCTTAAACTCTTTGTTCTGAAGATCGATATTCACTAAAGCATCGAGCTCATTCATCACAATATCAATATTTTCAGTACCAATGCCGGTTGACATCACGGTAATACGCTCTCCGCGCAGCGTACCGGTGTGGGTATAGAACTCTCTTTTGTTTTTCTTGATTTCTACCGTATCGAAGTTCTGTGAAACTTTGGCCACACGGTCGGGGTCGCCCACCAAGATAATTTTTTCTGCGATATCTTCAGGTAAGAGATTCAGGTGGTACACACTGCCATCGGGGTTTAACACCAGCTCCGAGGCTGCTAACTTATTAAGCATAATCCGTATATTTTTAAAATTAAAAAAAATTCCTCTTTTGAAAAAAGGAATTTAAAGGTACGTAGTTTTTTCGTTCCGGTGAAATGATTTTCCTGATTTTTATCCTCCCACGCGCTTGGTTTTATAGCCCATTTCCTGCAGGATTTTCATTATTTTATCGCGGTTGTCGCCTTGTATGACAATAACACCGTCCTTTTCAGAGCCCCCGATACCAAGGGTGGTTTTTATCTTCTTTGACAGGCTTTTCAGTTTGTCATCATCACCTTCGAAGCCTTCGATTAAAGTTACAGGTTTACCGTTGCGCCCTTTTTTCTCAAACTTGCAGACAAGCGGTTCTTTCTGTACAAACGTTTCTTCAGGCATCTCAAATTCCTGCTCCTGATGGTCGGGGAAAAGATTTTTCAGTTGATCTCGTAAATCCATGAAACAAAAGTAATAAATCCGCCACTAATATTTTAACACACATTTAAAATGAGTTAATTGGTTCGTTTTTTTCCGAACTAAAGGTTATCTTTGCTCGCTTATTAAAAAATATGCCTGCAAGTTTAGTTATAGATCAAGAAATTTTTCAGGATCTGGTGAAGTTTTATGGTGAAACTTTCCAGTTGCCGCCATTAGGCGCCAAGATTTATGCATATGTAATCTTCGATTTCGAAAAGAAAGGGATTTGTTTCGAAGAATTCGTGCAGGTGTTTGCCGCGAGTAAAAGTTCGGTCTCAGCCAACCTGAATCTTTTATTGAACGCCAAGCTCATCAAAGATTTTAATACCCTTAATGAACGTAAACGTTTTTTTGTAATCAATGATGACTTCGTTACACTCCGCTTCCTTAATATCATTAATAAAATGAAGCAGGAAATTGTAATTTTGGATAAACTGCAGGCATTTTGGCCTATTAAAGACGAAAAAAAGCAACAACGACTTGAAAGTTATAAAATGTTGCTTAACAAAAATATTACAAACATTGAAGAAACCCTACATAAGATTTAAGATGAGAAATACGCTATTCACACTTTCACTGGCCTTACTATCGGTAACAGCCTGTAAAAAGAAAGAAGAAACAAAGCAAGAAGGCCCTAAAGAAGTACCGGTGGTCGAAGTGCAGGTGCGCAATGTAACGGGATACCAAAGCTTCCCGACCTCTATTCAGGGGCGTGTGAACAATGACGTCCGTGCAAAGATCCAAGGATATATCACCCAGGTTTTGGTGGATGAAGGGCAATATGTTACCAAAGGACAGCCGCTTTTCCGTCTTGAGACCAATACACTGAATGAATCTGCAGATGCGGCACGCGCCGGCATTGGAGCCGCCCAATCTGGCGTTGCGGCAGCACGCGCTAATGTAAATGCTGCACAGGCCGCGGTAAACGCCGCACAGGTAGAGGTAAATAAACTCGTGCCACTGGTTCAGAAAAACATCATCAGTAATGTGCAGCTGGAGACTGCCAAAGCCAACCTTGCCCGTGCGCAGGCACAGCTTTCGCAAGCACAGGCCGCACAGCAGCAAGCCAACGCCGGGGTTTCCCAGGCTTCTGCCAATTATAAGGGCGTACAGGCCAATATTGATTATTCTGTCATCCGTGCCCCCATTTCCGGGGTGGTAGGTAAACTTCCACTTAGGGTCGGCAGCCTTGTAGGACCTTCCGATCCGCTGCCTTTAACTACAGTTTCCGATACCAGTGAAATCTACGCTTATTTCTCCATGAACGAGCGCGAATATCTTGACTTTCTGGCAAATTCTTACGGAGCTACACTTCCTGAAAAAATTAAAAATCTTCCGATGGTAGATCTTATTCTGGCTAACGGAAGTCCTTACAGTGAAAAAGGGAGAATACAGGCGGTAACCGGGCAGATCGATCCGCAGACGGGTACCATACAGTTCCGTGTATCCTTCAATAATGCCTCTAAACTCCTCAGTAACGGAAACAGCGGTACGATTCGGGTGCCTAAACTGTATAACCAGGCATTGGTGGTTCCTGAAAGCGCCACTTTTGAACAGCAGGGATTGGTGTACGTATTCCGGGTAGAGCAGGATACCGCACGAAATATACTTATTGGCGTTACCGACCGTGTGAATAATCTTGTTGTCGTAAAAGAAGGCCTTAAAAAAGGCGAAAAAATTGTGGCCCAAGGAGTAGGAACTTTGAAACCCCGAACTGCCGTAAAACAGAAACCGGCGAACTTTGATGAAATCGTAAACGCCATAAAACCCATCTTCTAATGGTAAAACAATTCATAAACCGGCCTGTCGCAGCCAGTGTCGTATCTATTCTTATTGTCATCTTAGGAGTCTTGGGTCTTCAGGCGCTGCCCATTACCCAATATCCTGATATCGCACCGCCCACCGTAAGCATCTCGGCAAACTATACCGGTACAAGCGCCGAAACGGTAATGAACAGCGTCATCATCCCGATAGAAGAGCAGGTAAATGGTGTGGAAGGGATGGATTATATTTCGTCCTCAGCCAGTAATAACGGTTCGGCAAACATCCAGATTTTCTTTAAACAAGGCGTAGATCCTGATATTTCCGCGGTAGAAGTACAGAATAAGGTGCAGCGCGCTTTGCCGCTTCTTCCTGGGGATGTAACCCGCTCCGGTGTAACGGTACAGAAACAGCGTACCAGCGCCCTGATGTTCCTGTCTTTTTATACAGATAATAAAGACCTGAGCGAAGTATGGCTGCAAAACTATTTGAACATCAACGTCATCCCTGAACTGAAAAGGGTAAACGGCGTAGGTGACGCGCAAGCTTTCGGTGGTAAGAACTTTTCCATGCGGGTATGGATTGATCCTGCTAAAATGGCCGCTTACAGCCTGGAACCTTCTGAAGTCATTGCTGCCATCAACGAGCAGTCGCGCGAAGCCGCTGCGGGCCAACTCGGGCAGAACAGCGGTAACGCCTTTGAGTATGTTATTACCTACAAAGGCAAATTCAATGAAGCCGAAGATTATGGCGACATCATCTTGAAATCCCTAGGAAATGGACAATTCCTGAAACTGAAGGATGTGGCTGAAATCAATCTTGACGCGCAGTCTTACAGCACCATCGGTGAAAATAACGGACGCCGGTCAGTGAGTATGGGGATCTTCCAAACCCCAGGTTCCAATGCGCAGCAAATCATTAAAGATATTAAAATCTTCCTCGAAAACAACCAGAAAACCATGCCTGAGGGTGTAGGGTATACCATTAATTTCGATACCAATGACTTTCTTGAAGCGTCTATCGGGAAGGTTGTTACTACCCTTCTTGAAGCTTTCGTGCTGGTATTTTTGGTAGTGTATATTTTCTTACAGGACTTCCGCTCTACACTCATCCCCGCCATTGCGGTACCGGTTTCCATTATCGGGAGCTTCTTCTTCCTAAACCTGTTCGGTTATTCACTTAATCTATTGACGCTGTTTGCTTTAGTATTAGCGATTGGGATTGTGGTCGATGACGCTATTGTGGTGGTAGAGGCAGTACACGCCAAAATGGAGAGCGGCGTTAATGATGCCAAGAAAGCCACGGTAAGCGCCATGAACGAAATTACCGGTGCTATTATTTCTATTACGCTGGTAATGGCGGCGGTTTTCATTCCGGTGACTTTCATTACCGGGCCAACTGGGGTATTTTATCAGCAGTTTGGGATAACACTTATTGTGGCCATCCTAATTTCGGCTGTTAACGCACTTACCCTCAGCCCTATGCTTTGTGCACTTTTCCTGAAACCCAATGCCGCGCATCATAAAGAATATGCACAAATGAATTGGGGACAGAAATTCTTTTATAAATTCAATACTGCTTTTAATACGGCTACAGACCGGTACGGGCGTTCGTTCGTGTTCCTTTTAAGACACAAATGGGTTACTTTGATAATCTTTGCCGTTGGCGGACTGTTTTTCTGGTGGTCAAACGCCAATATGCCTTCCGGATTTGTACCCAAAGAAGACCGTGGGATCATCTTTACGGATGTCGCGTTGCCACCAGGCGCTTCCATGGAACGCACCTATAATGTACTGAAGGACTTGCAGAACGACGCAAGAAAAATCCCCGGGGTAGCGAATGTGACCTTTACCGCCAGCCGTGGCTTTATGTCTGGTAGCGGCTCTAACGCTGGACAGGCCTTCATCAGGCTAAAACCTTTTGATGAAAGATCTTCTGATGCTGAACAGTCGGTAGAGGCGATTACCAAGAAACTTTTTGGGCTTGCGGGTAAATATCCGGATGCTAAAATTGTATTCTTTTCCCCGCCAAGTATCCCAGGATTTGGTACCAGTGATGGTTTCTCTGCGGTATTGCTCGATAAATCGGGCGGAAGCCTGAAGCAATTGGATGAAGTTGCAAAACAATATCTTGGCGCACTGATGGAAAGACCGGAAATTCAGTTTGCGCAGACTTCGTTCAACACCAATTACCCTCAGTTCGAGATGGTGATTGATGTACCACGCGCCAAAGAAACCGGTGTTTCAGTCTCGGATATCCTAAGCACCATGCAAGGATATATTGGTGGGGTGTATGCGGCAGATTTCACCAAATATGGTAAGCAGTTCCGGGTAATGGTACAGGCCTTTCCCGACTCGCGCAACGATCCTTCAGACCTCAGCAGTATTTTTGTGAAAACAGCTTCCGGGCAAATGGCTCCCATCTCTCAGTTTGTAACCATGGAGAAGACCTTCGGCCCGAAATCGGTAGAACGTTATAACTTGTTTACTTCCATCTCAATATCAGGCTCCAATAATCCTGGCTTTTCAACAGGTGATGCCATTAAAGCAGTGCAGGAAGTGGCTGCCGATAAGTTACCAGCAGATTATGTGGTGGAATTTACCGGTCTTTCAAAAGAAGAATTGAGTTCAGGTTCGCAAACAGCGGTGATATTTATGCTCAGTCTGGTATTCGTGTACTTCATCCTTGCCGCACAGTATGAAAGTTTCTTGCTACCCTTGGCGGTCATCTTTTCACTTCCGTTAGGCGTTGCCGGCGCATATTTCGGGCAGAAAATCGCTGGTCTTGAAAACAACATCTATTTCCAGATCGCACTTATCATGCTTGTAGGACTACTCGCTAAAAACGCGATTCTTATCGTAGAATTTGCCGTACAGCGCCGACATCATGGCGAAACGCTGGCCATGGCTGCCATAAACGCTGCAAAAGCACGTCTGCGACCTATCCTGATGACTTCTTTTGCATTTATTTTCGGCATGTTACCATTGGTCTTTGCCTCAGGTATCGGTTCTGTAGGAAACAGGTCTATCGGCACGGGCGCCGCGGCTGGGCTTTTAATCGGTACGTTTTTCGGTTTGCTGGCCATACCTGTGCTGTTTGTGATCTTCCAATGGCTGCAGGAAAAAGTAAAGCCTATCAAAGCAGAAGACATTCATCTTGCAGAATAATTTTAATTGTGAAAGACATAACAATGAAAGTTAACATTAAATATATTATCGCAATCATTGCGCTCCCGCTGATACTCGCTTCTTGCGCTGCGGGGGAGAAATACACCAGGAACCCAGAAGTCTTGAACGAAAACCTGTTCCGTACAGATATGCTGCCGACAGATTCTGCCAGTATCGCGACCGTTTCCTGGAGAGCTCTTTTTACAGATCCCATTTTACAGAAGCACATACAAAAAGGTTTGGATAACAACCTGGATATCCGCATCGCATTACAGAACATCAGTGCTGCCGAAGCTTACCTGAAACAAAGTAAAGCTGCCTACCAGCCCACGGTAAGTATCGGCCCGTCGTACAACTTCCAAACACAGTCATTGAACACCCAGTTAGGCCAATTGGTGGGCGAACGCCGCTACAACCATATTTATGATTTCGGTGCCGATATCGTTTGGGACATCGACATCTGGGGAAAAATGAAAGCGGAGGAACGCGCACGTGCAGCCGAATATTTCGGGGCGGTCTCTACACATCAGGCAGTAAAAAGCGACTTGGTTGCCGCCATTGCCTCAGCATATTATCAATTACTGACATTTGATGAACAGAAGAGAATTATTACAGAAACCATCTCTCTGCGCCAAAAAAACCTGGAAACCACACGCGCCCTGAAAGACGCGGGGACCTTCACCGAAGTGGCAGTCCAGCAGAGTGAAGCCCTGGTCTTCAACGCCCAATCAATGCTAATCGACACCGAGACGCAGATACAGTTGCTGGAAAATGCCATGAGCTATCTCTTGGCCATCCCTTCCCAAAGGATCGAACGCAGCACACTTGCGCAACAGAAAATGCCTGAAAACTACAAACTGGGGTTTTCAGCGAGCCTGCTTTCTAACAGACCAGATGTAATGGCTTCGGAATACAACCTGATCTCTGCTTTTGAACTTACCAAGGCAGCTAAGGCACAGTTCTATCCTTCGCTCCGCATCAGTGGCAGTGGCGGCATCCAAAGTTTGGATATTGATAAATTATTCAATGCCAACTCTTTATTTGCGAGTGTTGTAGGTGGTCTCACACAACCGGTACTGAACCGCAGACAAATCCGCACGAATTATGAAGTAAATATTGCCAACCGCGAAAGGGCTTATCTGAATTTCCGCAAAACGCTTTTGACAGCGGGCCGGGAAGTGTCTGACGCATTACGGGTTTACGAAGTGCAGGACAGTTTCATCGATCTTAAACGTAAAGAACTTGAAGCATACCGACGTTCGGTAAACTATTCCGAAGAACTTGTGAATTTCGGGATGGCCAACTATCTGGAAGTAATTAATGCCAGTGTAAATGCCCTGAATGCAGAACTGAACATTTCTAACGCTGAATATAATAAAATGCGTGCAGGAATAGAACTCTATCAAGCCCTTGGTGGCGGATGGAGATAGAACCAAACAATAAAAAGCCGAAGCATGAACTTCGGCTTTTATTTTTTAGAATCATTTAAGCAAGACACGGAAGGTGTCGCCCTGCCGGATGTCTCCGCTGTTATAGCCTTTCAGGAACCATTCTTTACGTTGGGCGGAGCTACCGTGGGTGAAACTTTCCTGGTTTACATATCCCTGCGAGCGCTTCTGTATATTATCATCCCCCACTGCTTCTGCTGCAGAGATGGCAGACTCTATATCCCCTGGTTCAAGGAATTTTTCCCGTCGTTGCGTGTGATGTGACCAAAGGCCGGCATAAAAATCAGCCTGAAGCTCTGTCGCCACCGAAACACGGTTGATATCCGCTTCAGAATATTGTCCACTGGTACGGATGCGGTTGGTTTCCTGAAGAGTTCCCAGCAAGTTCTGTACATGATGCCCCATTTCGTGAGCCATCACGTAAGCTATGGAAAACTCGGTTACCTGTGCGCCGAAGCGCTGTTGCAGTTCCTGGAAAAAACTCATATCCATATAAACCGTTTGGTCTGCCGGGCAATAAAAAGGTCCCATGGCTGCTTGTGCGGTACCACATCCCGACTGTGTCACATTCTCAAACATCACCACGCGCGCCGGTTGGTATTGTAGGCCGTTTTCTCTGAAAATTTCATCCCACGTCTGCTCGTTTTCGGCAGTAATCATCTGTACGAACTCCCGGACTCTCAGTTCGTCGGCTGTAAGATCGCGCTGGGAGGTCTGTGCTCCTTGGGTGATGCCTGAAGACAGGATCGCCGAAGGGTCACCGCCTAAAAAAAATACAATCGCGGCAATGATCAACGAGCCAAGGCCACCACCGACCAGCATCCCGCCACCGCCTGAACCTCTTCTGTCATCCACATTACCGCTTCTGTCGTTTGTCCATTTCATAGTTTTTAATTTTTAAATAGATAGAGTCTTATAGTAAATAATTATTTCCCGAAGTAATTTGCTATTTTTGAAATCAATTTGAATCCCATGATACAAAAAATAAGCCGCCTTAGCGCAGTTGCCCTACTGCTGTTATTAAATCTTTCCTGCACGCAGGAAACTACCAAGGAAGACACTGTCACTGCTGTATCTAAAAACGGTGCTGTAGAGACCACTGTGTCTGTAGAACATGCAGATTCCGCCGATGTGCTTATCACGAGGCACAAAGTTTGGGTGAAAAATAATCTTGTGAAAGAAGTTACTACACGGGATACGATTCCGGCGTTGGGAGACACTATTTTACCGGTCACCAGCAATGGTAATGAAATACAGCAAAAAGCCAGAAAAGATTACGAGTTCTACATCACCGTACAATAAAAAATCATGAAAAAAAGTAAACAAATCACCCTGCTCTTTCTTACCGGCATCTTGGCCAGCTGTACTACAGAACCGGAAGAAAAATCTTGGGGAACCGAAAAAAAAGTGTACATGAGGTCAGATTCTACCGCACAGTACAGCCGTTCCAATGGTTTCCTTACGGGGCTGCTGCTGTATCATGCTTTCCGCCCATACGGTTATTATGGCGCAAACGGTTTCCAGCGGGGTTATTACAGTGATGCTATTTCTACGAAATCCAATACCGGGACCAACCCTTACAAAGGAGCTGTGGTGCGTGGCGGCATGGGCAAATCGGGCTTTCAGGCATCTTCATAATTAAGCATGAACAGAATTTCTACCATTCCGCGTAAAAACTGGCAGCACAAACTTGAGGCTTTAGGTTTCGGGTATCACTCTTTGGAGGAAGCCTACTGGGACGAAACGGCTTATTACACGTTTAACCCTACAGAAATACAGGAACTCGAAAAAGCTACAGCACAACTCTGGCAAATGTATCTGGAAGCCGTGGAACATGTTATATCAAAGAATCTTTTCTTCAAATTCCATATCCCGGAATGGTTCAGAGCCGCCATCATCGATAGTTGGGAACAGGATTTTCCTTCGGTGTACGGACGTTTCGATTTGGGTTTCGATGGTGAAAACATCAAACTGCTCGAATTCAACGCAGATACGCCTACATCATTGCTGGAGGCTTCTGTAGCTCAGTGGTACTGGCTTCAGGATAAATTTCCGGCGCACGATCAGTTCAATTCTATTCATGAAAAATTGATTGATTATTGGGCGTATTTAAAACCTTATCTTCAAAGTGATGCTGTACATTTCGCCTCGCTCACGAATATGGAGGACGTTACCAATGTAGAATATATGAGAGATTGCGCCTCGCAAGCCGGTTTAGAAACAGCCTACATCGCTGTTCAGGACATTGGCTGGGCAGAGGATATTAAAGAATTCATTGGCGCCGACAGGGAAATCATGAAAGTCATCTTCAAGCTCTACCCTTACGAATGGATTATTGAAGAGGATTTCGGGAGAAAACTTGCTGGGAACATCAATAAAACCCAATGGATTGAACCTGCATGGAAGATCTTAGCGTCTTCTAAAGCGATGCTGCCTATTCTTTGGGAACTGTACCCAAATCACCCTTACTTGCTGGAGTCTTATACGGAAGCCAGAAATTTGTTGAACTACGCCAAAAAACCGCTTTACTCGAGGGAGGGCGCTAATGTTACGCTGTATAAAAACCATTTACCCGTTGAGCAAAACTCAGGAATATATGGTAAGGAAGGATTTATTTATCAGCAACTGTTTAACTTGCCAAATTTTTCAGGTAATTATCCTGTGATCGGCAGTTGGGTTATCGGGCAGGAAGCAGCCGGCATAGGCGTTCGAGAGAGTACAAACCTAATCACCAATAATCAAAGCAGATTCGTACCACACCTTATCACCGAGCATTAATGGCCGAAGCCAATGTTCCCTTTCTTTGCGGAGCGCTTTCTTATAAAATCAATCATCTGTAGTGCGGTAGCTGCTGCCTCCACGCCTTTATTACCATGTTTACCCCCACTGCGGGCTATGGACTGTTCTTCGGTATCATCCGTCAGCACGCAGAATATCGTAGGCGTATCTGTAAGGATATTACAGTCTTTGATGCCTTCCGCTACCGCGGAACATACATAATCGAAATGCGGGGTCTCGCCACGAATGACGCAGCCGATGGCGATTACCGCATCGAACTTCCGTTCCTTGCAAAGCTGCATGGAGGCATAACTGAGTTCAAAAGCGCCCGGTACATTAAATACGGTGATGTTATCTGTGGATACACCTTCGGCTTCTAGAGTGGCTAAGGCACCATCGCGGAGGTTGTGGGTTACAAAACTGTTCCATTCCGAAACAACGATGCCAATTCTGAAAGAACCGGCATCATCAATCTGTAATGGTTGGTAATCGGAAAGATTTACGGTAGCCATTTATTTTAATTTAGTAGTATTTCACCATTTCGATATAGGCATCAGACATCCCATTGTCGTAATCCTGATATTTTTCATCGATGGATGAGAAGTATTTTTTAGCGTCTTCTTTCTTCTTCAACGCCAGTGCTACAATGCCTGCTTTTCTTGTAAAGTAATAAGATGTATAAGGATCATCAGAGGCGGAAGTGGCCTTGTCTAACAAAGACAGCGCCTCGTCGTTCTTATTAAGATTAAGCTGTGCATCAGCCATCGCGCCATACTTCAATGCCATGAGCACTTTATTTTTAGACGAAAATTTATCTAAAAGATCATACGCCTCCTGATATTTACCGGCTTTGAATTTCAGAAGGCCTGCATTATACGCAGATAATTTACCGGCTTTGGTATCAGAGAAATCTTTGTAAGTCCCAAGGTAACCAGGATTTGCGGCAGTCTTACCACCTAAAGCCAGGTCTTCCTTCCCTTCGGAGAGGTTTTTCTGTGCAGACAGGTAGCTCAGCGTAGCTTCCTCATTTCGTGGACCTACATAAAACTGTTCATACGCAAAATATCCCAAAACCGCCGCAATCAGCGCTACAAAAACGGTGACTAATGTTTTTGCATGCCTCTCGATGAACCTTTCGGTATCCAGTGCGCCGCGGTCCAGATCTTTGAAAACTTCCACGGTTTCTTTACCCTCAAGTTCTTTATTGTTTGGATTGTTGATATTTTTTGCCATAATTGTTTAAAAAATTGAAGTGCAAATTTAACTGTTTTGGAATGATTTACAAAATAATGCTTGAAAAAACATTTCCGCTGTTAATCGGCTAAAATGTGCCCTGAAAATTCTGTAAAATAGATAGAATCCTGAATTAATAATTTAAAATACTATAAACCTCTGCATTGAAATGCTGGAGACGTTTTTCACCCTGAAGAGCTTCCAGACCAATCAAAAAACTAAACTGTGAAACGGTTGCGCCCTGTTTTTCCACCAATTTGGCAGCAGCTTCGGTGGTGCCGCCTGTCGCCAGCAGGTCATCATGGATCAGGATTCGCTGGCCGGGTTTTATCTGCCCTTTACGCATTTCAATTTCCGCGGAGCCGTATTCGAGTTCATACTTTTGTCCGATATATGGTGGTGGCAATTTGCCGGCTTTTCTGATGAGTACAAAAGGAACCTTCAGTGCCACAGCTATAGCGATACCGAAAAGGTAGCCACGGCTTTCGATGCCACAAACCGCATCAATCTTACCACGACTGAAATCAACAAGATCTGTTATAATGTCTTCATAAAGTTCTGGCTTCAAGAAAATCGGGGTGATATCCTTAAACTGAATCCCGGGTTTCGGGAAATCAGGGATGTTTTCTATGGTTTGCTCTAATTTAGCAATCAGATCAGTGTTCGTCTTCATTTAGTTGATTTTATAACTAGAGATTTTCCATTCACCGTTTACATTTTTCAGCCCGAAGGTTACCTGCAATGCTGTGGTGTTGCCATTCTTATCTGTAACGTCGTACGTCGCATTTACATTGGCAGCAGTGGCAGAGGTATTGGTGGTGGTTAAGTTTTTCACAGCGATATTTTTCACACCTCCAAATCCTGAATTGGGGTTGGAAAAGTTTTCATAAGAGCCCCAACTTGGGTTATCCGCGACTTCATAAGCCCCACGGAGGTTTTGTGAGCTAAGATTATTGAGGAAACGTGATACACTGGTTTTGGGATCTGTGGTTGGTGCTGCTGGCTGTATTTCAGTGCCGGGATTCTCTCCGGTAAGATCAGTGCTGGTATCCGTGCCTGAAACGGTTTGGTCCGCAGCGCCCCAGATGGCATCAGTAATGCATTTGGGTTAACGGCTACCCCAATTTTAGACATTTTAAAGGTCTTCTTAGTGGTTTTAACAGAAACGGTGATATCAATCTTATTATCCGAGATTTTCTCTGAAGGTAAAGACGCAAATTTCAAGTTAAATCCTTTGAAATTGTTGTCCTGCATCAGATTCTTTGAGGTAAGGATCTTATTGCCGCCGCTGTACACCTCCAGTGTAACCTCCAGCGCCGCACCGTTGAAGATGGCAGGTTTGCCTGTGGCATCCATCAACCTTGGAACAATCTGTAGTGATTTCGGTCCTAAAATACTGTCGTTTCCTACAGGTATCGTGGTTATCGAGAGCGATTTTGCAGACACATCATTCTGGTCCGATTCTTTGGCCTCTTCGGTACCGAAAATATTCATTTCCCCGAGCGATGGTGGGCCGGTGCTGGTCCATTCTATGCCGTGTCGTTGTGCCACCTGATCTGCCAGCGCAAAGATTTGCGGCACTCTCATCCCATCAATGAGTTTACCAAGCGCATTAAGTTCATTAACATCACCTTCTGCATCAACCCCAAATGTTTTGAGGATATACAAAGCCTCATTGAATTTTACCTGCTGCAAAGTCGTAAGGCTGGATGCCATATCGTTGATACTGGCTTGCAGGGCTTTCGTAGAACTCGCATCTACTTTATCTTTTTTACAACCTATTAAAATCAGGCAAAGTGAAAAAAGGAACAAAAATCTTTTCATAAAAGAAGGTTTCGTACAAATTTATAAAAAATCCCGACATGAAGCCGGGATATGAGTACACTCGTGTAGTATGTAATTAGAATGGATATTCGTAAATTTTTGATTCCTTCACGAATGGGTTTCCTTCTGGGATCAATTTCAGTTTTGAAAGTGCTGTAAGTACGACAAATACGAACAAACCTAACCCAAACAGCACTGAACCTAAATTAAGTAACAATACTTCTACCGTTTGCCAATAAGGTCCTACAGTCCCTGGCATTACCATGTTGAAATAATCTAACCAGTGGCCGATAAGTACGATAACCGCTACTGTGGTAACTACGGTGTAATTTCTCTTAATGCTTGAGCTTACTAATACCAATAATGGGATAAGGAAGTTAAGGATCAGCATTGGAAGGAAGGTTGCTGAGTAATATTTGAATCTTCCAAAGAAATAATTCACCTCTTCCGGTACGTTGGCATACCAATACAGCATAAACTGGCAGAACCAAGTGTACGTCCAAAGCATGCTGGTAGCAAACAGATACACCCCAAGGTCATGCAGGTGATTATCATTGAATTGGGGTAATACACCTTTCTTCTTCAAATAAACACTGATGAGGGTAATCGCAGCAATAGCGGAAGCCAGACAGCTTACCATCGCATACCAGATGTACATGGTGGAATACCAGTGCGTATCAATCGACATTAACCAGTCCCAAGCCCAGGCAGCGGAAGCAAATCCGAAGAATGCGATATAACCTACACTCCAGCTATAATATGTTGCATACACTTTCCTGTCTTTTGTATCATCCACTTTACGTGAAAGTGATTTCAGTTTCCAGGCAAAGAAAGAGGCACCAACTACATAAATGATGTTACGGATCACATATCCAGGGATATTTAGGAAACTGCTTTTTTCAAAGATGATGGAGTCGAAATGTGGGTCGCCCTGGGTAGTGGTAGCCGGATCCATCCAGTGGAAAAGGTGTCCCATATGGGTAATGTTCAGCAACATGATGATGAGCAGAAGCCCCCCAGCCCAAGGAATGAAAGATGCTATAGCTTCCATTACTCTGAGGACAATGATAGACCAACCCGCGTGTGCAGCATTCTGAATACTATAGAAGAATAGCGCACAGCAACTTAGCGCGAAAAGGAATACCGCTACCGTGTGAATAGCTGCCAAAGGCTGGTTGTGTACCTGCATCTTCGCGTGATCTAGATGTGCCTGATGATCCTGTGGTCCCACCAACTCGCTGGAGTGTGTCGGGGTGTGATCGCCGCCAGCATGTGCGATTTCCATCATGTGCTCAATTCTAGCATCATCAATATTATGATTCATCAAATAACCTGCTCCGAAAAGCACCAATCCCAAAACGATTAATATGATGGAATATAATCTTAACTTAGGTGAAAAACTATACATTATAAAATCTTTTTAATTTTTAGGACTTGTTGAAACATTTCCTGTATTAACCTGTGTGGAAACGGTAGGAGTTCCGGCACCAGGCGCTGGAGAATCTGTAAGGGCTGCGGCAGCACCAGGTACAGAAGTCGTAGTACCCATGGTTGTAGATGATGCGGTGGCTAAACCTCCTTTAAATTCGTTCATCACGTACATCGCCACTCTCCACTGGTCGCCAGGCTTTAACTGTCCTGCATAAGAGCCCATTGCGTTTCTACCGTGCTTGATAACATATTTTACTGAAGCGACAGTAAGCTCACGGTCTTTGTAATTCGGCACTCCGCTGTAGGCACCGCTTGCGACTATAGAACCTTGCCCATCCCCACCGGTACCGTGGCAGGCAGCACACGCTTGGTTATAGAGCACTTTTCCACGTTCGATATCCTTCTTCTGATTTGCAGGATTGAGTGGTGAAGTGTTCTCGAGTTTCGCCGCCTCATAACCCGCATTATAATCATCAATCGATATCCCTGAATTTGATGCCGCATCTGTGATACCATCAGAATTCTGTGCGACAGTACCATCAACTGGGCGAAGACCTGTGGCTCCCCCGTTCTTTACAAACGCAGGGATTTCATTTTCATGGTCTGAATAAGCATCTTTAGCTTTCATCAAAGGATCATAAGCTACCGGATAATACATATCGGGAAAATATACCAAAGGCGGATTTTCTTTACTGCAGGAACTTATTGAAAGCACTGCAAATCCTAAGATTGCTGTAAATTTTAATATATTCGGTTTCATCTTAAGCATCTTTTACAGTTATTTCTTCAACTCCGGTATCAATAAGGATTTGTTTTACCGCATCGATGTTATCTGCATGCAGCTCAATCATAAACTTATCGTCAGTAGTACGCGGGTCCGGATTTTGTGGCGGACAGCCCGGGTACATCTTATTTCTGATCAGGAAGGTAAGCGACATCATGTGTGCGGCGCAAAATACCATTAACTCGAACATTGGCACTACAAACGCAGGCATGTTCTCTGCCCAACTGAACGCTGGCTTACCACCGATGTTCTGTGGCCAGTCATGGTTCATGGTATAGTAAGTTACCAAAGCACCTATGGTTACCCCGTACACTGCATAGATAAAGGCAGCATCAGAAATACGGGTTTTCTTCAGCCCGAGTGCTTTGTCAAGACCATGCACCGGGAATGGGGTGTACACTTCAGCAATTGCGATACCTTTATCGTTAAATGCATGAACGCCCGTCATTAAATCATCATCGTCGGCATAGATACCGTATATTTTTTTAGTGGTGCTCATCTTCTTCTTTTGCTTTATAAGTTTCACCGGATATTTTCAAAATAGACTTCAATTCTGCCTGTGCGATTACAGGGAAAGTTCTTGCGTATAATAAAAACAGTACTCCAAAGAAGCCAATTGTTCCTAAATATACCCCAACATCTATAATGGTTGGTTTAAACATTGTCCATGAAGACGGCAAATAATCTCTTGAAATGTTGATTACGATAATATCAAATCGCTCGAACCACATCCCGATATTAATAATCAGTGCAATGATAAACGTGGCGAAGATATTTGTCCGTACTCTTTTAAACCAGAAGGCTGCAGGAACTACAAGGTTACAGATAATCAGCGCCCAGAATGCCCACCAGTAAGGACCGGTTGCCGCGCCCGGCGAAAGATATACGAAATCCTCGTACCGTGAACCCGAATACCAAGCGATAAAATATTCACAGGCATAAGCCACAGTTACCATACCGCCAGTTACCACGATTACGATATTCATGATTTCGATGTGGTACATGGTGATGTAATCTTCCAGATGCGCTACTTTTCTTGCAACAAGCAAAAGCGTCTGTACCATCGCGAATCCTGAGAAGATCGCACCTGCAACGAAATATGGTGGATAAATGGTGGAGTGCCAACCTTTAATTACTGAAGTAGCAAAGTCAAAGGATACTGTGGTGTGTACCGAGAATACCAGCGGCGTCGCTAAACCAGCCAGTACCAGTGACAGTTCCTCGAATCTTTGCCAGTGCTTGGCCTTACCACCCCAACCGAATGCCAGGAAGGTGTAGATTCTTTTAGTCCAAGGTGTTTTTGCACGGTCACGGATCATCGCGAAATCGGGGATAAGTCCCATGAACCAGAATACTGTTGATACCGAGAAATAGGTAGAAATCGCGAATACATCCCAAAGTAGCGGCGAGTTAAAGTTCGTCCAAAGTGAGCCGAACTGGTTTGGCAAAGGGAATACCCAGTAACCTACCCAAACTCTACCCATGTGAATTACCGGGAAGATGGCTGCCTGCACTACCGCAAAGATCGTCATTGCTTCCGCGGAACGGTTTACAGACATTCTCCAGCGTTGTCTAAATAATAAAAGTACTGCGGAGATAAGGGTTCCGGCGTGGCCAATACCTACCCACCATACGAAGTTGGTAATATCCCAACCCCAGTTATTGGTTCTGTTAAGTCCCCAAGAACCGATACCGGTACCGATGGTGTAAGCGATGCAACCAAATCCGTAGATGAAGAGCACCAAGGCGATCCAAAATGAGATCCACCAGAGTTTTCCGGCTCTTTCTTCGATAGGTCTGGCGATATCTTCTGTAATATCGTGATAAGTCTTATGACCAATAATTAAAGGTTCCCTTATCGGAGCTTCGTAATGTCCTGACATTTTTTACCTATTTATTATTTTAAACATTTTGTTCTTTTCTGTTTCTCACCTTCGTATGGTAGAAAACGTTTGGTTTCGTACCAATCTCTTCTAACAGGGTGTATCTTCTGTCAGACTGGAAGAGGCTTCTTACTTCTGAGGTATTATCGTTCATATCCCCAAACCTCATAGCTCCGGTAGAACATGCATTCACACAAGCGGTAGTAAACTCTCCGTCACGTACTTTTCTGCCTTCTTTCTTCGCTTCAAGGATGGTTCTTTGTGTCATTTGGATACACATTGAACATTTTTCCATAACCCCTCTTGTTCTTACTACCACATCTGGGTTCAGTACCATTCTACCTAAATCATTGTTTTGATTAAAGTCGAATTTATCATTAAGGTTATAAGTAAACCAGTTGAATCTACGTACTTTGTAAGGACAGTTGTTCGCACAATATCTTGTACCGATACATCTGTTATATGCCATTTGGTTTTGGCCCTGCTTACCATGTGATGTCGCCGCTACCGGACAAACAGTCTCACAAGGTGCATGGTTACAGTGCTGGCACATTACCGGCTGGAAAATCACATCTGGGTTGTCTGCCGGGTGATTAAGGATACCACTGTCTTTATCGAACGCATGCCCGTACATACCAGGAACATCCAGTCCGCCTGCTACAGCTTCCTCTGGTGATAACTTACCATCTCTGTTCTTATCAAGTTCCGCAGGTACAGAAGTAGAGTAATAGCGGTCGATACGCAACCAGTACATATCACGCGACATTCTTACTTCTTCCTTACCTACTACCGGCACGTTGTTTTCTGCCTGGCAGGCGATGATACACGCGCCACAACCGGTACAGGAATTAAGGTCGATCGATAGGTTGAAGTGTGGCCCATCAGTTTCATCAAAAGCATCCCAAAGGTCGATTTTGCCTGCTGGCATCGCACCACCGATGGTATGATATTCCAAAGGCTTGTTCCAGCCTAATTTTTCGTCGTCAAATTTTACATTGAGGAAGGTGTCCAGAGAAACTTCTCTTGCGATTTCGTAACGTCCCATCAGGGTGTTCTGAAGCTGCATGCCTGCAAACTCGTGCATATCGCCGGTTTTCTCGATCTTCACGTTGCTTACGGCAGAATTTACGCCATCAAATAATGGGAACGCATTAATACCAGTTTCTGCAACTTTACCGGAATTCTTTTTACCATACCCTAACGCCAACCCAAGTGAGCCTTCGGCTTGCCCAGGCTGAATGAATACCGGCACCCCTTCAAGAGTAACGCCATTGGCTGTAAGGTTGACCTTGGAACCGTTCAACTGCATTCTGGCGTTCAGCTCATTATCGATCCCAAGTCTGGCAGCATCCTTTGGTGAAATGGTTAAATAGTTATCCCATGACAGACGTGTGATTGGGTCCGGAAGTTCCTGAAGCCAAGGGTTATTGGCCTGTGTACCGTCTCCGATGGAAGTCTTGGTATAAAGTACAAGCTCAAGATCGGAAGCTTTGAAGTTGCTTAATTCGGCAGTTGCCTGCGCAGCATTACCCCCTGCATAAGAAAGCGTGGCTGTGTTCCCGCCCGAAAGTACCCCGTTATAAAGGGCTTTGTTAAAAGAAGTCCCACCAATCAGTGTAGCAGCGTTAGCCTTTAGATAATCGTAATAATTATTTGCCGGACTGTTTTTACCGTTAATCCAAACCAATAAAGATTCCTCAATCTGTCTGGATTTATAGATTTTCTGAATAGTTGGCTGCATCAGGGTGTAAACACCGGTTTGCGGCGCCAGATCTCCCCAAGACTCCAGCCAGTTGGCTACGGGGATCACTGCCTTGGCAGCTTTATACATTTCGTTTTTCTTATCAGCAACAGCAATCACATAAGGTACGCGTGCAAGGGCTTTTTTAAAATCTTCGCCTTTGTTACTGGAGTGGATTGGGTTGATGTTATTGGTAATAAGCACCCCAACCTGTCCACTGTTCATCCATCCTAGAAACTCTTGATATCTGCGTGCATCAAATTCTTTAAGGAAGTTGGCCTTCCCGGTAAATGCAACAGAACCTAATTTTTGGTTGATAAGGTGTGCCAATACGTGTGCTCCTTTGGAGCCGTCAGCGAATACTACAGCGTTGCTGCCTTTCGCCTGAAGTTCTTTTACAATCTCTGCGGCTTCTTTGCTGGTGGTTCCGCCATTCAGCCCGTTGTACACTTCTACAAGCACTTTATTAACAGCGCTTGGCTTGAGTTTAATTCTAGTATCGGCGTTAGCACCTGTAAGCGACATGTTAGACTCTATCTGAATATGTCTTAACATGTTTGGCCCAGGAACTCTGGCTGCGGCATAAGACCCTTCAAGGGAAGTACCGTTATGCTCTCCTAAGAAATCTGCCTGGAAGGACACTATCAGTTGCGTGGCGGAAAGGTCATATACAGGTAATGCCCGCTGACCGAAAACCTCCTCTGCGGCATCCAATGCAGCTGTAGAAGGAACGGCATCGTAAGTTACGAGTTCCGCTGTAGGATATTTTGCTTTGAAATCACCAAATAATTTCTTGAAAGTCGGTGAAGGGAAAGAATGTGAGAGTACCACAATTCGTCTGCCGTTCGCCTGGGCTTCGGACAATCCTTTGAGGACGAAATCATCAACTTTATCGAAAGTCTCATCTTTACCATCAAGTTTTGGCTGCTTCACTTTATCATTATCATATAACGAAAGTACAGCTGCCTGCGCTCTTGCGTTGGTTTTACCCAACTCGCCAGCCATAGGGTTCGGCTCTATTTTAATAGGGCGCCCTTCTCTGGTTTTTACAAGTACGCTTGCGAAATCATACCCATCGAAATAGGTTGTTGCGTAATAATTGGGTACGCCAGGGATGATTTCATGTGGTTTTACCACATAAGGAATTGTTTTGATTACGGGAGCTTCACAGGCTGCAAGTGTTACTGCAGCGGTAGAGAAACCTAAGAGTTTTAAAAAGTCCCTTCTGGAAGATCCGCCGGATTTTTCTTCGCCCAAGACCTCATCTACCGGAATCTCATTCTGAAATTCTTTCTGAGCCAACTTGCCGTTGAGGCTTGGATCTTTCAGTTCGTGAATACTTCTGAATTGTATTTTATTTGAAGCCATTGATACTTCTAATTTTTGTTATTAATAATGACATTTACCACACTCAAGACCTCCAATTGCATCGACGGTAATTTTGGCTTGTGAGCCGTACTGTTTTTTCAGTTTGTCGTGCAGATTTTTGAAGTATTCTTTATTATAACCATTGTTCATATCAACTTCGGTCGTACGGTGACATTCCACACACCAACCCATGGTGAAATCGTTGGCCATCTGTACCACATTCATGGTGTCAATCTGTCCGTGGCACGCTTTACATACCACATCAATCTTCGCGTTCGGGTTTTTCTTATTGTGGGAGTTGATGATTGCTTGTTCACCTGCAACAACGTGCTGAGAGTGATCGAAATATACAAAGTCTGGCATATTGTGGATTCTCACCCATTCAACCGGCTGTGTTTTGCCCGTATACTGCTGTGTGGAAGGATCCCAACCTGTTGCGGCGTATATTTTCTGGATTTCTCCGTCATAAAACGCTTTGTCTTTTCCTGGCTCCATGTATTTCCCGTTATATTCGGAAATGGTACGGTGACAGTTCATACACACGTTCATGGATGGGATTTCTGATACCTTACCATATTTTGCACTTGAGTGACAAAGTTGACAGTCAATCTTGTTTTCGCCTACGTGGATTTTGTGTGAGAAATAGATGGGTTGCTCCGGCTTATATCCTTTGTAAACCCCAATCCACATTAGTGAATTCCAGATCCCGTAAGCAGCCAAGATTGCCAGTACACCGAGGATACCTTTACCTACATAATGATATTTCTGATACAAACGTCCCCATGAAACCGCCTGGTTAGCCTGCGAACCCGCAAGCTCCTCGCTTTGCTGCAATTTCACAAGTTCGTTAAGCTTCATAAGCAACCACAGCAACAATGCGCCAATGGCCAACATAGAGATCAGAATGATTTTTGAGTTTTGGGATTCTGTTTTAGCAGTTTCCAGCGCTTCCGCGGATACGGTCGCATTATCCCCCGCGCCTGCGGCATCGGCAGCTGGCTCAGCGGCTGGCGGATTAGTGGTATACTCTAAGATATCATCAATGTCCTTATCCGAAAGATTCGGGAACGGGAGCATCTCTACCTTATTGTATTTTTCGTAAACTTCATTGGCATACTTATCACCAGAAGCTCTTAAGGACTTATTGTCTTTAATCCATTTATGGAGCCAATCGGTATCGAGATTCTGCTCTGTTTTAAGTCTGTCTACCACACCACCGAGTGAAGGACCGATGAGGTCTTTATCCAATGCGTGACATGCCGTACAGTTAGCTTTGAAAAGCTTTTCACCGTTCTTGGCATCTCCTTGGGCGTAAATAGAAGCACTGGTCGACAGCAATAGACCTATTGCGATAAGACCCCTCTTGTAATGCTTTCTCCAACTAATCATTTATAAAATATTGGGTTAGTAAAATATTTGAGTTTACTTTTCAATTGGGCAAAAATAAGACTTTTAACAGAAAATTAACGCCCGAATGATAAACCACCGCGTATTTGCGGTAATTTATACTAATTCTAAATAAGTGTGGTTGGTATAAATTTTATTTGTTATATTTTTGCCTAAAATTACTTAATGAAACCGATACTCCGAATATTTTTTGCACTTTTTTTAATTTCTTCCCAGACTATTGATGCCCAGCAGATTGTAAAGACCGACACCCTCGGCAGCACACCACTTACAATGAGTATGGATAAAGATGTGGACAACCTTCTCAGCAACTTCGAAGATAAATGTGCTACAAACCTGGCGCGTGCTGAAGACAACCCGAGAACGACTACCCCCAGAGTTACTGTGCCTGAAAGAGAGCTTTCCAAAGCAGAGATTTGCCGCAGAAACCCGCGTATTATGGGTTATAAGATCCAGGTAGCTGTAGTGAAAAGCAATGAAGAAGCCCGTGAAGTCGGGGCGTATTTCAGACGACGCTTCCCGAATATGAAGGTGGAAATTGATGCTTCACTAAGGCCTAATTACAAAGTACTCGCAGGCAGCTATCTAAGTAAGCAGAGCGCCGCGGCAGACCTGTCCCGTATAAGACAACATTTTAAATCTGCCATTTCCGTGCAATACCGCGTTTTCTGTGTGGAAGCAAAGTAACTATGAAGCACCAAAAAACAGACTTTCCCCAAAAAGTTAATAAATTATACTTTTATTGATGACTTTTAAATATAAAGAGTTCGGTATTGTACCGGACTCTTTCCTTTTAAACTTAGTCGAGTTCTGTTGGGAAAGTATTAGTGGATATACATTACCTCAAATCGAAACCCAGCGGTGGAACGGAACTTTTTGGTGTAAAAAGTTATGAATTTAGGGTTCCGAAGTAGTTTTCAATCACCTTGTTACCGAAACAAGTACGAAATACCGGACCTAAAAGTGATGTCAAAGCGCTTTGTCCCATAAAAAATGCCCCAAAAGCGTTACTTTTTGGGACAGTCTAAAATTCGGGAACTTTTTTATTGGAGTTATTTTAGTTTTTCACCAATAGCCGGAAGCCTTCGCCATGTACATTGATGATTTCCAGGCCTGGATCATCCTTTAACAGCTTCCTGAGTTTAGCGATATACACATCCATACTTCTGGCGGTGAAATAGTTTTCTTTTTTCCAGATTTTCCTGAGGGCTAAATCCCTCGGCATAAAATCATTACGGTGCATACAAAGCAGTTTTAGCAGTTCGTTTTCTTTAGGAGAAAGTTTATACTCGTGATCACCGACACGCAATTGCCGCAACATGGAATCAAAGAAAATATTGCTGATCTTAAACTGCTCTTGTTCATCATCCTCCGCCACGGTACTACGCTGTAGGATGGCTTTTATCTTATACAGAAGCAACTCCGTATCAAACGGTTTGGTGATATAATCATCCGCGCCCAATTGATAACCTTTAAGGATATCTTCGCGCATATTCCGGGCGGTAAGGAAGATAATCGGTGTGTTTTTATCAATGCGCTTTACGTCTTCCGCAAGGCTGAAGCCGTCTTTTTTGGGCATCATCACATCAAAGATGCAGATATCGAATTCGTTTTCGGTGAATTCTTTCAATCCTTGTTCCCCATCTGTCGCCAGTGTGACTTCAAAGTTATTTATGGTGAGATAATCCTTGAGAACTGCGCCAAAACTTTGGTCATCTTCTACTAATAAGATCCTGTTACTCATAATTTATTGATTTTTAGTTTATGCCAGCTTACGCTTTCGGCTGTTTAATTTTATTTATACCATCGGCAATTTTACAGTAAAGGTACTGCCAATGCCTTTCTGCGATTCTACCGTAATCTGCCCTTTATGGAGCTCGATAATCTTCTTCACATAGGAAAGCCCCAGTCCTTGCCCTTTTACGTTATGGATATTGCCTGTCTCTTCGCGGAAGAACTTCTCGAAAATGCGGGTTTTATTGGTCATATCCATCCCCATGCCTTTATCAGAAATCTCTATTACGTACCAGTTGCCTTCGTTTCTTGTCCGTACACGGATTTGCGGTGCCTCTGGTGAATATTTATTGGCGTTATCGAGTAGATTTACAAGAGCGTTTGAGAGATGAAATTCATCCACTTTAAAATGATATTTGTGGGTGTTGAATTCCTGTACCAACGTTCCGTTTCGCTGGGCAATCAAAATGCCAAACGATTCCGATATTTCTTTTATAAGCGAGCGCACATCCGTCTCTTTCAGGAAAAGTTTGACTTCGTTTCTTTCCAGTTTCGACATATTAAGCACGTTTTCCACCTGTTTTTTCATCCGCAGGTTTTCCTGTTTGATGAGGCCGGAATAGTATTTCACCTTTTCTGGGTTGGTGGCGATTTTATCATTCGCCAATGAATCTGTGGCTACGGAAATGGTGGCCAACGGTGTTTTGAACTCATGCGACATATTGTTGATGAAATCGGTTTTCACTTCCGCGATCTTTTTCTGCCGCATCATGTAATTAATCGAGATGATATAAATGCCCAGGATGGTAAGCAATGACATGAAGGTCCCGAGCAGCATGGGCAAATTATTCTTCGCCAAGGAATAATCTTTGCGTGGGAAAACCAGTGCCAGCGTGTACAAAGTACGGTCTTTACTATCTGTAAACAGCGGATAGGTATAGTTGCTTTTATCTTTCTGGTCGAGATAAGTGCCGTTTACAATCTTCGTCAGTTTGTTTTGCTTATCCATCACCGCGAAACCGAATTTGGTGTTTAGTCCATTCATTTTCAACTCTTTGGAGAGTACCGAATCTAAAAGTTTCAGGTTTACACGTTTCTCAATCGGAAGGTTAGAGGCGCTAAGTTTCGCAAACTGGCGCAGGGCATACGTATTGTTATTGATATCTTGGCTGAGTTGCGCGGTAAGAGGCTCCGTATTTTCTCTTTTGATCTTCAGGATGCCCTCATCGGTATAAAGTTTGGTCAACAAAAGACTGTCGCCGCGTGCCGAGATGGGGACGTTCTGGTTTTCGATGATACTTTTCTGCCATATTACGGTAGAACGGTTCGCCGAGTCGGAATTTTGCTGTATATAAGTTCCGGTAGGCTGCTGACTGCTGTCAATAACATTTTTGGCAAAATTTTTATAGTCCTGATTGAAGTATTTATCCAACTCCAGTTGCTGGGTTTTAAGGGCCGAAGTTTCCAGCGCAGAATATACGCGGTTCGAAAAATCCTGATTGAGCGCAGAGTACAGTTCTTTGATCCAGTAAAGTTGCAGCGTAACAAAAACGATCATCGAGATCGTCATCAGTACAGAAATAAAAGGAATAAACCTGTTATTCATTCTTTAAATTTAGTTTTTGAATGTTAAAATTACTCTTTTTAACAATATCTAAACCAAAAAACACATGAAATATTGTATTACCTGTGTTAAATAAAACGATTTTAACGAATTATATTTAATTAAATTTGAATAACAGACAGTATATAAGCCAATTAAAAACTTAAAAATATGAACACAGAAGTTATCTTCAATGCCGACAATGAAGCAAAGCAAATCTACGTAATGCAGGTTTTCCCGGTGGACGTTACAGTTTTATGGGACCATTTTACCAACGCCGAACTGCTGGATCTTTGGTGGGCGCCAAAACCCTGGACCTGCGAAACCATCACCTTAAATTTTCAGGAAGAAGGCGTTTGGCAATACGCCATGGTTGGCCCGGAAAACGAAAGACACCACGCCGCCGCCACGTATCATGAGATCAATCTGCACCGCAGTTTCGACTGGACGGATTATTTCACCAATGAACACGGCCAGGAAGACCGAAGGTTCCCCTCAGTAAAATGGCTTTTTGGTTTCACCGGTGTTGAAAATGGTACTAAACTAACGATCAACATCCACTTCAATGATGTTGCGGAAATGAACCAGATGCTTGAAATGGGTTTTGAACAGGGCTTCCGGCAGGCGCTCTCGCAACTATCTAAGATTCTTTCGGAAAAAGGTCTTCATCAATAAAATACTGAATGATCGCTTTCTTCATCAGGATCTGCTGTTCATTAGGCCGCAACTCCGGCAGTTTGTCTACCTGATTGAAGTGCGGGTATCCATCATCATCATAATGCGAAAATGTGTAGTAGCCAAACGGCTCCAGAAGTCGGCATACCGCGATGTGCAGAATATTCAGTTTATCGTCTTTGGTATATTTCTGTTGCCCACTGCCCAACTCCTGTACACCGATAAGAAATAGGATGGTATCAATTGGCGGATGCGCGTCGGTCCCGAAATTTTCAGTAAAGAAAGCTTCTACCAGTTCCCAAAGTTGGCTGTCGGTTTTATTTTCCATGGTGGTTCTGTTCTAATTTCAGGATGAATGCGTACTCCAACGCGTCTTCTTTTAACGACTCGAATCTTCCGGATGCGCCGCCGTGCCCGGAACTCATGTCTGTTTTGAAAAGCAGCAAGTGGTCATCAGTTTTCAGTTCACGTAATTTGGCTGTCCATTTTGCGGGCTCCCAATATTGCACCTGCGAATCATGAAACCCGGTTGTAATCAACATATTAGGATAATCTTTGGCTTCTACGTTATCATACGGCGAGTAGGATTTCATGTAGTCGTAATACTTTCTGTTTTTCGGGTTTCCCCATTCATCATACTCACCGGTCGTCAGCGGTATGGTTTCATCAAGCATGGTAGTAACTACATCCACGAAGGGCACCTGCGCAATGATGCCGTTAAAAAGTTGCGGCTCCATATTTACCACAGCACCCATCAGCAGGCCACCAGCACTGCCGCCCATCGCGTACAGATGTGCGGCAGATGTGTAATTTTCTGCTATTAGATGTTTGGCAGCATCAATAAAATCGTAAAACGTATTCTTCTTACGGAGCATTTTCCCGTCCTCGTACCACTCGCGGCCCAGATATTCGCCACCACGGATATGCGCGATAGCATACACAAACCCACGATTGAGCAACGATAACCGAACATTTGAGAAGCTTGCGTCCACCGTATGACCATAACTTCCGTATCCGTAAAGCAATAATGGTGTTTCCGCGGATTTTTCTGTATCACGGTGATAGACTAATGAGATGGGGATTAAAGTTTTCTTGTCGCGCGAAGGTGCCCAAATACGTTCTGAAACATAATTTTCTTGTTTGAAATCTCCACCCAAAACTTCCTGCTGCTTCAGCACCGTGGAAGTCCTGGCCTGCATATCATACTCAATAGTGGCATGTGGACGGGTTAATGAAGTATAACCAAAACGTAACTTCTGGGTATTAAATTCAAGATTCAAACCAATATAGGCGGTGTATGTAGGATCTGAAAACTCCAGATAATGGGCCTTTCCGGTTTCGTTTTCAATGATTTTGATCTGCAGCAAGCCTTCGGTACGTTCTTCCAGCACCAGATAATCACTGAAAATCTCAAAACCTTCCAGCAGCGTGTCTTCCCGGTGTGGGATCACTTCCTCCCAATGCGCTTTGCCGGGCGTAGCGACTTTGGTTTTCACAATCTTGAAATTGGTGGCATCATCGGCATTTGTAATGATGTAAAACTCATCTTTATAATGCTCAACCGAATACTCCAGGTCTTCGGTACGTGGATGTATGATGTGCCAGTCTGCGTGCACATCCTCAGCCGGGATATAGCGCACCTCATCGGAAACCGTGCTGGAACTTGCAATGAAAATATACTCCAGCGACTTGGTTTTGAATACATTTACATCAAAGGTTTCATCTTCCTCATGAAACACCAGTAAATCATTGGCCGGATCATCACCAAGGCGGTGGCGGTACACCTGAAAAGCCCGTAGGCTCTCATCTTTCCGGATGTAAAATACGTGCTGATTATCATTTGCCCAAACGGCTTTCCCGGTCGTGTTGGGTATCGCATCGCCCAACATCTCGCCGGTTTCCAGATTTTTAAACTGTAAGGTATAGATGCGGCGGCCCACATTATCGGCAGAATAAGCCATCAGCCGGTTATCAGGCGACACTGCTACACTGCCCACCTCCATATAACTTTGGTTCTCTGCGAGCTGATTTACATCTAATAGCAATTCTTCTGGGTTCTCCAGCGAATTGAGTTTCCGACCGAAAATAGGATATTCTTTCCCCACTTCGAAACGTACGAGATACCAATATTTATTGAAAAAATAAGGTAAACTTTCATCATCTTCTTTATAGCGCGCCTTCATTTCATCGAAAAGTTGCTGCTGAAGCTCTTCTGTATCTTCCATCTGCGCATCGCAGTATTGGTTTTCGGCTTCGAGGTAAGAAATTACCTCAGGATTATCGCGTTCATTGAGCCAGAAATAAGGATCAACACGGCGGTCACCGTGCATCTCGAGGATTTTATCTATCTTTTTTGCTTTAGGAGCATTCATAGGACATTACTTTGGTTAAAAGGCTTTTAAAGCCTGATGTAAAACAAAAACCATCTTAATCCAAAGGATAAAGACGGCTTGCATGGTATTTTAGGTAAGAAGTTTATTTATTGACACTTCTTATATATTTCTCTATCGCCATCGTCATTGAAGGGCTTTCCTTGGTTGGCGCCATCACATCCACACGAAGCCCGGCTTCCTTGGCCGCCTGCTCGGTAGTTGTTCCGAAGACTGCGATTTTGGTATCTTCCTGCTTGAAATCTTTAAAATTCATGCCTAAGGATTTAATCCCTTGTGGACTGAAGAACACCAGCATATCATAATCAGTAATCGAGATATCACTAAGGTCGCTGCAAACGGTTTTATACATGGTAGCGCGGGTCCAGTCGATATTGGCAGAATCCAGGGTTTTCTGAATATCCGCACTTAGAATATCTGAGGCTGGCAAGAGGTATTTCTCTGTAGGGAATTTCTTGAAAAGTGGCAACAGATCAGAGAATGTACGCTCCCCGAAAGAGATCTTGCGCTTTCTGTACACGATATGCTTTTGCAGGTAATTGGCAATAGCCTCGGACTGGCAAATGTATCGCATCGTATCAGGCACTGCAAAACGCATTTCTTCTGCCAGACGGAAGTAATGGTCGATGGCGTTTTTACTGGTGAAAATGATCCCGGTAAACTGAGAAAGATCAATCTTTTGTGCGCGCAGCTCCTTCGCATCTACTCCTTCCACATGGATAAAAGGCCTGAAATCTATCTTAATTTTTTCTTTTTTAGCCATCTCAAGATACGGAGATGATTCATTGGGAGCAGGCTGTGAAACAAGTATTGCTTTAATTTTCATCATTAAAAATTCTTAGATAAATAATAGTTTCCATAACACCAAAACAGGTATTATTTGAAGGGTGCAAATATACAAAAATTTATAATACCACTTTTGAGGCAATACGCGGTCCTTATGGAAGATATAGTACAGCAACTTGCCTGAAAAAAGTGCGATGATGCTGTAAAAGAAAACCTGCAGCATCACCTCCCGATCGAGTGGGAAATAAAACTGTAGCACACAAAAAACCATCAGTACTACCGAGAAGCAGAAATAAAATTTGGAAGCTACGAAACTGAACAACTCCCAGCGCGTACCTGCACTGGTACCTGCAAAGAAAAGATAGCTAAGTATGGTTCTTAAAATATAATACAGCGTTACTACCATGAAGGTGAAGCCAAACTTATTCAGTTCGTAACCCAAAAGGCGATAATCTGTAACAAACTTCGGCACTACCGGGATATTAGGTGATATCAAAGCTGAAAAAACCAGGCTGAAAACCAAACTGATGATGATACCGCTAAGGAAATTATTCGCCGAATCCGGAAACTTCTGCAGTAGAAACTCCAACACCGAAGAGTCCCTTTTAAGCGACCGCAGCATGAATACATACAGAAAAATGCAGCCTATCAAGAGGAAAACTACCCAGTCATTCTGTTGCGGGATACGTATCAATTGTAATTTTTTTGCAAAAGTAAGAATATTAGTGCACCTGGCGACTGCCACCGCAAATTATCTGCCAACCTGCCACGCAAGACACCTACAACCAAAGCCGGAAAAGTTTATCTTTGCAAATTATTTATCCGGATGAAGAAACTCGTCATAATCCCCACCTATAACGAAAAAGAAAATATCGAAAACATCATTACTGCAGTTTTTGCCTTGCAGCAGGATTTTCATATTCTTATCGTAGACGACACTTCACCCGACGGCACCGCCCAAATCGTAGCAAACCTACAGCAACGCTACCCGGAACATCTGCATCTTACCGTAAGAAAAGACAAAGATGGCCTTGGCAAAGCCTATATCCACGGTTTCCGCTGGGCGCTGCAACAACAGTATGACTTTATTTTCGAGATGGATGCTGATTTCTCGCACAACCCGCAGGATCTTATAAGACTTTTTGATGCCTGCCAAAACGCGGACATGAGCATCGGCTCGCGCTATTCCCGCGGCGTGAATGTGGTAAACTGGCCCATGGGGCGCGTGCTGCTCTCTTATTTCGCTTCCAGATACGTGCGGTTTATATTAGGAATACCGGTGCACGATACGACCGCAGGCTTTGTATGTTTTTCAAGAAAAGTGTTGGAGAATATCGGTCTGGAGAATATTAAACTGAAGGGCTATGGCTTCCAGATCGAAATGAAGTACCGGGCTTTCAAAAAAGGTTTCCGCATCGTTGAAGTCCCGATTATTTTCACCAACCGCGAACTGGGCGAAAGCAAAATGAACGGCGGCATCATCCACGAAGCTGTTTTTGGCGTACTGAACCTGAAGTTGAAATCAATCCTCGGAAAGCTATGAAAAAACTCCTTCTCCTATTCATGTTCGCCATCATTGGCTGTACCGAGTTGATAGATAAGCCCAAAAACCTGCTCCCGAAGGAAAAAATGTCGAAGATCATCGCTGAAATGGCTATAAACGACCAACTGAACACATATTTGCCACCCACCAATATGGAGAACGCTACGCGCTACGTCCTTAAAAAACATCAGGTAAATGCAGCGGCTTTCAACGACAGTTATACCTATTATATAGCAACGGGAGACCTTGATGACATTTTGTCTGAAGCACAAAAATTACTTCTAAAGAAAGATCCAGCAGCAGAAGATTACATTAATAAGAAAATGAAAGACAATAAGAATACACCTGTCTTTGCACGATAATTATGAGCACACCTTTTTTTGAAATAAACAATACCACCACCGGAAAGGCCAGAGCAGGCACCATCACTACCGATCACGGACAGATAGAAACCCCCATTTTCATGCCGGTAGGCACCGTAGCTTCGGTAAAGACCGTACATCAGCACGAACTGAAGAACGACATCAAGGCGCAGATCATCCTGGGGAATACCTATCATCTGAACCTTCGCCCAACCATGGATGTGATGCAGGCCGCAGGCGGACTCCATAAATTCATGAACTGGGACCTGCCAATCCTTACCGATTCCGGCGGATACCAGGTGTTTTCGCTTTCAAAATCACGCAAACTTAACGAAGAAGGTGTAAAATTCAAATCACATATCGACGGAAGCACGCATTTCATCTCACCAGAAAAATCCATGGAAATCCAACGCCAGATAGGTGCCGACATCTTCATGGCTTTTGATGAATGTACGCCTTACCCTTGCGAATATAATTTAGCCAAAACTTCGATGGAAATGACGCATCGATGGCTAAAGCGCTGTATTGAATGGACAGAGAATAATCCTGAGATATATGGTCACAGGCAAAGGCTTTTCCCAATTGTCCAGGGCTCTGTATATTCAGATTTAAGAAAAATCTCCGCGGAATTTATTTCAGAGCAGAATGCGGCAGGAAATGCCATCGGCGGGCTGTCCGTAGGCGAACCTGAAGAAGAAATGTACCACATTACCGATGAGGTAACGGATATTCTACCGAAAAACAAACCGCGCTACCTGATGGGAGTCGGCACCCCGTGGAACATCCTGGAGTCTATAGGCCTGGGAATTGATATGATGGACTGTGTGATGCCTACCAGAAACGCACGTAACGCCATGCTGTTCACCTGGAAAGGCGTGATGAACATGAAAAACGAAAAATGGAAGAACGATTTTTCCCCACTCGATGAAATGGGCACAAGTTATGTAGACTCGGCTTATTCGAAAGCGTATGTACGCCATCTTTTCGTGGCCAAAGAATACCTCTCGAAACAGATCGCCTCGGTGCACAATCTGGCTTTCTATCTCGATCTCGTACGCGTAGCACGCCAGCACATCATCGCCGGGGACTTCTATCAATGGAAGGACTCGGTAGTTCCGGTACTTAAGCAGCGCCTGTAAAAAACGCATTTCGCTAATGAAGATTATTGATTTATATATCATTAAAAAATACCTTGGCACGTTTGTGTTCATGCTCGGGCTTTTAACCATTATCGTACTGATTATTGATGTACAGGCAAAAGCCCCGCGTATTGAATCGAACGGATTTTCGGTAGGTGAATTCCTGATTAATTTCTATCCCTTTTGGATTGTCAATCTCATCATCACCTTCATGTCGATACTGGTTTTTATTTCAGTAATTTTCTTCACTTCCAGAATTGCCAATAATACCGAGATTGTTGCCATCATCAGTTCAGGCGCCAGCTTTCACCGTTTTGCACGGCCTTACTTTATAACATCGACCTTTATTGCGGTAATGGCTTTATTACTGAATCATTTTATTCTGCCCATTGCCAACATCAAGAAAAACGAGTTGGAGCCTTATACCTATAACGCCAAGAACAGGGCCGAATTTACAGGCAATTCCGAAGTCAGCACACAGCTTTCCCGTACCGAATACATTTTCATCAAAAGCTATAACCGCCAGGAAAAAAGAGGCTCGGGATTCATGTATCAGAAATATGATGCCAAGCGGCAACTCACGTACCAACTGATTGCCAATGAGTTTCAGTGGTCTGCCGAGAAGCAGCACTTCATGATGAATAATTATCTGGAAAAAACCATCCTGAAGAACGAAACCGAAAAACTACGAAACGGCGACTCTATCACCAAAAGTTTCGGGCACCCGCCGGAAGAACTTTTCCCTGATGTGCTGTTGGGACAGAATAAAACCACGCCAGACCTTATCGCCTTCATCAACCGTGAGAAGGAAAAAGGTAACGCCAACCTTAATAATTATCTGAACGAGCTTTACCAGCGGACATCCATGCCCGTCTCGGTCATCATCCTTACATTTTTAGGGTTATCGCTGGCTTCGCAGAAAAAACGCGGTGGCTTGGGACTGAATTTGGCGCTTGGGATCGCACTGGCCTTTGTATTTGTATTTTCCTTTGAAGCGTTAAAGGTCGTTTCCGAGAACAAAACGCTTCCCCCCATGCTCGCCATGTGGCTGCCAAACATTGTCTTCGGGCCGATCGCCCTTTGGCTTTATATAAAAAGAGCCAATCAGTAGAGTAATTGTATCTGCTTGTGGAAGAAACGCTGTAACCCATCGTTCTCGAGGTCTACCCAAAGATATCCTTCGCCATCCATTTGTTTAATGATGCCATTTTGTCGCACTCCATTCAACTCAAAGACAGAGATACGTTCCTTACGGTACAAATGATCGTTAACGGCTTTGGTTGTTTCATCGGCTGAAATGTGCCGTGCAAACCCTTCTTTCAGAAAATCAAACAGTTCCGCAGCGACTTGCTTAGGTTTAAAAGAAATGCCTGTTTGTGTGAGTAATGAACCGGCTTTAGGAAGCTTGGAGAAATCAGTCTGAAGAATATTTAACCCAATTCCAACGATTAAATACCGCTCACTATTTATATTTTTCTTTTCGGTGAGGATCCCGGATACTTTTTTATCCCTTATAATAATATCGTTCGGCCACTTTATATCTACGGCGACAGCAGCCATTTTGGCCAAAAATTCGGCAAGCAGCACTGCGGTACGAAAATTGAACAATTCTGGAAGCAAATGCACCTGCTGCTTTATTGCCATGGTAAAAGCGAGATTCAGCCCGGCTTCAATATCCCACGTATTGCCATACTGGCCTCGGCCTTGGGTTTGGTTACATGTAAAGAGCGCGAAATAATCTGAAGGGTTGGCACCCAGATAACCGAGGATTTCCTCATTGGTAGATTTGCACGCATCAATGTAAACCAAGTGACTCATTTATGAAAAATTTAAGATTTACGCAGGCGCAAAGGTGGCTTAATTTAAATAAAAAAACAATAAATTTGCAGTTTATACAAAATTTTTAATGAATAAAATTACAGAAAAACAACAGCTTACTGATAAAATTGTAGAAGCAATACAAGATACAAAAGGGGAAGACATCATGATCTTCGACCTTTCAGGCATAGAAAACTCCGTTACGCAAACCTTCATTATCTGCACCGGAAACTCTAATACTCAGGTCTCCGCCATCTCCGGAAATATCGAGAAAAAAGTTCGTAATGAACTGCACGACCGTCCTTGGCATGTGGAAGGTACTGATAACGCCATGTGGGTCCTGCTGGATTATGTCTCCGTAGTCGTACACGTGTTCCAGAGACAAACCCGCGAGTATTACGACATCGAAGAACTTTGGGGTGACGCGAAAATCACTAAAATTGAAAATAACTAATGATGTTTGACGAAATAATTTTCGTCAAAATTTTTATAAAAAAGATATGAATAAAAACAAAGGATTCAACTGGTTTTTCCCCATTCTTATTACCGCAATCCTGCTGATTTTCTTTACGAATATGAACAGCAGCTCCAGCAGTAATACCCTGGATGAGGAAGGCTTTTACCAACTGCTGAGGCAAGGCAAAGTACAGGATGTACTCATCTATAAAGACACCGAAAAAGCGGATGTATTTTTAACAAAAACCGCTAAGACAGAACAGGCAAATAACACACAACAAGACAGCAGTCCCTTTTCTGCGTTTGATTTTGCGCCAAAACCCGATTACACCTTAAGTTTCGGTGACCTGCAACTATTTTTGGAGCAATTCGACCAAATCAAGAAAGAAAACCCTGCCATTACGACTAAAAAAGATTACGGCATCGGTAAAAACCCAATGACAGAGCTGCTGTTTACTGCACTCTTCTGGATTGGGATCATGGCACTCTTCTATTTCGTCATCTTCCGCAAGATGATGGGCGGCGGTGGCGGTGGCCCCGGCGGACAGATCTTCTCTATCGGGAAATCTCGTGCGAAATTATTTGACGAAAAGGATAAAATACAGATCACATTTAAAGATGTAGCCGGCCTTGAAGGTGCTAAAGAAGAAGTTCAGGAAGTTGTTGATTTCCTTAAAAATTCTGATAAATACACGAAACTGGGTGGTAAGATCCCGAAAGGCGTATTATTAGTAGGCCCTCCCGGGACTGGTAAGACACTTTTGGCTAAAGCCGTTGCTGGTGAGGCTAAAGTGCCGTTTTTCTCACTTTCAGGATCAGATTTTGTGGAAATGTTCGTGGGAGTAGGTGCATCACGTGTACGTGATTTATTCGCTCAGGCAAAAGCAAAATCACCCGCGATCATATTCATTGATGAAATAGATGCGATAGGACGTGCTAGGGGGAAAGGAAACTTTACCGGTGGTAACGATGAAAGAGAAAACACCCTGAACCAGCTACTGACGGAAATGGACGGTTTCGGTACCGATACTAACGTGATTGTAATGGCTGCTACCAACCGTGCGGATATCCTCGATAAAGCGTTGATGCGTGCCGGACGTTTCGACCGTTCCATCTACGTTGACCTGCCTGAACTGCACGAGCGTAAAGAAATCTTTAACGTTCACTTAGCTAAGATTAAACTGGATGATAATATCGACCGCGAGTTTCTGGCTAAACAAACCCCAGGTTTCAGCGGTGCGGATATTGCCAACGTTTGTAATGAAGCAGCCCTTATCGCTGCCCGAAACGGCCACGAATCTGTTACCAAGCAAGACTTCCTGGATGCGGTTGACCGTATCATCGGTGGTCTTGAAAAAAGGAATAAAGCCATCAAACCATCTGAAAAGCGCCGTGTAGCCTACCACGAAGCCGGACATGCCACTATTTCTTGGCTGGTAGAACACGCGGCTCCATTGCTGAAAGTGACTATCGTACCGCGTGGCCGTTCATTAGGTGCAGCCTGGTATTTGCCAGAAGAAAGACAGCTTACGACTACAGAACAGATGTATGACGAGATCTGTGCAACACTTGGTGGTAGAGCTGCGGAGCAGACTATTTTCGGAAATATCTCAACCGGCGCGCTTTCTGACCTGGAAAGAGTAACTAAACAAGCCCTGGCCATGGTAACCATCTACGGATTGAATGATAAACTTGGGAATATCTCTTACTACGACAGCTCTGGCCAATCGGAATATAATTTCGGTAAACCATATTCTGATCAGACTGCGAAAATGATTGATGAAGAAATTTCTAAAATCATTGAAACACAATACCAGCGTGCTTTAAACATCTTAACCGAAAACCGCGATAAACTGGATGCTTTGGCCAATAAATTATTGGAAAAAGAAGTCATCTTCCGCGAGGATCTTGAAGAGGTATTTGGGCAACGTGCCTGGGATCCGGAACTTACAGAACATCCTGTATCCACCGTAATTCCAGGTAATGAAGCTTCCGAGACTATTCAGGCTCCGGAATCAGACACTCAATTATAATTAATTTTTCATTATCCTGATTGTTGTGTGAAAAACACTGCAATCAGGATATTTTTATTAAATACCAATTCTTATCAAATATTTTCTATTTTTGTAATAACAATCGCTAATTCAGTAGAAAATTGAGTTTATTCAAAAAAATTGTCGGGAAAATTTTCAATCAGCCAGAAGTAGAAGATGCGCGGGATGTGATAAAACTCGGGGACCAGCTGAAAAACGCTGATCTGGATTATAAGTTTGCACAACTGTTCACCCATTCGGGTGGTATTTTCAACTATTGTGCGGATGAGGCCGAAGCGCTGCAAACCCTTAATCAGATCCTTAAGATTGAAGGGATAAAATCTGTATTCTGCTGGGATGAAGACCTGAAGAATTTTCTTGATGTGGTGAATGTTCCTTACACTACCCAACTTGAGCTTTTTAATGATTGTGCGTTTATTACCTGCGAATATCTTATCGCTTATGATGGCCGCATCATGCTGTCCCATCATAATATCCTGCACTACCACTCCTCGAGACTGCCCTCAAAAATCATCATCATGGCTAATGTTTCGCAGATTGTCACCAATCTGAACGATGCCATGAGCAAGATAAAACGCAACGGAAATATCCGCAATCTGACATCCATCAGCGGCAGCAATTCAAAGCTTGACACCCCCAACAAAGACAATACAAAACTTTTCTTACTTTTGCTCGAAGATTAAGGCACTGCTCTTAAAATTTGTTTAATTACCAACCCGTTTATTTTGGATAAAAATTTGCTTCAGCGGCTGTTTGGCGGCGCACTTTATGGTTTGCTGGTCCTTCTTTGTACAACCCCGCTGGGCGCTGCAATGGTAAATCAATTGTCGCCCGGGCTTGTAAGACAAGAGAGTCTGTATTATGGCATGATTACGCTTTTTCTGTTTATTGGTGCGTGGGAATGTATGAAGATGATGAAATTCGATCCTAAAAGTTGGGAGAAATGGCTATTGGTACCCATCATCGGTTTTGTTTTCTACCGTTTTTCAAAAAGATATTTCGAGCACGGTTTTTACTTTGATTTCAACCTGTCAGAAATCTTGGCCCTGTCGCTTATCGTAATTGCGGTGGTGACGCTTTTTAAGTTTTCAAAAGAACTTTACTATGATAACGGTAAACTGATCTTTACTGTTATTTATACAGCTTTGCCCTTCAGCTTTGCGCTCGGTTTGCCCAAATTTTCACCGTTCGACAACACCTTTACGCTTGAAGTATTCTTTCTTTTTGTATTGATTTGGAGTAGTGATTCCTTTGCCTATTTTACCGGAAAATTCTTCGGGAAACATAAGATGGCACCAAAAATCTCACCTAAAAAGACTTGGGAAGGGTTTGCGGGCGGTGTCGTGTTGACGCTGGTGCTCGGTTATTTCATCGAGATTTATCAGCCAGACCTTCGTGGTAACTGGGTGGTAATGGGCTTTCTGGTTGCGGTTTTCGCTCCGTTGGGAGACCTTGTAGAAAGCCAGTTGAAACGAACATTCGGGGTAAAAGATTCAGGTAATGTAATCCCGGGCCATGGTGGCATCCTCGACCGGCTGGATAGTTTTATCATCTGCGTACCTGTTGTATATTTGTATTTTATTTTAGAAAAATTTATTTAGTCGTACTGCTATGAAGTTACATAAAGAATCTAAAGGGACCATAATTGTTGCGAGTATCGTATTTGCTGCAGCAGCCTTTCTGTCCGTATATTACCTTCAGCAGTGGTCTTTGCTGATTATTGTTCCGCTTTTGGTCATTTACGGGCTGGTATTTTGGTTCTTTCGGGTGCCAAACCGCGAAATTCTGGATCATAAAGAGAACGTTATCGCCCCCGTTGACGGCAAGGTGGTGATGATCAAAGAGGTACAGGAAGATGAATTCATTAAAGGAAAAGCCATACAGATTTCCATTTTCATGTCACCACTGAATGTGCATATCTGCCGTTATCCGGTCTCAGGAAAAGTGATTTACAAAAGATACCATCCGGGGAAATATCTGGTGGCGTGGCACGAAAAATCTTCTACCGAAAATGAAAGAACCACGGTAGCCGTACAGAGTCTTACCAATCACCAAGTCGTCTTCCGCCAAATCGCAGGGTATGTAGCACGGCGTATTGTATTTTATTGTAATGAAGGCGATCAGGCAAAAGCAGGCCACGAGTTTGGCTTTATTAAATTCGGCTCACGCATGGATATCTTTCTGCCATTAGATACCGAAATCACTTGTAAGATCGGTGATAAAACCAAGGGCGGACTTGATGTGATTGCCAAAATGAAAGAATAACATTCCCCGAAGAATTGATTAAGAATAGCCAGGATTTCCCAGTCTTGGCTTTTTTTATTATTTTTAAGAGCACCAAAACCTCCGAATCATGAGAACACTCGTATATATACTCTGCATTCTTGCGGTCATCAGCTGCAATGATGAAAAAGAAAAAAGCCTTGAACTAAGAGAACAGCACCTCTTAGAAAAAGAAAAAGCGTTTGCCACCAAAGAGATAGAATATGAAAAACTGATGGCACTGCGCGACAGCCTCGAGAATGAAACCATCGCCCCTGTGGTAGAGGAAAACTTTCCTGAGGAAATCCTGGGAAGCTGGAGTGGCAAGATGATTTGCACAGAAACCTCGTGTGCTGAACATGTGGTGGGTGACCAAAGGACAGATTCCTGGGAATTTACGCCTGATGGCCTGAAGATGGTTAACAAAACCGGTGGCGAACGCCTTTTCACCGGTAAAATCTCTGGAAATGAGTTGGTGTTGGCCTCCGATATCAGTTCGAATACCACCAATACCTCCGAAATCGTGCTAAGCCTCACCGATTTGCAGACCGGCCGTCTGAAAGGCACACGTTCTCTTACCGGTAAAAACGACTGTATTGCCAGGTTCTCTGTAGAACTTGAAAAAGTAAAAAAATAATCATGCTCACCATCCTTAATATCTCTCATTTCATACTACCGCTTGAAGATCCGGTGCTTAAATTTCTGGTCGTACTCATTATTATATTGTTCGCACCCATCTTACTGAATAAAATCAAAGTCCCACACCTGCTAGGATTAATTATCGCCGGTGCGGTGGTGGGGCCCAATGGTTTCAATATCCTCCCACGCGACAGCAGTATCGTGGTTACCGGCACTACAGGTCTGCTCTATATCATGTTCCTGGCGGGGTTGGAAATCGACCTTACCGAGTTTAGAAAGAACAAATGGAAAAGCCTGGGTTTTGGCGCCTATACTTTTATCTTCCCGTTCGGTTTGGGCTTTCTAGCGGCTTACTTATTAGGTTTCAGTACACTTACGGGCCTGCTATTTGCAAGTTTATTCTCTTCGCATACCCTTATTTCGTATCCTATCATCAGCAAAATGGGCATCACCCGTAATCCGGCAGTGAATATTACGGTAGGCGGCACCATGATTACCGACATTCTGGCGCTTTTGGTTTTGGCTGTGGTAGTGGGCATGACAACGGGTGAAGTAAACGCGATGTTCTGGACGAAGCTGTCCGTAGGGTTGGTACTCTTCGCTGTGATTGTGCTTTTTGTATTCCCTATTATCGGGCGATGGTTTTTCAAAAAAATCAATGATAAAATTTCGCAATACATCTTTGTGCTTGTGATGATATACCTTGCCGCACTGCTTGCTGAACTTGCAGGCGTTGAGGCGATCATCGGGGCGTTTCTGGCAGGTTTAGCGCTTAATAAACTGATACCGCATTCTTCCTCATTAATGAACCGGATAGATTTTGTCGGGAATGCGATCTTCATCCCTTTCTTCCTCATCAGTGTAGGCATGTTGATAGATGTTCGTGTGTTTTTCAAAGATTTTGAAACTATAAAAGTAGCTTTACTGATGCTTTCGGCTTCAATTGGCGGGAAATATCTGGCCGCGATCATTACACGTAAAACCTTTTCGTTCACAAAAGCGGAAGGTGGGATGATTTTCGGTCTCAGTTCCGCCTCCGCAGCCGCCACACTGGCGGCCGTGATGGTAGGTTACAACATTGTCATCGGCGAAACCGAAACAGGCGAACCTATAAGATTACTGAATGAAAGTGTGTTGAACGGCAGTATTTTACTCATCCTTGTCTCATGTACCATTTCTTCTTTCGTTACCCAAAAAAACGCAGAGATAATATTGAATGCCGACAATGAAAACACATTGGCAGAAACCGATCCTGATGAGGAGAAAATCTTGCTCGCGCTGAATTATGAAAGCACCGTGGAGCCGCTTACAAATCTTTCTCTACTACTGAAATCTAAAAACAATAGCCAAAACATCCTCGCGATCAATGTCATTAATCATGAAACACAGGATTCCTCGGAAAAAAACGCTGAAAAAATCCTTGAAAATTCGGTGAAGATCGGGGCCTCCGCTGATGTTCAGATAACACCGCTGAAAAGATTCGATAATGATGTGCAGAACGGCATCAGTAATGAAATTAAAGAGCATAAAGTAACCGACCTTGTAATTGCGGTAGATCCTGCCAAAGGCTTTTCACCGAGTTTTGTGTATAACTTATACAACGGCTATCTGAACAATTATTCTGTCAACGTGCTGGTATATCATGCGGTGCAACCCATAGCGACCATCCAGCGACATATTGTGGTGCTGCCTGAAAACGCGCATCTGGAGTCGGGTTTCTTTCATTCTCTACTTAAAGTTTGGAATATCGCACGGAACTCAGGCTCAAAAATTGAGTTCTACGGAAGTGAAAAAACCATAAAAGTCCTAGAAAATATCCGAAAGAAAATTAACATCAACGCTTCTTTCTACATCTTCAATCATTGGAATGAAATGGAGAAAATCTTCGGGAAAATGAAAGATAATGATGCCTTCATCCTCTTCATGGCCAAAAGAGATATGATTTCCTATCAGCCGCAGATGCGACAGGTACCTAATTACCTGAACGGGCACTTCCGCGACCGCAATTACCTGCTTATCTTCCCTTCAAAAGAGACAAAGCATGAGTATGAAAGACTCACCCGCGATATTGGCAATGCCGATGATTTCGTGGAAATCGGCAACATCATCGGGAAAATATTCAAATAAAAAAAAAGGAATCAGTTCTTTTTAACTGGTTCCTTTTTTTAATCTACTTGGATGTACTTTTTAGATCGGAACGAAAATTACAGCAGCCACCGCGGCCAAACCTATCGCTACTGAAGAAAACACATCTATTTTCTTAGCCTCGCGGATCTCCTCCCTTTTCAGGATAATGGATTGTCTTTTACGGTCTTTCCCATACACATTTTGCTCATCTACTTTCAGGACTTCCATTTTTACGTAACGTGCGTCCTTTAGCTGGAAGGTGTAACGTTGGTACAACTCCAAAGAATTATTTCTGAGCGGCTTATCCGGTGTCACTACGCGGGTATGGCAGGAAGATAAGGCAAATATGACGATGGTAAACAGCAAAGCGCGGAAGGTTTTCATTTTTTTATTTTCTCAAATGTAATAATTAAAGATCAATTCCCAAAGGATGCATCAGTATCTTGCATTCAGGTCCTTGGCAATCAGCCAGGCTTCACTCCAGCACGCTTGAAAGTTAAAACCACCTGTAACCGCATCAATATCAATAACTTCGCCAGCGATATAAAAATTAGGCAAGACTCTCGAAGTCATATTTTTGAAATTAATTTCCTTTAAATCTACGCCGCCGGCGGTTACAAATTCATCTTTGTAGGTAGATTTTCCGGTGACTGACATCTCATTTTGACAAAGGTTTCTGATGATACTCTCAATTTCCTTAGAAGTCAGCGTCGAAATGTTTTTGTCTAAATTCACCTTTGAGAGCCAAAGAATCCTGTGCCAGAATCTTGTCGTAACATCAAATATTTTCGATGCACCGATGGTTTTCTTTGGATTTTGCTGACGGTAATTTTTAAAAGTTTGTACAGCATCTTCAAGGTCAATGCCCAGAAAATTAACTACAATCTGAAACTGGTATTTCAAATCGGCCAGTTCGCGGGCTTTCCAGGCTGAAATTTTAAGGATTGCCGGACCTGAAAGTCCCCAATGTGTGATGAGCATCGGACCGGATTCATCCATTTTCAGTTGCGGAATCGAAACTTCTGCATGGGCGAAACTGGTTCCCATCAAATCTTTCAGCGTATCGTTCTTAATGTTAAATGTAAACAGCGAAGGCACGGCAGGTACAATTTTGTGACCCAGACTCTGAATCAGCTTTAAAGATTTCGGTGAACTTCCGGTGGCGTAAATGACGTAATCGGCCATGAAGGCTCCGCTGTTGGTTTTAATCTGATATTGATTCTCAATTTTTTCAATTGCGGAAACGACACTCTGGGTTCTTATTTCAAAATTCTTTGCCTTTACAGCCTCCAAAAGTGTATTGATGATGGTTTGCGATGAATTGCTTTCGGGGAAAATGCGGTGGTCGCCTTCTATTTTTAGTGGAACATTGCGCGTTTCGAACCACTCCATCGTATCGCCGGGCTGAAATTTGTGGAAGACGCTCAGCAGTTCTTTGTGACCCCGCGGATAGAAACCGACGAGTTCGCGCGGGTCGAAACAGGCATGCGTCACGTTACATCTGCCACCACCCGATATCTTTACTTTTTGCAGCACATCGGAATTCTGTTCGAGGATGGTTACGTAGTATTTTTCGGCGTCCAGATTGGCTGCACAGAAAAATCCGGCCGCGCCGCCACCGATGATGACTATTTTTTGTTTTTGCATACACTTCAGACTTACGTGTGCAAAAATACTGTTTTTCTAACCGGTGATTAATGCTTAATTTTGTGCATGCCCGTGAAAATGAAAACGGGTCTGCAATAGGGATTGCCCAAATAAAAATTTTATAAATTATGTCTGTATTTCACTATAAATTCGATGTGCGCTGGAGCGATATCGATGCGAATAAACACCTTGCCAACTCGTCTTATGTGGCCTACTGTGCGCAGACGCGAATGGCCTTTATGAACAAATATCACATGGGCCTGAAGGAGCTGAGCCGCTGGGGAATAGGGCCGGTGATTTTGCATGAACGCTACTCTTTTTTCAAGGAAATCTATGCGGACCAGACGGTTTTTGTGACGGCTGAGATCTCTGGAATGAGCGAAGATGCGAGCATTTATCAGTTTATCCATAAGTTTTATCTGCCAGACGGGACGCATTGCGCTACGGCGGAGGCCACGGGCGTTTGGATCGATATGATGCTGAGGAAAACCACGACACCACCGGATGACATCCTGGAAGTGCTGAACGAATTCAAGAGCGAAAATACAAAGGTTCTGACGCGTGAGGATCTGCGTGAGCTGCCTTTCAAGCCCGAGAATGTGGAAGCTTTCCACAAGCAGGGAGCGTTTGCGTGGCGAAAGAATGCGGACGAAAATAATTCCCCGGAAACTTCAAAATAGATTAAGATTATGCTCGAAGATAAAAATCCTCAACTTACACCGATTTCGACTTACGGTGAATTTGGCTTAATTAAACATCTAACCGAAAGTTTTAGTTTCGAAAATTCATCTACGGAAGTTTCTATTGGCGACGACGCGGCAGTGATCGATCCGCAAAACCAAAAAGTGGTGATTACGACCGATGTTTTGGCTGAAGGCGTGCATTTTAATCTAGGTTACGTTCCGCTGAAACATCTTGGTTACAAGGCTGTAGTAGTGAATCTGAGCGATTTGGCTGCGATGAATGCGACTCCGACTCAAATCCTGGTTTCGCTGGCGGTTTCGAACCGTTTTCCGGTGGAAGCGCTGGAGGAAATCTACGCGGGAATCGCGCTGGCCTGCAAGCGCTACAAAGTGGATCTGGTGGGTGGCGACACTACGAGTTCAACATCCGGCCTGGTGATGAGCATCACGGCGATCGGGCTTGAAACTTCGGAGAACCTGGTGAAAAGGAACGGCGCGAAACCTAACGACCTGCTGGTGGTGACCGGTGACCTCGGCGGTGCGTATCTTGGCCTGCAGATTCTCGAAAGAGAGCATTCAGTTTATCTCGCAAATCCAAATATGCAGCCTGAAATGGAAGGTTACGACTATATTCTGGAGCGTCAGTTGAAGCCGGAAGCACGTACGGACATTAAAAAAACCTTAAAAGAACTGGGCGTACAGCCTACATCAATGATCGATATTTCGGATGGTTTGTCATCTGAAATACTGCATCTTTCCGATCAGAGTAAAGTTGGTTTCAGACTTTACGAGGAAAAAATCCCGATGGATTCGCTTACGATTTCTACGGCCGAAGAACTAAACCTGAATCCGGTGATGTGCGCGCTGAATGGCGGCGAAGATTTCGAATTGTTGTTTACCATCGCACCTGAAGATTTTGAAAAGATCAGAAATCATCCGGATTTCAGTATTATCGGTCACGCGGTAGATTTGGAGCAGGGAAACTATCTGGTAGCGCGAGGCAGCAATGAATTAATTGCACTTAATGCGCAGGGTTGGGATGCTTTTCTGAATAAAGCTGCTCACATTTAAACAAATAAAAATCCCCGATCTTCACAGAACGGGGATTTTAGTTTATAACCGGATTGCCCGGTAATGCGTTGCTTACGCGTTTGGTTCAATAGATACGAAAGATCTGTTGTTTGCTTTCTTTCTGAAAACTACTTTACCGTCTACTAAAGCGTGAAGTGTGTGGTCTTTGCCCATACCCACGTTTTCACCCGGGTGGTGCTGCGTACCTCTCTGTCTCACGATGATGTTGCCGGCAATAGCCTCCTGACCTCCGAAAATCTTCACGCCAAGTCTCTTGGAATGTGATTCTCTACCGTTTTTGGAACTACCAACTCCTTTTTTGTGTGCCATTTTATTCTAAGGTTTTTTGGTTTAAAATTATTCAGCGCTTTCGCTGGTTTGGTTCTCTGTAGCTGCAGGCTCAGTAGCTGCGGCTTCTTTTTTAGCTTTCGGTGCAGCTTTTTTCTCTTTCTTGTTGTTATCAAAACCAGTGATTCCGGTAATAACGATCTGAGTCAAAGACTGTCTGTGGCCGTTTTTCTTTTCGTAACCTTTTCTACGCTTCTTTTTGAAGACTATTACTTTGTCAGCCTTCACGTGGTCAAGGATTTCGGCATCTACGGTGATACCGCTTACAGCTGGGGCGCCGACTGTTGTAGAACCGTTTACGGTAAGAAGAACTTTATCGAAAGAAACTTTTCCTCCTTTATCTCCTTTCAAACGGTTTACAAACAATTTCTGGTCTTGCTCAACTTTGTATTGAAGCCCTGCTATTTCTACAATTGCAAACATTGTTTATAAGTTTTGTTAGTTAATTCGAGGTGCAAAGATAAAAAATAATTTTAGATTGTAAATTATAAATTTTAGATTTTGTCTAATGCGGAATTATTCTAATTTTGAGCCACTTATCGTATTCCATGAAAAGAGATCTCTACATTGATTTTGCGAAAGGTTTTGCAACGCTTTCCATTATATTTATTCACACCGTATTCTGGTCGGGACAGTTTTATATTCCGACAGAAGTACGTGTCTTGTCGCTTTTAATTGATGTGCCGCTTTTCTATGCGCTGAGCGGCCTTACGTCGGGTGGAAACGTAGAAAAAACGCTTTACCGTCTGCTAAAACTTCAGATCACCTTCATGATTTTCGTTACGCTGCTCTTTTTTCTGGATTATCTTTTTAAAGTTTTTGGTCTTAATGTTTTCGGTCTCGCCTGGATGCAGGATTTCTACTCGACTTTTGGCTCGAAATACGTTCCGCAAAGCATTTCCGACGTCCCGCAGTGGCAGAACCTCGGCAACTGGTATCTGCACCAATACACCAATGCCGACACTTTCCCTGTAGTGATGGGAAGTTTCTGGTACTTGAAAGTTTACTTTATTCTAACAGTTTTCGGTGTGTTGATTTTAAGATTTTTCCCGAAACACGTCAAATGGTTCATCGCGCTGTGCTTTGGTTTAACCTTGATATTCAACCTGTTTCCTCATTATTACCCGACGGGTCAGGTTGGTTACGTGGCGTTGTATCTCGGGATTTTCCTTTTAGCCAATCAACTTAAAGGCAAAAAAATTCCGACAAAAGTAGCCGCAGTTTTATACGGAATTTTGGCTTTAATCCTGATTATTCTGTTCTGGAATGAAGGCAAAGAGTTTTTCTTAAAAATGAACAAAGCCAAATTTCCACCAAAACTTCTGTACGTTTTTTGGTCATCGTTCTCGTTGCTGACGCTTTTGGTTTTGTACAACCGCCTGAAAATCTCGAAGGAAAGCTTAGTCACTTTCATCGGTAAAAACGCGATATTCTTCTACTTTGCGCAGGGCATCAGTTCATCGCTGGTTTATTTCCTCGTCGTTTCACTCAAAGAAAAAATAGTGTGGTGGGCTTTGATGCTTTTAATTTACCTCATCAATGTCGCGTTGGCCTTTGGAATTGCGGTTTTGTTGAAGAAATTTGATGCGCTGAGTTGGAAACTGCTTGAATTTCTACGTAAAAAAACCGCCTCAGCAAACTGAAACGGTTTTTGATTAAGTCAGCAGGCAATTAGTCGGCTCTGCGGTTCCCTCTGGCCACTACTGCGATCAAAATTATCAGCAGTAAGGCACCAATTACCCAGTAAATCGGGTTGGTAAACCATTCTTCTGTCGTCGTAGTTTTTGTGGTTGTTACGTCAACATTCAGATCGGGAGAGCCGGTTCCGTTTTGTGCAAATGCCATTACACTAAAGAAAAAAGTAAGTACAAATACTCCCAATTTTTCGAGCTTGGATGATAATAATTGCGTGTTCATAATTTATTTTTTTTAATGTTTATAAAAATTGTGTTCCAATATTTATGCCATCACCTGTTAAACTTGCGAAATCCGCAACTGCGGTGGTTGCTGTCATTCGGTTTTTAAATTTAAAATATTGGTAAATTTGCGTGTAAAAATCTGACATAAAATGTTTAAACTAAAGCTACTCACCGACCCGCGCTGGGCGAATATTGCCGAAGGTAATTTGGAAGAAATTCTTACAGACCACGCCTGGTGCGAACAAAAAGCGACTACCAACGCGATCACGCTGATCACGATGCTTCCCGAATATCCCGAAATCATTACTGAACTCATCAAAATCGCGCAGGAAGAACTCGAACATTTCCAGATGGTGCACGAAATTATCAAAGCGCGCGGTTACGAGTTCGGGCGCGAACGCAAAGACGATTACGTGGGCGAACTTCTCAAATTCGTACGCCAGGGCGGCAACCGGGACGAAAGAATCATCGACCGGATGCTCTTCGCCGCGATGATCGAAGCGCGAAGCTGTGAACGTTTTAAAGTCTTAACTGAAAACATTAAGGACGAAGAACTGAAAGTTTTCTACAGAGAACTGATGATTTCCGAAGCCAATCACTACACCACTTTCATCGGTTTTGCGCGACAGCTCGGCAACCCGGAAGAGGTGAACCAACGCTGGGAAGAGTGGCTGGCATACGAAGCCGAAATCATAAAATCTTACGGTAAAAAAGAAACCATCCACGGATAAAAAAATTCTGCCGATGTTGGGCTGAATTAAGTATTTTTACGTCCCGACAAGACCATCCCATGAACCGCGAGCGTACCGAACAGCTACTGAACACTTTTGCCAAATCCTTTTTCCAGGGTTTGCTCATCATCGGTCCGTTTGCCGTAACCATCTGGATTATCTGGTATATCGTCTCGAGTATCGATAACATCATTCCGGCGGTTTCCGAAAGGCTTTATCCGGGCATTACCTTCATGATCGTGGTCCTCGGCACCGCGCTGATCGGTTATCTCGGCAACAAATTCATCATCGGACGCGTAGTGGTAGACAGTTTTGATTATCTTCTTGAACATACTCCCGGCATTAAATTTATCTACACTTCATTAAAAGATGTAATGACGTCTTTTGTGGGCGACAAGAAGAAATTCAACCAACCGGTCCTTATTAAAACCACCGATGAGCCCGAAGTTTGGCGCATCGGCTTCCTTACCCAAAGCGACCTTTCATCCGTTGGTTTCCCCGAATATGTATCGGTTTACCTACCGCATTCTTATGCGGTGTCTGGGTGGGTAGTGTTTGTACGCGCAGAAAATCTTGTTGTTCTCGAAAACGTAACGGCGGCGCAGGCGATGAAGTTTGCTGTGAGCGGCGGCGTGGCTGGTTTCCATTCGGATGACAATGTATTCAAGGCGCCGGAATGAATCTGAGTTTAAGATTAAGATTTTGATCTCAAGATATCTTCCCCGCCAAACCTCAACCTTAAACTTAAACGTAATGAAACTCCCATACGCAGAACCTTACCGCATAAAAATGGTGGAAGAAATCCGCCAATCCACGCCCGAAGAGAGAGAACAGTGGCTGAAAGATGCCAACTATAATTTATTTAATTTAAAGTCGTCACAGGTCTATATCGATCTTTTGACCGATTCCGGAACCGGCGCAATGAGCGACCAACAATGGGGCGCGCTGATGACCGGCGACGAAAGCTATGCCGGTTCCAGAAGTTTTGATCAGCTGCACGACAGCGTTCAGAACATCACCGGCTATCCTTATCTTTTGCCAACGCACCAGGGAAGAGCGGCTGAAAACGTGCTGTTTTCAGTTTTGGTTAAAGAAGGCGACGTCGTTCCCGGAAACTCGCATTTCGACACCACGAAAGGACATATCGAGTTTAGGAAGGCGCACGCGATCGACTGTACCGTCGATGAAGCTTTCGATATCGAAAACCTACATCCATTCAAAGGGAATATTGATTTAGAAAAACTTGAAAACGTTTACAAAAGTCATCCGAAAGAACAGATTCCGTTCTGTTTAATTACGATTACGTGCAATTCCTCCGGTGGGCAGCCTGTTTCGCTTGAGAACATCAAAGCCGTAAAAGAACTTTCCGACCGTTACGGCATCCCGATTTATTTTGATTCCGCCCGTTTCGCAGAGAATGCTTATCTCATTAAAAAAAGAGAAGCCGGCCAGGAAAACCGCACCATCAAAGAAATCGCAAAAGAAGTTTTTTCTTACGGTGTGGGCATGACGATGAGCTCAAAGAAAGACGGCCTCGTAAATATTGGCGGATTCATTGCGCTGAGCGATGAAAAGATCTTTAATGCCGCCTCTAATTTCACCATTATTTACGAAGGTTTCATCACCTACGGCGGAATGGCTGGCCGCGACATGGCCGTGCTGGCTGTTGGTCTGAACGAAGCCACGGAATTCGATTATCTTGAAAGCAGAATCTCGCAGGTAGAATACCTTGGTAATAAACTGATTGAGTACGGCATCCCGATCCAGAAACCCATTGGCGGACACGCCGTCTTTGTCGATTCGCAGAAGTTTTTGCCCAACATTCCGCGCGAAGAATATCCTGCGCAGACTTTGGCCAACGAAATTTACAAAGAAGCTGGCATCCGCACCGTAGAAATCGGGACTTTGCTGGCCGACCGCGATCCCGGAACCCGCGAAAACCGCTACCCGAAACTCGAACTAGTGAGGCTTGCTATCCCGCGCAGAACCTACACGAACAACCACATGGATTATATCGCCGTTGCCATCAAAAACGTGTACGACCGCCGCGAAGAAATCGAGAAAGGTTACAACATCACCTGGGAATCTGATATTTTAAGGCATTTTACGGTGAAGCTGGAGGAGGCTTAGGATTCCGGACACTATCATAAGTATTGCCTTGCAGCGAAAGCCATTCTTTAAAATTATTATGAAGGAATTACTCTGTATTTTACTGTGTTTACTGACCTCAATCCAAAAAGCTAATGCACAAAGTAAAAAGTTCTCGGATATTGAGGTGGGATATTATATGAAACATACACCAGATTCGCTCGTCCGGGAAAAATACTTTGAAGCTGAGATGGTTCTTATACTGAATAATAATCAGTCTTACTATTTTAATCCCGCTATGGTGGTATTTTATGAAAATTTAGACAAAGCTGTATCGACGTATTCGAATGTCCAGGAGATCGCAAGAAATCCGATCTCTCTTCCTAAAATCCGGCACAGTGCGTGGAGAGAAAATGAAAATATTTTTATTACGTCACCATTAGGCAAATACAATTATACCTATAAAGCTTCTAAAATTAAATGGACACTACTCAGTGAAGTAAAAAATATAGGGAATTACAATTGCAGACTTGCCACTGCAACAATCGATGGAGATACAATCTATGCGTGGTACACTACACAAATCCCGTTCGACGAAGGCCCTTTCAAATTTAAGGGACTTCCAGGATTAATTTTGGAAGTGTACAATAAAAGTGGGACCATTGAAATTGAGGCGACAAATGTTGCTATGAACAATGTACCCATTGTGAAGATGAATGAAGCTTTGCAGGTCTCTCTAAAGGACAGATCTGAGTTCATGTCTGCTCGGGATAAGTACCATAGGTATCCTTTTGACAATAATTTCCCCAAGGAAACCGTGGATAGAAAAATTAATGAGCTAGAGAAAATTAATGTTTTTTTAGATTAAGAACCAATTAAACTCTGCAATTAAATATTTTTTTGCTTTCACCACAATGTAAATTCACGTTATTTTTCGCTCTTTAATTGGGAATGTCATTGCGAGAAGCGACCGCAGGAAGCGACGAAGCAATCCCATGATTAAAAACGTTTTCTTAAACAAGGGATTGCCACGCTTCACTTCGTTTCGCTCGCAATGACGAACGGGCAAGGGATTGCCGCGCTCCGCTTCCTTCCGCTCGCAATGACGAATGAATAAAGCTCAAAATCCGTAACGCACGTCATTGCGAGGAGCGACCGAAGGAAGCGACGAAGCAATCCCATAATTCAAAAGGTCATCGTAAAAACTAGGGACTGCCGCGCTCCACTGCGTTATGCTCGCAATGACGAACAGGCGGGGGATTGCTGCGCTGCACTGCTTTCCGCTCGCAATGACACCGGCTATAAAGGAAAGTCATTATCCAACCCGAATTCAGCGCATACATCATCATACAAATCCCCCCATTCAGGATTGAACTTGGTGATAAGATCTAATTTCTTCTGGCGCGAACCGGCTTTTAACTGTTTCTCTCTGCCAATTGCGTCTCCAATTTCCTGGAAGGCCTCCCAATAAACCAATTTATCAAGATTGTATATCGCAGAAAAACTGTTCTTATATTTCTTCTGTTTATGTTCTAGAATTCTGCCAGGCAGGTTGGAAGTCACACCAATATAAAGCGTGGTGTGGTTCTTATTGGTAAGGATGTAGATGAAGCCGGGTTTCATATTACTTTTTTTTGAAGTGTGGGGTTGCTTCGTCGTGTCATTGCGAGGAGCGACCAAAGGGAGCGACGAAGCAATCCCATGATTAAAAACGTTTTCTTAAACAAGGGATTGCCGCGCTCCACTTCGTTTCGCTCGCAATGACGTTGGTCGATTAAACTTCCTGCAAACTAGCATGAACCTTCACCAGCTCCTGTTGAACATTCGGCGGCACCAACTGATACTCCGAAAACTTCATCGTGAACTTTGCGCGTCCGCCCGTGATGGAGCGCAGGGTGGAACCGTAATCGTGCATTTCGGCCAGTGGAACCTCAGCCAGGATTTTCTGGTAATGCCCTTCAGAATCCATCCCCGAAATCATGGCGCGGCGCGTCTGCAGATCGCCCATCACATCGCCGGTATCTTCGTCCGGACAAAGGATCTCAACAGAATAGATGGGCTCAAGCAACTGCGGCCTGGCTTTATGGAAACCTTCGCGGAAAGCGCCTGAAGCCGCCAGCTGGAATGAAATATCGTTGGAATCCACACTGTGCATCTTGCCGTCGTACACGGTTACACGCACGTTCTGGCAATGCGAACCGGTAAGCGGACCTTCTTTCATCTGCTGCATAATGCCTTTCTTGATGGCGCCGATGTAGCGGTTGTCTATCGCGCCACCCACGATGCACCAGTAAAAGGCGAGCTTGCCGCCCCAAGGCAAATCTTCGATATCTTTCTGGCGGATGTTTACGCCGGTAGGTTCGGGCATATCGTCGTAGTAGTTCTCCACCCGCATGTGTATTTCGCCAAACTGGCCGGAGCCGCCCGACTGTTTCTTGTGGCGGTAATCGGCTTCTGCCTGGCCTGTGATGGTTTCGCGGTAAGGGATCTTAGGATTCTCGAAATTCATCTTCACGCCAAATTCCTTCTGGATGCGTTGCTTCACGAGATCGAGATGCAACTGGCCTTGGCCGTGAACGATGGTTTGTTTCAGCTCGGCAGAATGCTCGACTCTCAGCGTGGGATCTTCTTCCTCGATGCGGTGAAGTGCGGAGACGAGTTTTTCCATATCGGCCGTAGAATCGGTTGAAACTGCTTTGCGGATGCGGCTTTCGGGGAATTGCATTGGGCGGATCTTTCTGTCGAGACCTTTTGAATTCAAGGTATTGTTCGAATGTCCGTATTTAAGTTTAACCGTTACACCCAAATCGCCCGCTACCAGTTCATCCACGGGAATCCTGTCTTTACCTTCGGCTACAAAAAGCTGGGAGATGCGTTCTGTCTCGCCGTTATTGGCGTTGACCAATTCATCGCCGGGTTTCAGTTTTCCGCTTAAAACTTTAAAGTAAGAAACCATGCCGACCTGCGGTTCAGAAATGGTTTTGTAGATGAATATGGTGGTTTTATCGTTCGGATCATAGGAAATCTCTTCGCCGTTTTCGAGTTTGCGGGCCGGTCTGTCGGCGGGTGACGGTGCGATGTCATCAATAAAACCCATCAGCCTGCCGCTGCCCATATCTTTCAGTCCGCTGGTGACGAATACTGGGAAAAACTGCTGCTTGGCGAGTGCTATGGTGATACCTTTGGCCAAATCATCTTCGGAAAGGTTGCCTTCCTCAAAATATTTTTCCATTAAACCCTCTTCATTCTCGGCGGCGATTTCCACTAAAGCGTTGTGCATTTCGTTGGCGCGTGCCATTTCACTTTCGGGAATTGGTTTTTTCTCTGGTTTGCCGCCATTTTCCGGGAATTCGTACATCACCATGCGCAAAGCATCGATGATTGCGTTGAAACTCGCGCCGGAATTATACGGATACTGAAGCGGAACGAGTTTAGGACCGAATCTTTCTTTGGCCTGTTCTAAAGTTCGTTCAAAATCCGCCTTCGGATGATCCATCTGGTTGATGACGAAAATGGCGGGTGTCCGGTATTTTTCGACATATTCCCACACGAGTTCAGTTCCCACTTCCACGCCGTTGGCGGCATTCAGCACGATGATCGCGGTATCGACCACCTTTAACGAAGAAACGACTTCGCCAACGAAATCGTCAAATCCTGGGGTATCGATCATGTTAATTTTGTTGTTTTTCCAGTTCACGAACATCTGGTGGGAGAAGATGGTTTTGCCTTTTTCGTGTTCCAGGTCGGTATGGTCGCTCACCGTGTTCTGTCCTTCAACGGAGCCACGGCGTTTGATGGCCCCGCCCTCGTAAAGCATTGTTTCAATCAGCGTAGTCTTGCCACTGTCGGAATGCCCGAGCAGCACCACGTTGCGTAGATCTTTGGTATTAGCACTCATAATATATTTGTTTAAATTATTTAATGGAATGCTAAAAAGGAAATGACCGGCATTTGATTTTTAGGTAGTTAAAGTTACGAAAGATTTGCGCGGCCGGTGAATGTTTTCGTAAAATGGACGGATGATATTTGGCAGTCTGAGTGCTTTTAAAGATATCAGGTATGTGCCGAATCTCTTTCAGGAAACCGAATTATTTTGGTTGATGATATGATTTATAATAATCTCCGCATGGATCCGCGAGTTTTCGATGAACCAAAGGTGGGTGTCTTTGCCGCCGCAGACAACGCCGGCCAAATACAGATTTTCGACATTGGTTTCCATAGTGTCGGAATTGTAGGCCGGGATGAGCTTGTCGCCTTCTAATTCGATACCGGAATTTTGAAGAAATTCAAAATCGGGAAGATAACCCGTCATTGCCAACACAAAATCATTTTCGATCTCGTGAATGTTGCCCGTTTCATCTTTAAAAAGGACCGTTGATTCTTTAATCTCAACGACTTCTGAATTAAAATATGCTTTAATGCTTCCTTCCGCAATACGGTTTTCAATATCGGGCTTCACCCAGTATTTAACCGACTTTGAAATTTCCGAATTCTTAATGATCATGGTGACCTCCACTCCCTTTCGATAAGTTTCCAGCGCCACATCCACAGCGGAATTGCTCGCGCCGATGACCACAATTTTCTGGTTGGCGTAAGGATACGGTTCAGTGTAATAATGTTTTACTTTGGGTAGGTTTTCGCCTTTGATGTTTAACAGATTCGGAATATCATAGAAACCGGTGGCAATGATTACGTTTTTCGCCAGATAATTTGCTTTCGAGGTTTCAATTTCGAGGATATTATTTTTTGAAACCTTTAAAACTTTCTCGTAGAGATTAATTTTGAGTTGTTTCTGCCGCGCAATTCCCTGATAGTATTCCAGCGCATCCTGTCTGCCGGGTTTTGGAGAAGTTGTGATGAAGGGAATTTCAGCGATTTCGAGTTTTTCGGCCGTCGAGAAAAAGCGCATGTACAACGGGTAATGATAGAGTGAATTGACGATGGTGCCTTTTTCAATGATCAGATAATTTAAACCGTTCTTTTCGGCTTCCAAAGCACAGTTCAAACCGATGGGTCCGGCGCCGATAATCAATACATCTAAAATTTCCATGATGCTAAATTACAAATGAAATGCTAAACTGAATTGATGCACAAAAAAACGGACAGAAAAATCTGTCCGTCGTCGTTTATAGAAATTAACAACTATATATTTTTAAGCTTTGTAAGGTATTTTGGAATTCCAAGCACTAACGCACAGAGTACTATTGCCACTTTCAGATACCAATATAAATAATCTTCAAAATTAAGAGCATTATAAACTAATATCGCTACCAGAGCTGCTAAAATAAGAGTCTGGACTGTAAAATTATCTCTCACAGAGTTTGTTCTGCCGCGTGTGAGCAAAAGCACCGCAATTAGAGCTATTGTAAACCAAATTTCCATATTAACAATCTTTTGCACACACATATGTATAAGCTGCTGCTGCAACATCCATAAATGGAGCTGGACCATCCCACAATGATATTCCAAATCCTTGCGCTACACAACTTGCACCGCATAGCCAGCTAGGTAGCTTTTCTCTGCCGTTAGAGTTTTGAGGTAGAGTAGTTACTGCATTTTCAAGTCTGAAGACATCATTACTATCTTTTTGTAAATCAAAGGAAATTTTTCCATCTTCAAATTCATTTGTGAAATAAGCCTTTCTATTTTCTAAATCAAACTCAACAATCAATCCATCAATCTTCGAGTTTAAAAACTCATCTGTAGATCTCATATCGCTAAAAACAACATTAGAACTATTTTTTCCTGTGCTACTAACAACTTGTTTTTTAAAATTCGTTATTAAATTTTCATTGGCATTCTCAATAATTTCTTGTCTCTCACTACAAGAATTTAATGTTATGCTTACTGAGCCTAATAACATTAATGATAAAAAGAAATTTTCTTCATAATAATTTTATTTAATTTTTCCAAATATAAAAAATTTATCTTGTTCTCTAAAGATTTTATACAACAAAAACGGACAGAAAATTCTGCCCGATCCGTTTAAATATTTCTCAAATACTATTTAAAACTTAATTATAAGTAAATTTGCAGCTATTGAAAAACCCACATGAAACAATACTCCGCCAAACGCAGCATTCAACTGTTAGCCTACCTTTTGAAAGAATACGGAATTTCTAACGTGGTGATCTCGCCAGGCTCCCGAAATGCGCCACTCGCGATTCATTTTTCTGAAACTGATGGGCTGAACTGTTATAGTATTGTGGATGAAAGAAGCGCTGGCTTTGTAGGTCTTGGCATGGCCAAAAGCGAGAAAAAGCCAGTCGCGTTAACGTGTACCAGCGGCTCCGCGGCAGCTAATTATTATCCGGCTGTGACAGAGGCGTTTTATTCAAACATCCCATTATTGCTGCTTACGGCAGACCGCCCTTCTGATTATGTGGATATTTTCGATGGACAAACCATCCGCCAACAAGGGATTTTCCAACAACATTCGTATGGCGATTTTCAGCTTGTAGAAGACTCAAAAACAAATGCGGAGGAAGAGAATTTCAGTATCATAAAAAAAGCTATCGAACGCTGTATCGAAAAGCAAGGACCGGTGCACATCAACATCCCATTAGAGGAACCGCTTTATGAAATGATGGCTGAACTGCCGGTTTTCCCGCCGGTAGAAAAAACTTTACAGAAAAAGACCTATACCTTACCTCCTAGACTGGCTGCTAACTGGCATCTTTCAAAAAGGGTGCTTATATTGGTCGGCACACGCGATTACAGTGAAGAGTTGCAGATGCAACTCGCACAATTGGTGAAAAACCATTCTGCCGTGGTGCTGACAGAGGTAAACTCGAATCTGCATCATGAAAAATTCTTCCCGTATATCGACCGCTATATCTTCAACTTCACTGAAGAGGATTACCGTACTTATGCACCGGATTTGCTGATTACTATTGGCCAAAACGTGGTTTCTAAGAAAGTGAAACAGTTTCTGAGGAAAGCTGCGCCAAAAAATCATTGGCATATTGATGAAGCGTGGCACCCAGACACTTTCTTCGTCCTCAATGAAAAAATCGAGAGCCGCCCCGAAGCTTTTTTTTCCCAATTGCTGAAGCATATTACTCCCGAACCGCAGGCGTACTACAACCTATGGGATGTATTGCGTGATAAAAAAGACCTTAAACACCAGGAGTATTGCCTGAAGACCTCTTTCTCGGATTTTAAATTCTTCGAGATATTATCTGATAAAATTCCGGAGAACGTACAGTTGCATTTCAGTAATTCCTCAGCGATCCGTTACGCGCAACTTTTTGAGTACAAAAAAAACCATATCCACTGCAACCGTGGCACCAGCGGCATTGATGGCTCTACCTCCACCGCCATGGGCTTTGCGATGCGCCAACAGCAGCAAACCGTATTGGTCACCGGTGATGTGAGCTTCTTTTATGACATCAACGGATTATGGAACCCCTACATCCCGCCGTATACACGTATCATCATTTTTAACAATGCCGGTGGCGAAATCTTCAAATTCATACCAGGGCCCGATACGACCAATGCGTTAGAGGAATTTATTCTTACCCGTCATCACCACAATGCTGAGTATCTGGCCAAACATTTCGGTTTCTCTTACAGCAAAGCAGATGACGAAGATACACTCATCCGTATTCTGGATAACTTCTTTAAACCTGATGCCAAGCCTAAAATACTTGAAGTAGATACTACGGCTGTAGAAAATGCGGCGGTCCTTAAGGCTTATTTTCAATTTCTGAAAGATTAAAGGCCTTCCCCATAATATTTGGTCATGTATTTGTAAATGAATTTTTAAGTATAAAAATTTGTCTTATGAAAAATACAGGCGTGTTGATTATTGCAGCAACAGTCTTAAGCAGTTGCTCGCAAACAGAAACCAAGACAGAAACCATTGAAAATTCCGATGGAACTGTGAGCGTGAAAACCATTGAAACTGAAAAAACTTCCGCGCTGGATTCTGCTACCATACAATCTACGGTAAATAACGCAAAAGAAAAACTGAATGAAGCCGGAAAAACCCTCAATGAGGCAGGGAAAGACATTAAAGTTGCCGCCCAAAAAGGTGCTGAAAAAGTAGAAAAAGGCGCTGAGAAGGTACAGGCCGACCTTAGCACGAAACGCCGGGATACGGTGCGGTAATTACCGATTCATCTCCAATAGCGGTTCTATATATTCACGGTCGTTGCTCAACCGTGGCACTTTGTTTTGTCCACCAAGTTTACCGCGTGCCGACATCCATTGATAAAAGAGTTGCGGTTTTGCCACATGCACCAATGGCCGCTTCAGGGTCATGTTATTATAGCGTTTGGCTTCGTAGTCGGAATTCAAGGATTTCAGCGTGTCATCAAAGATATCTGTAAATTTTTCAAGGTCATCGGGCATTTCCGAAAACTCAAAAATCCATTCGTGGGCGCCGCTGTCGCCGTCCTTCATAAATACGGGAGCACCGGTGAAATCCGTTAACGACGCGCCGGTTTGGTCACAGGCTTTGGCCAAAGCGTTCTCAACATTATCAATCATGAGTTCTTCACCAAATGCATTGATGTAGTGCTTCGTTCTGCCGGAAATTTTAATCCTAAAAGGCGAAAGAGAGGTAAATCGCACCGTATCACCAATTAAATAACGCCAAAGACCACTATTGGTCGTAATCACCATCGCGTAATTTTTACCCAATTCAACCTCTTGCAGCGGAATGGCATTACGGTCTGATGAATGAAAGGTTTCCATGGGGATGAACTCGTAGAAGATGCCATAATCCAACATCAGCAACATTTCATCGCTGTTAGGCTGGTCCTGAATGGCAAAAAAACCTTCGGAGGCATTGTAAATTTCGTAGTAATTGATGTTTTTCCCGATAATTTTACGGTATTGTTCGCGATAAGGTTTAAAGCTGATACCGCCATGGAAAAAGACCTCAAGGTTTGGCCATAGCTCAGAGACGGTCTGATGTCCTGTGTCCTGAAGCGTTCGCTGCAATAAAACCATCATCCAGCTCGGTACACCGGTGATGCTTCCTACATCTTCATGCTTCACTTCGGCAACGATGGCTTTCAGCTTGCTTTCCCATTCAGACATCAGAGATACTTTTTTGCTTGGCGTAGTGGTAATCTCTACCCAGAACGGCAGGTTTTCGATCATAATTGCTGAAAGGTCACCAAATTTCGTATTATAATCCTCATACAATTCCGAACTTCCGCCCAAACGTAGGTTTTTATTCTGAAACAAAGTATTCTCCGGGTGGTTATTGGCGTAAATAGACAACAGATCTTTACCGGCCTTAAAATGGCAGTCTTCTAAACTTTCTTCAGAAATAGGAATGAATTTGCTTTTGGCATTCGTGGTGCCTGATGATTTGGCGAACTTGCGGATGTAACCGGGCCAAAATACATCGGGCGTGCCACGGCGCGCCTTTTCAATATAAGGCTCAAAGTCTTCATACGTAACGATCGGAACATTTCTCCGGAAATCTTCATAAGTAGCGATGGAGCTGAAACCATGGATTTTTCCATAATCGGTATTTTCGGCATGATACAACTGAGAAAAAAGTACGCCGTGCTGGGTTTCCATCGGCCGCTCCATGAAATTCTGAATCTGATCGATCCGCTGGCGGATAAACCAATTAACTACGGTATTGAAAAGTGCCTTTGTTGCCATTGAGACAAATATAATATTTTTCGTTTAGAGAACCGTTACTTTCAGATGCAAAAAAAATTCCGCCTTTAGAAACGACGGAATTCTTATCTGAACTGTTTTAGTTAGCAGTATTCATTGTAAGCAGCCTGCAGATTGGCGGCAATAGCACCGGCAGGATTTCCTTCGATGTGATGACGCTCCAGCATGTGTACGAGTTCGCCATCTTTGAAGAGCGCCACGCTTGGGGAACTTGGTGGGAATGGTGCTAGCATTCTGCGGGCTTCCGCCACCGCGTCCTTATCTACACCTGCAAATACTGTGACCAACTGATCTGGTTTTTTATCGCCGGTGAGGGAGAATAATACACCTGGGCGCGCAGCACCAGCCGCACAACCACATACCGAGTTGATGACCAGCAGGGTAGTCCCATCTTTAGTAAGCGCGTTTTTCACTTCTTCGGGAGTGGATAGATCCTGAAATCCTTTATCTGTAAGTTCTGCCTTCATCGGCTTTACTAATTCTTCTGGATACATATTGAATGGTTTTTAATTAAGGGTTAATGATTGAACACAAATTTACGAATTTTTAAACAATCATTTGCATATGCAATTTTGTAATGAACAATGAAGGTTACACATTGTGCTATCCCATGTTTCCCTTGAATCTAAAGTCCTAAAAAAACCCGAAACAATAATTGTCTCGGGCTCAATCAAATCGATATGCAAAGGTTGAATATCCTTGGTAAATAGAGCAGTGTACACTGCCCGGGTATTAGGAAAGCAGCTTTTTAGCCATTTCAGAAATGGATTTTCCGTCGCTTTTACCTGCAAGGGCTTTACTGGCGGTTCCCATTACTTTTCCTAAATCTTTGGCGCTTTCAGCACCTGTTTCAGCAATAATTCTCTTTATCTCTGTTTCTAATTCTTCAGCAGATAATTGCTGTGGCAGAAATTTTTCAATGATTTTCATCTGTGCCATTTCCACCTCAGCCAGGTCTGTCCGCTCCTGTGCCGCAAATTGCTCATACGAATCCTTACGCTGCTTGATCATGCGCTGCAAAATGGCAATCTCCTGTTCGGCAGATACCTCGGCACCGCGGGCTTCAGTTTTGAGTAAAATGATTTGAGATTTCACTGCCCGCAAAGCATCAAGTGCGGTTTTATCTTTCTCACGCATTGCGGTTTTAATCGCGTCATTAATGGTATTTTCTAAACTCATGATGTTTTTTATTCAGAAGCCAATTTTAATCTACATCTTTATTGAGGAAACGGTTTTCGCGCACCTGCATCCTGCCGTTATCTTCGGAAAGAAACGTGCTGATGCGGTGTTCTGAAGCGTTGTTCCCATCAATCGAAATATTTTTTCTGCGAAAAGCCGGCACACGCTCAAAGTCGTTATCCGCCTCGGCGGTTTGATAGCGCGAATTGAACTCTTTAAGCTTGTTCCGTCTTTCAGATATTTTTTCGTTTGACGTGGACTTGCTGATAAAGGTAAATTCGTCCTCATAGGTTTCTACTGGCGTCTCCTTTATCTCTTCAACGGGTTGTGGCACCTGTACGGTGGATTTTTGAACCGGTTGTTCTTTGATTTCTGCTTTTGGCTGCGGTGCTTCAGCCATTGGCTCCTCAATCGGTTCGTTTACGAAAAAAGTGAATTCGTTGGGCTTATCGTTAGGAAATGCACTTTTATTTTCTTTCTTTACAGGCTCATCTTCTACATCAAATTTAATTGAATGAGATTCTGGCTCCTCTGTACTTTCATCTTCAAGTGAAAAGTGACCGAAGTCTGAACTGTTGTCCGCGCTATGCTGTTGCGGTGCGGTAAATTCTTCTTCTTCAAGGGTAAAAAATTGTCGTTCAGCAGAAGTCTCGCGATTTCCGGCGGTAGTGGTCTCTACATTTTTCACTGAAAATTCCGGTGTTGGGCGGTCATCCTCATCATCTAAAACAAACAGGCCACGACGCGTAAAATCTTCGCGGCGAATTTCTTCGCGTTCTGTTTTTTGGCTTACCGGAGTTTCTGATTTTGGCGCTACGGATATTTCATCGGACAGTGAGAATTTAATTTTCTCGGAAATGCCGGAATGTTTCTGGTGATCTTTTGCAAAACCGGTGGCAATGACCAGTACGCTTACGGAATCTCCCAATTCCTCATCGGTACCCACCCCAAAAATAATGTCTGCGGTATGGCCAGCTTCTTTCTGGATATGATCCATAATTACACCGATCTCATCCATGGTAACTTCTTCAGAGCCACTTCTGATGAGTAACAGTACGTTGCGTGCGCCGGTGATTTTGTTGTCGTTCAGCAGTGGAGAATCAAGGGCTTTTTTCACAGCTTCTTCGGCTTTGTTCTCGCCGGAAGCAATACCGTTGGACATTAATGCGGTACCGGAATTGGCGAGCACCGATTTGGCATCACGGAAGTCGATGTTTACATCAAAGTAGCCGGTAATTACCTCTGCCATGCCTTTTGCGGCATTGGTTAGTACCTCATCTGCTTTAGAAAAACCAGATTTGAAACCGAGGTTCCCAAATTGTTGACGAAGTTTATCGTTATTAATGACGATTAAAGAATCTACGTTATTTCGAAGTTTATCCAACCCGGCATCTGCCTGCTCAAGCCTTCTTTTACCTTCAAAACTAAAGGGTACGGTAACGATACCTACGGTAAGGATGCCCATGTCTTTGGCGACTTTGGCAATTACTGGCGCAGCACCGGTACCGGTACCACCGCCCATACCAGCGGTAATGAAAACCATCTTGGTATTCTGCCCCATGGCAGCTTTTATATCTTCTATACTTTCAATAGCGGCTTTTTCGCCTACTTCGGGGTCGGCGCCGGCACCGAGGCCTTCGGTGATGGAAACGCCTAACTGTACTTTATTTGCAACGGGATTGTTGTCGAGGGTTTGGGCATCGGTATTACATATCACGAAATCTACACCGTGGATGCCTCTTTCGTACATGTGCTTCAGCGCGTTGTTACCGCCGCCCCCAACACCAATAACTTTTATGATTGATGAATTGCCTTTTGGTAGATCAAAGGAGAATCCTGGGGTGTTCATATTTTCCATAACTAAATTTTTTATAACTAATCAATCGATTATCCACAGGTATGGTGGCCTGCGATTCATCCTTGGGTTTTTACTCTACTTCTTCGAAGAATTTCTTTACGCTTTCCATAATTTTCTGGCCGATGGTAAGCTTGTTCCGGCGCTTTTCGGTGTGTTGTGTCACCATTTCCTCCTCAGTTACTTCCGCTGTTTTTTCTGCCACATTCTCTGCTGGGGTGTCTATTGCCTCTGGTTCTTCCGTCGGTGCGGTTACATGGCTTTTCTTATCACGGATTTTTAGACTTTCCATCAACAAACCGATTGAGGTCGCATATTCGGGACCTTTAAGGGCTTGATTTCTATCATTAGCAATATACTCATTCGAAAACCCGATACGGCTGTCAAAACCTGTGGTATAATTTGCTAACTGACGCAGATGACGCAGGTTGGAGCCACCGCCTGTCAACACAATTCCTGCAATCAGTTTCTTCTTCTGTTCAAAAGCGCCGTAGGCTTTCAGTTCGGTATTCACCATTTCCAGGATTTCTTCTACTCTGGCGTTTACGACCTGGGCCAGCGTCTTAAGGCTGATTTCTTTATCGGGCCGACCATGCAATCCGGGAATGGTTACAAAAGTACTATCTTTTTCAAGTTCTGGCACTGCTGAGCCGAACTTTACTTTAAGTTGCTCCGCATGTTTCTCGATAATCGAGCAACCTTCTTTGATGTCTTCGGTAATGATGCCGCCACCGTATGGGATTACGCAGGTATGACGGATGATGTTGTCTTTAAAAATCGCAATATCTGTGGTACCGCCCCCAATATCTACAATCGCCACACCGGCTTCTTTTTCTTCTTTGGTAAGTACGGCTTCGGACGAAGCTAATGGTTCCAGCGTTAGTGCTTCCATCTCCAGACCTGCTTCGCGCACACATCGGGCGATGTTGCGGATGCTGCCCATCTGCCCTACCACGACGTGGAAATTGGCCTCGAGACGTTTGCCGTGCATACCTACCGGCTCTTGGATTTCGCCTTCGGAATCTACCTTATACTCCTGCGGAAGTACGTGGATGATCTCTTCACCAGGCAACATGACCAGTTTCTTGACCTGATCTTTCAGTTTTTCAATATCATCTTCGGTGATGTACTGATCGGGATTATCGCGCATGATATAATCTGAATGCTGCAGCGAACGGATATGTTTGCCCGCGATCCCTACTGTAACTTTGCTAATCTCTACCCCCGAGCTTGCCTGGGCCTGGGCAACGGCGGCTTTGATGGATTGTATGGTTTGCGAAATATTGTTCACAATGCCTTTGTGAACGCCTAAACTTTTGGCGGTGCCTACGCCGAGGATTTCGATCTTGCCGTGGGCATTTCGCCGTCCCACAATGGCCACAATTTTAGTGGTACCAATGTCGAGTCCTACTGAATACTCGTGATTTTCCATTTCTGTATGTCGATTTGATTTTTTTTCTGCTATTATTTGATCCGAATGTATGGGCTAGTTGGTTCTGGCTTTTGCCGCATCTGCTACGGTTGGGGTTTTTGCCAGTTCTTTTCGACCAAGATTTATCAGACTGTCGTTTTCTTTGAAATTGGGGTTTAAGGTAGTAACGATTTGGTTATCGTATTTTACTGATATTTTGCTGTACTTTTCAGGTTGCTGATAAACAAGATATTTCTCTACGAATGTTTTAAAACCTTCTACCTTTAAATGTATTTTGTCCAGATCGCCAATTTCTACCTTATAATTTCCGGTACTGGTGAGCAGGTTGTAGCCGCCCTTTTCTTTTGAGATCCCGATGAAATATTTCCTGCTAAATTCATCTTTCTCTATTTTATACACGAGTTCGGCCAGTTTGGGATATTCCGAGGGATCTACCTTGCCGGTGACCAGCATGCATGGGAACGAGTAATTTTTAGAAACAGGAAATTCTGTTCCTTTGGTATCGACATAAAAGTCCTCATCTCCTCTGCTGAGCCGGAATGCCGGAACTTTCTGGCGGATATCGATAGTCAGGTTACCGTTAAGGTTCAGATATACATTGGCGCTGTCTACGGCTGGCAAGGCCCTGAGTTCTTTTTCAAGCTCCGGAATATCAATATCCCCCACTTTTTTACCGGGATTGGATTTTTCAACCATCTGCTTCACTTCTTTTTCATCGATGAAATAGACGGGGCGGGTAGTTTTCAGCAGGTTTACCGTCACTTTTTCCATCGGTTTGTGGTGAAATCTCTTCAAAGAAAAGCTCAGCAAAAATCCGAAGATGATTACGGTAATCAATATTTTTAATATTCTGAATTTCTTTTTCATTACACTGTTGCGATATTAGTTTTCGCTGAAAGCCATTCTACAATACCATCGTACAAAGTATCAATATTTCCTGCGCCCACGGTAAGCAGGATGTCGAAATTTTTATTCTTAATGATTTCAAAAGCATTTTCAAGAGTGGCAACTTCCTTCGCTTCCATCGCTATTTTCTCTGCGAGCCATGTGGAGGTGATGCCTTCAAAATTCTCCTGTAATTCCCTTGCCGGATAAATATCAAGTAAAACCAGTTCATCAGCAGCACTGAGGCTTTGCGCAAAAGCATCCGCGAAATCCCGTGTACGGCTAAACAAATGTGGCTGGAAGACCACCAGCAACTTCTTATCCGGATAAAAAGTTTTTACCGAGCCAATGACCGCATCAAGTTCGGTGGGGTGATGGGCATAATCATCAATATAAATTTTGTCCCCGTACGTGTGCTTGGCATATCTTCTTTTAATGCCTTTAAACCTGGCAATAGCGCGCTTTAGCGTTTGAAAATCTACCCCTAATGAATGCAGCAAGGCAATGGCCGCAGTAGCATTTTCTACATTATGGATACCCGGGATTTCCCACTCGAAGTCTTTAACTGTTTCGTTTTCTGTGTGGAAATCAAAATATATTTTATCACCAATTTCGCGGATGTTATCGGAATAAAAATCGGCTTCTTCATTTACCGCGTATGTTTTCGTCTCGCGACCGATATTGATGCCTTTTCTTACGAACAGTTGTTGGGCTGAAGGCACCAAACCGGCAAAATCGCAGAAGCTTTTCTCAATAGTTGCCGTGTCGCCATAAATATCCAGATGGTCGGCATCTGTTGAAGTGATTACGGCCCAGTCGGGTGAAAGATTCAGGAAGCTGCGGTCGTATTCATCGGCTTCTAAAACCGAAAAATCGCTTCCGTTAAATATAAAATTAGAATGAAAATTCTCTGCAATCCCGCCCAAGAACGCGGAAAACGACAAATCGGCTTCTTTGCAGAGATGCGCTACCAAAGATGAGGTAGTGGTTTTGCCATGTGTGCCGGCCATCGCGATGCAGTTGGTACTTTGGGTAATCATGCCGAGCACTTTGGCCCTTTTCAGCACCGTGAAACCTTCTTCATGAAAGTGTTTGAGAATACCGAGTTTCTTTATCGCAGGCGTAAAGATCACTAAAGTATTCTCTTTATCTAATCCTACTATTTTATCATCAATTATATCTTCAAAAACAATATCGATCCCTTCCGATACCAAAGCCGAAGTCAGTTTCGTTACCGTTTTATCGTACCCAAGCACCTTTTTCCCGGAAGCATGGAAGTAGCGCGCCAGCGCACTCATACCGATGCCGCCGATGCCGACAAAATAGAAGTTCTGATAGGTGTTTAAAGATGTCATGTAGCTGTTATGATGTGAGTTTGAGTAGGGTTACAATTTGATCTACTATTTTACCGGTAGCCTGCGGTTTAGCAAAAAAAGCAAGATTTTCTGACATTTCGCGACGTAAAGCTGCATTTTCGCACATTTCGCTTAAAATAGGCCAGAATTTCTCTTTCATTTCACTGTCTTTTACCATTCGTGCCGCGTTTTTTTCTACCAGCGTGAGTGCATTTTTGGTCTGATGATCCTCCGCCGCGTACGGAAAAGGTACCAAAAGCACCGGCTTCTGTGCCAAAGCCAGTTCTGAGATGGCGATAGCGCCCGCGCGGGATACGATAATATCAGCCGCGGAGTATGCCAGTTCCATATTCTGGATGAACGCGACGGTTTGAAGGTTGCGGCATTGGCGAGTTTCTGTTTCCTGAAGGATTTGCTGATAATCATTCTTACCGGTTTGCCAGATCAGCTGGTAATCGCGGCTTAATATTTTACCTAAATGCTCTTTCCACGCATTGTTTAAAGTAGCGGAACCTAAGGAGCCACCGACGGAAAGGATGGTCAGCTTATCTTTATCCAGGCCCAGCCTTTCCTTGGCTAAAGCAGGATCTATGAGATTCGTGACGATGTTTTGCCTTACCGGATTGCCCAAGAAAAAGGTTTTGGTATCCGGAAAAAAATGCTCCATATCCGGATAGGCAGTAAAAACTGCCCGTGCTTTTTTAGCCAGAAACTGGTTTGTTTTTCCTGGCAAGGAATTCTGTTCCTGCAAGAAAATGGGGACGCCTGCGAACGAAGCGGCAAATAGCGCCGGACCGCTGGCAAAGCCACCAGTACCGATGGCAAAATCGGGATTGAAATCTTTGATGATTTTCCTGGTTTTCAGTAAGCTCGAAATAATTTTTACAGGCAGCCCGATATTTTTTATGAGACTGCTTCTGTTGAAACCTGCGATATTCAGGCCCTCAATCTTATAGCCGGCAGCCGGAACCTTTTCCATCTCCATCTTACCGTTGGCGCCAATAAACAGAAATGAGGCTTCCGGAAATCTCTTCCGAAGCTCATCCGCAATGGCTACCGCAGGGAAGATGTGCCCGCCAGTGCCGCCACCGCTCATTAATATCTTAAGTTGTCTGTTCATGGACTGTTAAAAATGCTTCTTTTATGCTATATCATTAATTTCTTCGATGTTCTGTTTCTTGCCCATCCCTTCTTCATCATATACTTGAATTCGCGAACTAACGTTCAATATAATCCCTAACTGCAGATAGGTTACCAATATGGATGTTCCACCGTAGCTGATGAGTGGCAATGGCTGCCCGGTTACCGGGATAAGATTTACCGCCACCGCAATATTTACGGAAAGCTGCACAAAGATCATGATCCCCAGACTCAGCACAAGTAAACTGCCAAAAAAAGCTGGCATCTTACTGGCAATCATCACGATACGGATAATCATTATTAAATACAGGGAAATAAGTACTAGTGCACCAATAAACCCATATTCTTCGACAATAATCGCAAAAATAAAATCGGAGGCTGACTGGGGCAGCATTTGTTTCAGCGCGCTTTTCCCGGGTCCCATGCCTGTAATCCCACCATGTACGATGGCAGCTTTCGCCTGCATTACCTGATAATTCTTGGCCTTATCGATCTCGTTTTCTACCTGAGACTCTTTGTTAGAATTCATAAAGACTTCCACACGGCTCATCCAGGTATGCACCCGGTTGTTCTCAATTACATCGGTCTTCAGCGCCAGAAACATGAAAACGGCAATGGCAGCACCGGAAATGCCCACAAATCCAAAGATATACTTTTTATTGAGTTGGCCAATCAGCATAACCGCCAGCGATACCATTAGAATCATCAGCGCGGTAGAGCCGTTGTCTTTGGCTACCAAACCAAACACCACCAGCACCGGCCCGAATAGATAACAAATATTTTCTATGGGTAATCTTTCACGTTTGATTTTTTTGGTAAGATACCTGCACAGATATATGACCAGTAATAAATACGCAAACGACGAAGGCTGAAACGAAATGGGCGTCCCCGGGATCTTCAGCCAACGAGAAGCCGAAGCCCCATCGATGGTTTGCCCTGTAAACATGGTAAGTAACAACAAAAGTACCATAACAATAAGGCCTATACTGCTAAGTTTGCCGATGTATTCGTATTTTACCGTGCCCACACCACGCATGATCGCAAGCCCAAGCAATACGAAGAAAGAATGCTTGATAAGGTGGGAGGTCGTAGTCCCACTGTTTACAATATACTCTAAATTAGAACTGGCCGAATACACGGGAAATACCGAGAAGAACGAGATCAGTAAAATCACGCTCCACAGTACTTTATCGCCTTTCAACAGCTCGAATTTGTTTTCTGTTTCCTGCATTTTTTAATCAATCATTTACGGTGGCAGCTTTTAGCACTTCGGCTTTGAACTGGTTTCCACGGTCTTCATAGTTATCGAAAAGGTCGAAACTGGCACAACACGGGGAAAGCAACACCGTATCTCCCTGTTCAGCAAGTGACTTTGAGATCTCAACGGCCTGCTGCATGCTCGAGGTGCTGTATATGAGGTCTTTTTTTCCCTCGAAAAACCTGATGATTTTATCATTATCCAACCCCAGGCATATCACCGCCTTCACTTTCCGCTGTACGAGTTCTTCTATTTCGGTATAGTCATTCCCTTTATCAGTACCACCAACGATCCATATGGTTGGTCGTTTCATGCTCTCCAGCGCGTAGTACGCGGCATTTACATTAGTCGCTTTGCTGTCGTTAATATATTTCACACCATCAATTTCCGCCACCTGCTCTAACCGGTGTTCCACCGCCTGAAAGGTCATCAGTGAGTTCCTGATACTTTCATTACTGATCTTCAGTATCTTACCCGCCAACGAGGCCGCGAGGCTGTTTGCGACATTGTGATTGCCCGACAATGCCAGATCTTCCACGTTCATCACGAGTTCATCCTGTAACTTCACGACAATATTATCATGGTTCAGGTATGCGCCTTCTTTTAGTTTTTCCTTTAAAGAAAAGGGGATCATGCGGGCTTTTATCTCTAATTTTTCGAGCAGGTTCTGGCTCATTTCATCATCTTTGTTGTAGATGAAGAAATTATCATTTTCCTGATTTTCGGTGATCCGGAATTTTGCCAATGCATATTCCTCATAATTATAGTTATACTGATCCAGATGATCCTGACTTAAATTCAGCAATAATGAAATATGCGGGCGAAAATTCTGGATATCATCCAGTTGGAAAGAGCTTACTTCCAGCACATAATAGTCGAAATGTTCATCAGCGACCTGCTTTGCGAAACTCTTACCGATGTTTCCACCCAATCCTACGTTTAAACCATCATTCTTCAGGATGTGGTAAATCAATGAAGTGGTGGTGGTTTTACCGTTGCTACCAGTGATGGCAATAATTTTTGCGCTGGTAAATTCTGCTGCAAATTCAATTTCTGAGGAGAGCCGGATGCCTTTCTGGGCAATTTTATAGATGATTTCGGCTTTTTTGGGGATTCCGGGGGATTTAATCACCCAGTCGGCCGCCAGTATTCGCTCTTCATCGTGCATCCCTTCCTCAAACTCGATGCCGGCTTCAGAGAGCAGTTGTTTGTAATGGTCTTTTATCTGTGCCTTATCGGAAAGAAAAACTTCCAGCCCTTTCTTTTTAGCCAGATAAGCCGCGCCAAAACCGCTTTCTCCCCCACCTAATACTACTATTTTCATGCTTTGTGTTTTATCTTACTTTGAGTGTGATTAAACAAATAATGGCGAACAGTACACCAATGATAATCATACGGTTAACAATTTTACTCTCGTGGTAACCATCTTTTTGATAATGATGATGCAGTGGCGACATTTTGAAGAGTCGGTTGTTCTGGGCATACTCCAGTCCGTATTTTCTTTTTCTGTATTTGAAAACTGCAACCTGTAGCATTACGGAAACATTCTCAATCAGGAAGATGCCGCAAAGCACCGGAATCATCAGTTCTTTTCTGAGGATAATAGCCAGAACGGCAATAACGCCCCCAAGCATTAAACTGCCGGTATCTCCCATAAATACCTGTGCCGGATAGGTATTGTACCAGAAAAATCCGATGACGGCCCCTACCAGCGCCAGCGCGAAAATGGTGGTTTCACCCATATTCGGCAGGAACATAATATTCAGGTAATCCGCAAAAATGATGTTCCCCGACAGGTAGGCAAAAAATGCCAGCGTAAGCAGTATGACGACACTGGTGCCGGCCGCAAGCCCATCGATACCATCGGTGATGTTGGCCCCGTTCGATACAGCGGTAACAATGAAAATCACCATCGGGATGAATACTGCCCAAGCCCAGTCGTGCGCCTCATCGGGCGACATCCAGAAGAGTAACCCGCTGTAATCAAACTCGTTATTTTTAACGAAAGGTACGGTAGATACGGTAGATTTTTCGGTAGGCATAAAGTTTTTTTCCACAGAACTGCGGTTAATGACTTTAGCATCGGCGTATTTCCTTTTCACGGTAACATCAGGATGAAAATACATGATTACGCCTACAATAAGGCCCAGCCCTACCTGGCCAATGATTTTAAACTTACCGCTAAGGCCGTCTTTATTTTTCTTTATTTTTTTCAGATAATCATCAATAAAACCGATGATGCCCATCCACACGACTGAAACTATCAGTAAAACGATATAAATATTGAAAATCCGCGTAAAGAGTATCACGGGAATCAGTGTTGCAAGGATAATGATGAGGCCACCCATGGTAGGTGTACCTTCTTTCTGTTTCTGACCTTCCAGGCCAAGATCACGAACCAGTTCCCCCATCTGCTTACGGCGCAGGTAGTTGATGATTTTTTTCCCGAAAACCAATGCAATCGTCAGTGACAGCAATACGGCCATCCCTGCACGGAAGGAGATGAATCTGAACATGCCAAGTCCCGGGATATGAATGCCGATACTGGTAAGATATTCGTAGAGGTAATATAACATTGGTTTCTTCTTTTAATTAAATTCTTTATTTCGACATCATCCTGGCCAGCTCAAGCACCGTTTGGCGGTCATCAAAGTGATTTCTCACGCCGTTGATTTCCTGATAATCTTCATGCCCTTTGCCTGCGAGCAAAATAATGTCTTTCGGTTCAGCAAACTTTATCGCCATTTTAATAGCCTCTCGCCGATCCGGGATCGAGGTATATTTACTGAAATTCTGCGGTTCTACGCCTGCCTCAATCTCTTTAATGATGGCTACAGGATCTTCCGTACGAGGGTTATCGCTTGTAATGATGGTTAAGGTAGATTTTGCGGTGGCAATTCTGCCCATTTCGGGGCGCTTGGCATGGTCCCGGTCGCCACCACAGCCGAAAATGGTGATCAGACGTTCATTTTTTGTACGGATTTCGTTGATAGAATCCAGGATATTTTCCAAAGCATCCGGTGTATGCGCATAATCAATGATGAAGAAGATGCCACTGTCTGATTTCAAAGTTTCAAAACGGCCTTTTACGCGTTGCAGGCTTGAAATGGCCTTCAATGCTTCATCTTCACGAAAACCACATTCTAAGGTAACAGCGTAGGCTAACAGCAAATTATAAACGTTGAATTTACCGGTTAAAGTCGTCCAGAATTCTTTTCCATTAAAATTCAGCAGCATGCCGTTGAAATCTGCTTCAAAGATTCTCCCTTGATAATCTGCCATGGTTTTCAGCGCGAAGGTTTTTTTCTTGGCGCGGGTATTCTGAAGCATTACCTTACCGTTTTTATCATCAATATTGGTGATGGCCACCGCTGCTGGACCCAACTGATCGAAAAACCTTTTTTTAACCCAAAGATATTCACTGAAGGTTTTATGATAATCAAGATGATCGTGCGTGATATTGGTAAATCCGCCAATTTTGAACTGCAACCCTGCTGTTCTGGATTGGTGTATGCCGTGTGAAGACACTTCCATAAAGGCATATTCGCAGCCCGCATCCACAGCTTTCGCCAACATACGGTTGAGGGTGAGTACATCTGGCGTGGTATGGGTGGAAGGAAACACCTCATCGGCAATACGATATTCTACTGTCGAAATCAAAGCCGACTGAAATCCTAAATTTTTGAATATATCATACAGTAAAGTAGTGACAGAAGTTTTGCCATTGGTACCGGTAATGCCTATCAACTGTAGTTTGGATGATGGGTTATCATAAAAATTAGAAGCGACTATCCCCAGTACCAGCTCGGTATGATCTGCCACAATATAAGTGATCGAGGGATGCAATGCAGCCGGCAATTCTTCACATATAACAGCCACCGCTCCTTTTTCTATAGCGGAACTGATGTAAGTGTGCCCATCCGTCATGCAGCCTCTAACCGCGATATAGAGCGAGTTTTCAACAATCTTACGGCTGTCGAAAGCGATATGGAAAATCTGCGGATTTGGCGAACCGATGATTTCTTTAACGGTGATTTTATTTAATAATTGCTGAAGCTCCATTTTTTTATAGACAAATCTTTATTTTGTGGCCCGAGGGCATTAATTCTGTAAACTAAGGTAGATGCGCTGGCTTTTCTTGATCGTTGTCCCTTCCAGCGGAAATTGCTCGCGGATGCGGCCAACCCCTTTGTAGTCCACACGATAGCCTTGGTTTTCGAGTTGCGGAATTACATTTTTACCGATAAGACCCACCACTTTGGGCATCTGTTTATTCTTTACTGTAACTTTTACCGGCGCAGGCAACATTTTACTAAGGTCTACTTTTTTATCGACCAACATTTCCTTTTCCACATTCTGCGGTGTTTTAAGGAAAGTTTTGCCCGCAATTTCCTTAAATACCGGTGCTGCTACGGTAGAGCCATAATAACTTTTCGAGTTATCTGGCTGGTTAACCATTACGATGCAGGTATATTTTGGGTTGTCTGCCGGATAAAAACCTGCAAAACTTGCCTGGTATTTTGATGGTCCGGGTTTCCAGTATTCGAATCTGGCGGTACCGGTTTTACCTGCCATTTTCAGATTTGGTGTAAAGATGCTTTTTGCCGTTCCCTTTTCCACCGCTTTGGTTAAAGCATTTGTCATCATGGCAATAGCCTTATCGGATGCAATTTTTTTCACCATCACTTCCGGTTTGGCGGTATAAAGTTCCTGCCCATCTTTCATAATCCTATCAATGAAAAGCGGTTTCAGCATCTTTCCGCCATTGGCAATCCCGTTATAGAAAGTAGTGAGTTGCAAGAGATTGAATCTGGAAGCATATCCGAACGAGAGCGAAGCCAAGGCACCCTTGCTCCAACGGGGACTTTCCGGTGTCTGTATATAAGGCTTGGCGATCCCGGGCAGCTCGATATCCATCTTTTCAAACATCTTCCAGCGTCTTAAATGATCGAGAAAAACTTCTGGCTTATCCGCGTAATATTGGGTAATGAGTTTGGCCGAACCTACGTTGCTGGATTTTGCCAACACATCAGAAATATCATAAATTCCGCCGCCGTGTCCATCAGAAACTCTTTGTTTAGCGTATACCCACACGCCGTTCCCTACATCCACAGTGGTATTTTCATCGATGAAGCCATCATCCATCGCAGCCAACAGTGATACTGTCTTAAAGGTGGAGCCGGGTTCAGTGGCATCCTTCAATGCGTAATTATAGGAGTCCACATAGATGCCCGGTTCTGTCCTTTTAAGGTTTACCATGGCTTTTACTTTGCCGGTGGCCACTTCCATCACCAATACGCAGCCGTGGTCTGCATTGAAGTTGATCAATTGTTTTTCGAGTGCGGAATGCGCGATATCCTGAATGCGCAAATCTATAGTGGTATATACATCCTGCCCGTCAATTGGTTCTTTCACCTTCCAATAATCAATGGGTTTCCACTGGCTTGAATTTACGCGCTGTTCAAGACGCTTTCCGTTGGACCCGGTCAGATATTTTGAAAAAGCGCCTTCTAGGCCTGATTTGGTTTCACCGTTATCCATACCGATGGTTCCGGCACCGATTTGTGTGGTGGCTAATTCTCTTTTAAAATTACGGTCTACGATGAAGCCGCCGCGGTTTTTCCCTTTTTTAAATATCGGAAATTTACGGATGCGGTCATATTCATCGAAATCCAGGCCTTTTACTAAAGAATAATACTGGTTGTTGGCTTTCTTTTGCTGATCGAGACGGTCGCGGAAATAACTGCGTGGTTTGCCGAACATTTTCGAGAGCGAATCTGTGAGCGCACCGATGTTATTGGAGTACACGGTATCTTTAATCACTTTAAAATCGAGGTACACATCATAGCGCATGACGGTGGTCGCCAATATGCTCCCATCCGCCGCGTATAAATTGCCCCGGGCAGCTTTCAGAGTTGCTTCGCGGTAGTTCTTACTGATGTAATCTTCCTTAATTTCCTGTACATTGGTATTTTGCAGCACGAGGATCCGGGCAAGAAACACGGTAAACAGGATGAAGGCTGCCCCGGCAAAGAGGTAGCCCCATCTCAGGGTTTTTGAGCGTTTATTTTCGAATTCATTCTGTACCGCCATCTGTACTGTCGAGTTTTATCAATAATTTATGCGGATGATTCTCCAGCGAAAGCAGAGAATCCTGCACCATTTCCTTTCCCAGTTCAGACTCCAGTTTTACTTTGATGAGTCTGCTTTGCGCGTAGGCATTGCGGGATTTGTATTCTTCGGTTTGTTCTTTCAGTTCGTTTACCAATTCTATTTTCTGACTTACGAGGTGGTTGCTGTAGATCATAATCATCAGCAGCACGAATACAAGCAGGAAATATTTGTAATGAATCTTCACTTCATCACGGTTCAGGAAGTTCCCTTTAATGATATCGATAAAGGTAAGTTTCTTCTGAGGGTGATATTGTTTTTTCCTGGCCATCTATACTTTTACAGCTTTATCCCCACACGCATCTTTGCGCTGCGCGCGCGGGAGTTTTCTTCTATTTCTTCCTCACTGGGCACTATGGCCTTGCTTTGCAGCAGATCAAAACTTTTACTAAAGTTTCCGTACACATCTCTTGCGGGCTCTCCCTCGAACATGCCGTTTTTAAGGAAACGCTTTACCAAGCGGTCTTCTAAGGAATGGTAAGAAATCACCACCAGCCTGCCGTTGGTGTTCAGCATTCTGTGAGACTGCACCAGCATTTCTTTAAGCACTTCCAGTTCTTGGTTTACCTCAATACGAATAGCTTGGAAAACCTGCGCGAAAAATTTATTCTGCTTAAACTGCGGGATGTAACTGAAGAGTTTTTTCAGGTCATCCGTGGTTTCCACAGGTTTTATCTTGCGGTGATGAACGATTTCGCGTGCGAGTTTTCGGGCCTCACGCAGTTCACCATAATAATAAAAGAGGTCTGCCAACTGCTCCTCCTCATATTCGTTGATGACTTTTTTAGCATCCAGCGTCTGCATCACATTCATGCGCATATCCAGCGGCGCGTTACTTCGGGTGGAAAATCCCCGCTCTGCCGCATCGAACTGATGTGACGATACGCCTAAATCTGCCAAAATACCATCTACTGCCGGCACCCCGTACATTAATAAGGAGTTCTCGAGAAACCTGAAATTCTGATTAATGAGGGTAAACCGTTCATCATCAATGGTATTATTCAGCGCATCCAAATCCTGATCGAAGCTGTACAGCCGCCCTTTCGGTGAGAGTTTCGTGAGGATTTCCGCTGAATGTCCGCCGCCGCCGAAGGTGACATCTACATAGGTTCCATCGGGATTCGTCACCAAATCTTCCACACTTTTCTTCAGCAAAACCGGATTGTGATACATCTTTAATTCTATTTTATGTGGTTCGCAGTTACACCTCGTTCTCCCCAAGGCTGAGATCACCCATAACTTCCTCCGCAAGTTTTGCGAAATCTTCCTCGGAGGTAGCGATCACCTGTTCATAGGCCTCTTTATCCCAAATTTCGAAAAGTTCACCGGCACTGGTGACAACAATTTCTTTCTTCAGCGCGGCAAATACCATCAAATCTTTTGAGATCTGCAACCGCCCCGCGTTATCGGGCTCTACGGTCTTCAGACCAGCGGTGAACCGGCGGATAAAATCGGTGTTTTTCTTCTGAAACCTGTTGAGTTTGTTGATCTTTTCCATCAGTTTTTCCCAGCCGCTCATAGGATATACTTCCAGACACGGTTGAAACACGGAACGCTTGACTACGAAGGAGCCACCACCAAAATTCTCCATCTGTTTTACGAGCGGAGAAGGCAGTTTGACGCGCCCCTTGTCGTCAATCTTACATTCATAAGTACCGATGAAATTTTTCATTTGGGACAAAATTATATAAATTTTTCTAATACCTCCCACTTTTTCCCACTTTTTGACTTAATGTTAATAAGTTCTGACCATCATATTAAGTTATTGATTTTCTTTATTTTACATTAAAAATAAATGTGGAAAATTTTATCTGGTAAGATTTGTGTAGTACCGACAATTTATTTACATTTATTTGAAAGATGTAATTATGTAGTTGGTCTTTAATTTGTATTTTTGCAAGGCTTATTAAGCACCTTTATGAGATTTATTACTAAAAAAGAAAAAAAATACTCTTTCATTGAAGCTGGGGAAGGACACCCGCTGATTTTGCTGCATGGCCTGATGGGCGGTTTAAGCAATTTTGACAAAACAGTGAAGTTCTTCTCGGAAAGAGGGTACAAGGTGTATGTTCCGGTGCTGCCCGTATATGATTTACCGGTATTACATACCAATCTGACGACCATCGCAAAATACGTTGCCAAGTTTATTGAAGAAAAATGTACCGAGCCCGTAACAGTGGTCGGGAATTCTATGGGAGGCCATATCGGGCTGATCCTTACCTTAGCTAAACCTGAACTGGTGAAGCATCTGGTGCTTACCGGAAGCTCTGGCCTGTATGAAAGAACTTTTGGCGACAGCTTCCCCCGAAAGTCAGATAAACAATACATCCGGAAAAAAACGGAAGAGGTATTTTACGACCCTGCCGTAGCTACAGACGAATTGGTAGATGAAGTTTTCAGTGTAGTGAATGACCGCATGAAAGGCATTAAAACCGTATTGCTGGCCCGAAGCGCCATTAAACATAATATGCTGAACGACCTGCCGAAGATTAAGACGCCGGTTTGCCTGATCTGGGGCCGCCAAGATAATGTAACTCCGCCAGAGGTTGCTGAGGATATGCATAAATTCCTACCCAATGCCGACCTCTTCTGGATTGATGAATGCGGGCACGCCGCCATGATGGAAAGGCCCGATGAATTCAACGAAGTACTGTATCAGTGGCTTCAGAAACAAAATTAAACAAAGCGGAAGTTGAACGACTTCCCTTTTTTATTTCATATTAATAAGAAAGAAATGGTTATTAAAACAGCAGAATTTGTAAAAAGCAGCGGCAAATGGCAGGAATGCCCCGAACCGGACATGCCGGAATATGCTTTCATAGGCCGCTCCAACGTGGGAAAATCATCCTTGATTAATGCCATGATGAAACGCAAAGACCTGGCGAAAACATCGCAGACGCCCGGTAAAACGCAGTTGATTAATCATTTTCTGGTAAATGATGAATGGTATCTTACCGATTTGCCCGGCTACGGCTACGCCAGAGTATCTAAAAGTATGCGCCGCGATTTCGAGAAGCTCATCACTAATTATATCCTCAACCGCCGAAACCTGGTCAACCTTTTTGTACTGATTGATGTACGGCACACCCCGCAGAAAATTGATATTGAGTTTATAGAATGGTGCGGGGAAAACAGCGTGCCGTTTTCGATTGTATTCACCAAAGCCGACAAGCTAAAACCCAATGCAGCGGCACAAAACGTATCTGATTACAAACAGGAGTTGCTGAAAACCTGGGAAGGGCTGCCAGAAATCTACACCACCTCTGCCGAAAAACAGACAGGAACCGAGGAAATACTGGCCTTCATTGAAAAAACCAACCGATTCTTATCACAAAATAAAGTACGTTTTACCTAAATGCGTATCCTCTGGAAGATCAAAACTTTTGATGCACTGTCTTCAACAGAAGTCTATGAACTGCTGAAGTTGCGCCAGAAAGTCTTCATCGTTGAACAGACTTGCCCTTACCTGGATGCAGACGGGACTGATCTGCATGCCTTACACCTCTGGGCTGAAATCGACGGAAATTTTGCCGCCTATTGCCGTATCTTTCCAAATGAGATAAAATATCCTGAAACATCTATTGGCCGTGTACTTACACACCCGAATTACCGCCGGCTATCATTGGGGAGAACCTTAATGCGTATCGCAATCGGTACCATCAACGCCAGATTTCCCGGTCATGGCATTAAAATTTCAGCACAAGACTATTTACTCCATTTCTATGAAAGTTTCGGTTTTGAGGAAACAGGAAACAAATATCTGGAGGATGACATCCCTCATTCTGAAATGATTAGGCGATTTATTTAATACTAAAAAAATTTGGCAGCAATTTAATAAACAGATCAAGACTGCGGAACAAGATACACTTTTACCGACTATATACTTGGATAGGGCCCACTCCCCGTCCATTTTTTTTGTAAAAGAAACAGAATTGCCATGATTTTTAGTATTTTAGCCTACTAAATTATTTATCAATGAAAAGAACACTTTTACTGCTCACCTTTATGATGAGCTTTTTACAGTTGAAAGCCGATGAAGGGATGTGGCTGATGACCATGATCAAGCGACTGAACGGTGTAGATCTGCAAAAACAGGGACTGAAGTTAACGCCTGAAGAGATTTATTCCGTAAACAAATCAAGTTTAAAAGATGCTATCGTACAGTTCGGTGGAGGCTGTACCGCAGAAATAGTTTCAAAAGAAGGGCTGCTTTTTACCAATCACCACTGTGGTTATGGGCAAATCGCGGAACTTTCCACCCCAGAGAAAGATCACCTTACCAACGGTTTCTGGGCTATGAAAAGAAGCGAGGAACTTCCTGCCAAAGGTCTTTCCGTTCGTTTTTTAGTGAGAATGGATGATGCCACCCAACGCATCAATGCCAAACTGAACAATAATATGTCGGCTGAGGAGCGTAAAGCCATCATGACGCGGAATATAAAGCCATCCAGAATGAAAATTCTGAAAACGGTAAATATTCGGTCGTGGTAAGAGATTTCTTTAACGGGAATGAATTCTACTACTTTGTTTATCAGGATTTTAAAGACGTACGTCTTGTAGGAACACCACCAAACGCCTTAGGAAAATTCGGTGGTGACACCGATAATTGGGAATGGCCACGCCATACCGCAGATTTCGCAGTATTCCGTGTGTATGCTGACGCTAACGGAAACCCGGCAGAATATTCGCCGAACAACGTTCCTATGAAGCCGAAACACGCTTTGCCAATTTCCCTTAAGGGTTACCAGCCAGGCGACTTCACCATGATCGTAGGTTTCCCAGGAAGAACCAACAGATACCTTACTTCTTTCGGGATCGAGCAGATGGTGACCAAAGATTATCCGGCATGGGTAGAAGCCTCTAAATTGGCTATGGATGTAATGAAAAAATACATGGACAAAGATCAGGCAACAAAATTGAATTATGCTTCGCAATACGCATCGGTAGCAAACTACTGGAAAAACAGACAAGGCACCATCGACGCGGTGAATAAAAACGGAACTATTGCCGACAAGAAAAAACTTGAAGACAAATTTCAGGTTTGGGCACTTCTTCCAGAAAATGAAGCCGCGTATGGCAGCGTGCTGAACGACATCAAGGCCAACTACGCACAATTCTCTAACCGTAATGTAGAGCGTAACTACTCTTCACAATTGCAGAGAAACGCCAAATACATCATGTTGGCTTACCAATTGGGATCGATGTTTAAAAGCTACGCAGACCAGGATGCTGCCGGACAAGCGGCTATGAAAACAAAAGTAGCCGACGCTATCGATAGAATGTATGACGGCTTCAACGCACAGCTTGAAGGTGAAATGCTAAACGCTATGGTGACACTTTACCAGCAAAAAGCAGCAAAAAGCGATGCCAGCCCAACCTTATTGGCGGCAGATGCTAAGAATCTTTCAAATGTAGCCTACGCCTCATTATTCGCCAATAAAGAAGCAGCCTTGAACTTCCTTAACAATCCTGACCGTCTGAAGATAGATGCAGACCCGCTCTTTAAACTGGCGAACGGTTTTGTGAACGACCAAAAACTAGCTTCAGATAAATACGCGAAAGTAGATGAAGCGTTTGCTAAAAACAGCCGAATCTTCCTTGACGGACTTAGAAAATCGCAGCCTCAAACAGCTTTCTATCCGGATGCGAATTCTACCATGAGACTCACAACTGGTTCTGTGCAGACATTGCCTGTAAGAAACGACAGAAACTATGCAGGTATCAGCCAGAAGAATAACTACTACACCGATATTAACGGAATGGTAGCGAAATACAAGAAAGGTGATGAAGAGTTCGATCTTCCACAGGACTTCCTGGATTTGGTGAAAAGAAAGGATTTCGGACAGTACAAAGATAAAAAAGGCTTCATGCCCGTAAACTTCCTTTCGAATAATGACATTACCGGCGGTAACTCTGGCTCACCAATCCTTGATGGACACGGCAGACTGCTTGGTTTAGCTTTTGATGGGAACAGTGAAGCCCTTAGTGGTGACATCATTTTCGATCCGAAACTGCAGAAAACCATCAATGTAGACATCAGAATGGTACTTTGGATCATTGAAAAATACGGTAAAGCAGGTCACCTCATCAGTGAAATGACTTTAGTGAAGTAAATATCCTTTAAATACAAATGAAGCCTGTTGATTCTTTCAACAGGCTTTTTTAATATTCATGTTTTCGCTAAGTAAAATACTCCTGCGTCCGCAATTAGAATAAGTTTTGATTAGTCTTCTTCGCCTAATTTAAAATTTATAATAGATGACCGACAAATTATTCTGAAGTCCAAACATAAAAAGCGGAGAAAATCCTCCGCTCTTTGTTATTCATTTCCGGTTTCTAACATGCCCAGTTCGCCATAATGTTTCTTGAATTTGGCGATTTTCGGTCCAACAACAGCGCTGCAGTATGGTTGTGTAGGATTTTCGTTATAATATCCCTGGTGATACTGCTCTGCCGGCCAAAACTTCTCGAACTTCGCGAGTTCGGTTACATATTCGCCGTGCCATCTGCCGGTTGCTTCAGAGGCTTTCAGGGCTTTTTCAGCGTTTTGTCTTTCCTTTTCATCTTTATAGAAAATTACAGAACGGTACTGCGTACCAATATCGTTGCCCTGGCGGTTAAGCTGCGTAGGATCGTGTAGGAAGAAGAAGACATCCATCAATTGTTCATACGAAATAATTTTAGGGTCATAGGCAATCTGCACCACCTCTGCATGACCGGTTTCGCCGGTGCAGACTTCCTCATAGGTTGGATTTTCTTTATGTCCGCCCGAATAACCGGAAACGGCCACATCCACGCCTTTCAGCATATTAAAGCAACTTTCCACACACCAGAAGCACCCGCCACCAAAGGTGATATACGACAAATTTTGTTTATCCATTTGTTGAGTTTTGTTTAAAGGTTTTTTAGCTTCCTGCCCGCTGCAGGAATATAAAATTAATGACATCAAAAATACTAAAATCTTATTCATATCATGATAACGGTTAACTATTGTGAAAATTTTAAATACTTATTCAAAAGCAGGTAAATTTCCACTAATGTTTTGAATAAAAAAATGAACATCCACTGCTGTGATGTTCACTCTATAATATATTGAATAATGCTTATTTTTCCCAAACCAAGGCACTTGCACCTAAGATGGCCGCATCAGCCTCATCCAGTTCGCTGAAAACGAGCTTTACTTTATTCCGGAAGATTGGCAAAAGATTGCGCTCCATGTGCAGCTTGGTAGGTTTCAGGATGAAATCCCCTGCCTTAATGACGCCACCAAAAAGCAAAATGGCTTCGGGGGAAGAAAACATCACGAAATTAGCCAAAGCCTCGCCCAGTTTCTGCCCGGTATATCGGAAAACTTCAATGGCGGTTGGGTCGCCTTTCTTGGCGCATTCGTGCACTACTTTAGAGTTGATGGCTTCTTCGGGATAGTCATTCAGCATAGATTCGGGAAACTCGGCCCGCATTTTTTTTGCGGTAATGGCGATACCCGTAGCCGATGCATAGGCCTCCAAAGAACCTTCGGAACCGGTGCTCCAGTGTTTTCTACCGCCTGGTTTTACGATGGTATGCCCCAGTTCGCCAGCGAAACCATCATGACCGTAAATCAACTGGCCACCACTGATGATGCCACTTCCTACGCCGGTACCCAGCGTCATCATGATAAAATCTTTCATGCCACGAGCGGCACCGAACATCATCTCACCAAGTGCTGCGGCGTTTGCATCATTGGTCATTTTACAGGGTACACCAAATTTAGCCTTCATAAGTTCGGCAAAGGGTACTACACCTTTCCAGCGAAGGTTGGGGGCCTGCTCTATCGTGCCACGGTAATAGTTGGCATTGGGCGCGCCAACCCCGATCCCATCAAACTGTCGCTGAGAGCCATGTTTGTTGAGCAAAGGCGCTATACGGTCGTACAAGGCATCTATAAAATCCTCTACTTTCTCATAATTATCCGTGCGAATGTTGCCTTTCTCTAAAATTTCTCCGCGGTGGTTCACCAAACCGTATTTGGTATTGGTACCACCGATATCTACGCCTAAGGCAACCTGCTTTGATAAATCTACTAATGACATTGGATGATAAAATTAAGACACTAAAAATACGAAAAATTAGCGCTATACGCATAAAAAAACTTCTCCACGAGGGTGAAGAAGTTTATGATATTTTACCTAAGATTACGCCGGGATTTCGCCTTTGTAAAGGAAGGATACGATTTCGCGGTTTATTTTTTCGACCATTTCGCTGAAGAGGTAGAAAGATTCTTGCTTGTAAATGACCAGCGGGTCTTTCTGCTCGTAAACCGCGCCTTGGGAAGAACGTCTCAGGTCATCCATCTCACGGAGGTGGAGTTTCCAGTTCTCATCAATAATGGCGAGTGAAATATTCTTCTCGAAATCATTAATCAAAGATTCGCATTTGGTCTCAAAAGCTTCTTTCAGGTCGGTTACAATCGTCATGGTTTTTACACCATCGGTGAACGGCACCTGTATCATTTTAAACATTGACCCTTGGTTTTGGTACACATTTTCAATGATTGGGAAAGATTTTTCCTTCAGCAACTCTAGTTTCATCCGGTAGTCTTCCGAAGCGGCTTTATAGAGGAGATCTGTAAGTTCAGGAATCTGTTTCGTCTTGAAATCATTTTCAGAAACCGGCGCTTCCATGGTGAAATGCTTGATGATCTCGAATTCAAATTCTTTGTAGTCATTCTCCACTTTAGTTTTAGACACAATGGATTGTGATACATCGAAGATCATGTTTGAAATATCGTATTTCAGGTGATCGCCGAAGAGGGCGTTCTTTCTGCGTTTGTAGATGACATCACGCTGCTTGTTCATCACGTCATCATATTCCAGCAAACGTTTACGGATACCGAAGTTGTTTTCTTCTACTTTTTTCTGAGCTCTTTCAATGGATTTTGAAATCATGCTATGCTGAATCACCTCACCTTCTTTATGCCCCATACGGTCCATCATCTTCGCGATTCTTTCGGAACCGAAAAGACGCATCAGGTTGTCTTCTAACGAAACGTAGAACTGCGAGCTTCCCGGATCTCCCTGTCGGCCGGCTCTACCACGTAACTGGCGGTCCACCCGACGAGAATCGTGTCTTTCGGTACCGATAATGGCCAATCCACCGTTAGCTTTCACTTCGCCTTGCAGTTTAATATCTGTACCTCTACCTGCCATATTGGTAGCAATGGTCACCACACCTGGTCCCCCGGCCATCGCTACAATCTCTGCTTCTTTAGCATGGAGTTTCGCGTTGAGTACGTTGTGCTGAATTTTCCGGAGTTGCAACGCCCTGGAAAGTAATTGAGAAATCTCAACCGAAGTCGTTCCTACCAATACAGGTCTTCCGGCGGCGGTTAGCCTTTCGATTTCTTCAATAACAGCGTTATATTTTTCGCGGTTGGTCTTGAATACCAAATCCTGCTTATCTTCACGTAAGATTGGCCTGTTGGTAGGGATTACCACAACATCCAGTTTATAAATCTGCCAAAGTTCGCTGGCTTCAGTTTCTGCCGTACCCGTCATCCCTGCCAGTTTGTTATACATCCGGAAGTAATTCTGTAATGTAATGGTGGCAAAAGTTTGGGTGGCGGCTTCTATTTTCACGTTTTCCTTGGCTTCAATTGCCTGGTGCAAACCGTCGGAATATCTTCGGCCTTCCATAATACGGCCGGTCTGTTCGTCAACGATTTTCACCTCACCATCAATTACTACATATTCATCATCTTTTTCAAAGAGCGTGTAGGCTTTCAATAGCTGGCTGAGGGTATGGATGCGTTCGGATTTTACCGCAAACTCGCTGAAGAGTTTTTCTTTCGCCTCGAATTCTTCTTCTTTACTTAAATTTTTGGCTTCCAGTTCGGCAATTTCGGTCCCGATATCATTCAGCACGAAGAAGTCTTTGTCTTCATTTCCGGCAGACATGTATTCTACCCCTTTATCGGTAAGATCGATCTGGTTGTTTTTTTCATCAATCACGAAATAAAGGTCTTTATCGACTTTTGGCATTTCGCGGTTGTTATCTGCCATGTACTGGCCTTCGGTTTTCTGCAATAAAGCTTTATTTCCGCTTTCTGAAAGGAATTTAATAAGCGGTCGCGATTTTGGCAATCCACGGTAAGCCTGTAATAATTTAAACCCTCCTTCCTTGGTATTTCCGTTGGCGATTAATTTCTTGGCTTCGTTAAAGATGGCGGAAACTGTTTTCTTCTGCATTTCGACAATTCTGTCTACAGAAGGTTTCAGTACGTCAAATTCCTGACGGTCGCCCTGCGGAACCGGACCAGAGATAATCAAAGGTGTTCTGGCATCATCCACTAAAACTGAATCTACCTCATCCACAATGGCGAAATTGAGTTCCCCCTGTACCAGTTCGGACGGGGATGTCACCATGTTATCTCGCAGATAATCAAAACCAAACTCGTTATTGGTACCATAGGTGATGCTGGATTGATATGCTTTTCGGCGGGCATCGGTATTAGGCTGATGAAGGTCGATACAATCTATGGTAAGTCCATGGAACTGATACAGTGGCCCCATCCAAGCGGAATCCCTTTTCGCCAGATAATCGTTGACGGTCACTACGTGTACCCCACGGCCAGGGAGCGCGTTAAGGTAAATAGGCAGCGTACCCACAAGGGTTTTACCTTCACCGGTAGCCATTTCAGCAATTTTTCCGCTGTGTAGAACTACACCACCAATGAACTGTACATCGTAATGCACCATATCCCAGACTACTGGTGTGCCTGCGGCATCCCAACGGTTTTTCCAGATGGCGGTATCACCCTGCACTTCAACGAAATCTTTCGTTAAGGCCAGTTGCCGATCAAGGTCGGTAGCGGTTACACGTATCTCGCCGTTATGTGCCAGCCTGCGCGAAGTTTCTTTGATGAGCGCGAACGCTTCGGGTAGAATCTCGTTTAAAACTTTTTCTTCTATTTGATAAGAATCTTTTTTCAGTTGCTCTACTTTTGTAAAGAGGGCTTCTTTCTCATCAATATTCGTGGAATTTTTAATTTGTTCCTGGGTTTGCTCGATCTGAGCGGTGATGTTTGCTGTAGCGTTTTTCAGCTTTTCTTTAAATTCTGCGGTTTTATCGCGTAATCCGTCATCGGTAAGTTGCTGGATCTGGGGCTCAACTGCTTTTATTTTAAGAACTACTTTTTTTACTTCTTTCAGGTCGGTGGCATTTTTATCACCAAGGAAACCTTTAAGAACTTTGTCTATAAATCCCATAAATTAATTTAGCTTTTTGCCGGTAGTGCATGCGGCATTTTCGCCCTACACAGGGCTATGTTAATAAAAGAGGGCTGAAGCATTTGCCGTAGCCCTTTCTGTTTTAGTATTCGTCTTCGTTCCAGAGGAAGTCGTCGTCGGTTGGGTAATCGCTCCATACTTCTTCAATGGATTCATAGATTTCCCCTTCGTCTTCAATTGCCTGAAGATTCTCTACCACCTCCATCGGTGCGCCCGTACGGATCGCATAATCAATAAGTTCTGCTTTCGTCATCGGCCATGGCGCGTCGCTTAAATATGAAGCCAGTTCTAATGTCCAATACATATTAAATAATTTTTTGCAAAAGTAAAAAAATAGGCGACATATCACATGTTTTTGTCGCTGATTTTCAACAAACTTTGTGTATTATGGCAAAGTTTTCAGGTTGCGTTTCTCAAAAACCATTCCACAAACTTTTTTATGCCAAAATGGAAATCTGTGGCAGGTGCGTAACCAATCAACGTCCTAGCTTTTGTGATATCCGCATGGGTAAGCTGTACATCGCCAGGCTGCATGGGAAGTTTATTTTTAATGGCTGTTTGCTGCAGGTTTTCCTCTATCGCGAGTACCATTTCCTGGAGGGTAACTACCTGATTTTCGCCGAGATTTATAATTTCATACACCGGTTTGTGCTGCTGGATATACATGATAGATTTTACAATCCCATCAATAACATCATCAATATATGTATAATCTCGTGCGGTGCTGCCATCGCCGTAAAAAGGGATTCCCTGTTTAGCGGAAATGAGTTTGGTGAATTTATGAATGGCAAGATCCGGTCGCTGGCGCGGTCCGTACACGGTGAAAAACCTTAGGTGAACCATGTCGATCCCATAAAGATGATGGTACACATGGCCCAAGATTTCGCCGCTTCTTTTGGTCGCCGCATATGGGGAAATAGGCTCATCCACGATATCGGCCTCGGAGAACGGAACTTTTTTATTATTGCCATAAACACTTGAACTTGAAGCCACTACACATTTACCAACCTTGAAATCGCGGCATAACTCCCATAAATTCAGAGTTCCTTTAATATTAACCTCTTCATACTCCAAAGGTCTTTCGATCGAAGGCCTTACGCCAGCCAGCGCCGCCAAATGTATCACGACATCTATCTGGTGACGCTCAAAGACCTTTCGCAAGCCTTCGATATCCCTAATATCCTGATAATAAAGCTGATAATTTGCGGAATCCGTCATAAAAATCAGTTTTTGGATGTCCGCTTCCTTATCTTCAAAAGTGAAGTCTGTGGATTTACCCACCGCCTCCAATGTGTTTTTAATTTTAATCTGATAATTATAAAAACTGTCAAAATTATCCACATTGATGACAGAATGTCCGTTTTTAAGCAGACGCTCCACAAGATGAGAACCGATAAAACCGCTGCCGCCGGTGACTAAGTAGATCATTCAGAATAGTGTTTAGCGCAAATTTAATTAAATTCAAATCATTAATTTTACTGAAAATTTCTCATATGCAGTTTACAGGACAAATACTGAAAATGACCACACAAAACGGGAAACCTATACAGTATTTCCTAAACCTGTCGCACGACCTGATCCACATGAACCAGGTCATCGGCAGAAACATTAAAATAAAACATGTAGGCTATGAATGCGTAAACTGTAGCAGCGACGAGAAAATTTACCGAATGGGATTCTGCAAAAAATGTTTTTTCGAGAGTCCTTATGCCAGTGAGACCATCATTCGGCCCGAACTCTCTACCGCACATTTGGGTATCGGGGACCGCGATCTTGAGGTGGAACAAACCATACAACTGGCCCCGCACATCGTTTATTTAGCTTATACAGGCGAAGTGAAAGTGGGTGTTACACGTGAAACACAACTGCTGACGCGCTGGATCGACCAGGGTGCTACATTCGCGCTGCCTATCGCGAAAACCACCAACCGTTATGAAGCTGGGATGATTGAAGTCGCCCTGAAAAAACACATCTCAGATAAAACCAACTGGAAAAAAATGCTTGAAGACGATTTCGAAGATGACCTGGACCTCGCTGACTTCCGTGAACAGATCAAAGAGCATTTTCCCGATAACTATCAGAATTTTTATACCATGGAGCACGAGATGATCCGGCTGGATTATCCGTATGAGGCTCCTGAGAAAATCACATCCTTTACGCTAGATAAATCTCCGGAATTCGAAGGTGTTCTGCGCGGTATAAAAGGGCAGTACCTTTCGTTCGAAGGGGGCCATTTCATTAATATCCGTGGGCATGAAGGCTATGTGATACAGCTTGATATTTCAAAAGACAGCCAGCCGCAATCACTTTTTTGACAGCAGATTGGCACTAAATTTTAATCTCCCGAAAGATGAAAAAAAAATACGTTCGGTTTCTATCTTTTACGCTGGGGATTTTAGTGCTGGTGATGTTGGTCATCAATTTCGGCATAAATTATTGGCTACAGCAGAACCTTTCCGGTTACATTAAGAAAAATTCTGCCTATCAGGTCAATTACGAGGATTTAAAAGTAGATTTCTTCACTGGGGATATCCTCGTTACGGCAATCAATATCAAAAACAAGAACCAAAACGACCTGAACACCATCGGTTTGCAGGGCAGCATCGATACACTTTCCGTCAGCAGGTTGGGCATTTATCAGGCGCTGTTCAACAAACGCATCAGTTCAACTGATATTTTTTTGGCAAATCCCGATCTTACTGTTCGTCTTGCAAAACCCGTTGATGATAAAACCGGGAAAAAACGCAATCCGGTTGTTTTTGAGAATCTGAAGATCCGTCGTGGCAACATTGCCATTTTTCGTCATACGCAACAAAAATTCCTGGGTGTAAAATCGTTGGACCTAAGCGTAGAAAACATTCAAATGACCGAAGAAAGTGTAGAAAACAAGTTGCCACTTGTATTTGATAGATACGACATCAGCGGAAAAAACTTCTTCTTCAGGCCAGATAATGTGTATGCCATCACCGCCCAGAACATTACCACCGAAAACGGACAGATGAGCGTTAAGCAATTTTCTGTGGTTCCGCTTCTCTCGCACCGTCGGTTTATGGCGTATTACCCCAAGAAGAAAAATCTTTTCGAGCTACATACCGCTGAAATGAATTTCCGTGATTTGGCTTTGGATGATAATAAAATTGTGCTGGCCAACGCACATTTCATCAATCCGGCGATCAAAATCATGACGACGGACGCAAAATCTGCAGCACAAAAAAAGGATTTCCCTTTTATCATTAATATGGAGGATGTCTTGTTGAAAAACGCCAAAGTATCTGTTATAAAACCTAACGGCGAATCCAGCGCGGCGGCTGATGACCTAACACTAAATATCCAAAAGTTTGTAATGGATGCTGAGACCACCAAGGCTGGCTTACCCTTTAGTTACGCCAATTTCAGTATCGCCGGGAAAAATGTTGGCTTTTCTTCTGAAAATCAAAAAGTACAAATCGCAAAAGTACAACTGAACCCCAAAAAAGCTGATTTCCAAAGCATTTCCGTTAAACCTACCAATACTGGGACAGTGGGCACATCATTAGATTTTGTGCTTCCGCGTTTAACCATGCAAATCAATGAATTTAAATTTATTGACAAGAAACTTAAAGCAGACATTCAGAACATCACTGCTAATAATTTAAAAGGCAGCATCTTAGCTAAAGAAAAAAAGAATATAAAGAAAGAGAATTACGACGGAATTCATTTCCCGCTACTCATCCAGAACATTGAGATAAAAAACAGCCAACTTAACTATCAGAAGGAAAACAGACCGCTTGTTCTGAATAACCTTAACCTCAAGATACAAAACATCGAGCTGAATGAACAAACCGCAAAAAACGCGATACCATTTAAAACCGGCAAGTATCAAATCACCGCCAATGGCGTAAATTATCAAACCAAGTTTTACCAAATCACCACCGGTGCCCTGAGGTTGAATAACAATCACCTGCAAATTGCTGGCACAACAGTAAAACCTAGTGTTTCCCGCGCCGCGTTTATCCGCATGATCCCTACAGAAAAAGATTTATATGATGTAAAAGTTTCGCAGATTACGATGAATGGAAAATGGGATATATTCAGCAACCGACAGTTCATCGATGCCTCATCAGTCACTTTGGGCAGCCTGAAGGCTAACATCTTCCGCAGTAAAATCCCAAAAGATGACACAAGTGAAAAGTCACTGTATTCCAGATTGTTAAGGAGCATTAAAATACCATTATACATCAAGGACCTACAAGTAAAAGACTCCTACCTTGAATATGAGGAAGATACCAAAAAAAGTGACGGGCCGGGCAAACTTATCTTCAGCAACTTTAATATGACGGTACAGCACCTGAATTCCGGTAAGATGAAAGGCAGACCTACACGTGTACCCATCGACATTACTTGTCGGTTCATGAACGCTTCGCCCATGCATGTGAAATGGAGTTTTGATACCGCCGCGCCCAATGATGACTTTACGATCGCCGGCAATGTGGCTGATCTGCCCGCCTCACGCATCAACCCTTTTATCGAGCCTTACTTGAAAATACGGGCTACCGGGCAGATTTCGGACTTGATCTTTAATTTCAAAGGAAACAGAAACGGCCTGATGGTACGCTGAACATGAAACATAAAGACCTGAAAGTATCCATCCTGCGGGAAGACGGGGAAAAGAATAAACTTTTATCAGCAGTCGCTAATTTAATTGTGCGATCAGACTCTGGCACTTACCCAGAGTCTGTGGTAGTGGACCCTGTGGAACGCGATAAAACAAAATCATTCTTCAATCTGTTCTGGAAAGGCATTGAACAGGGATTAAAGAAAACACTTATTGGCAAAAACGCAGAAAACACTGAAAAGGCCGTGAAGAACACCATGTCAGGCACGAAATCCGCCGTAGCGCAAGGCAAGGAAAACATCAAGGAAACAGCAGAAGACGTAAAAGAAAAAGTGCAGGAAAAGAAAGAAGGCCTGAAGAATCTTTTCAAAAAGAAATCCGAATAGTACTATCCGGATTTCTTTTATTTAATTATTATCGAAGTTGTACTGTTCATCTTCCTCTACCGGGATTTCCCGAATGAAATTATCAAACTCCGGCCCGTCATAGTTACTTTGGGCACCGTAAGCGTCGATAATCATCCCGATGTTGCCGTCATTCGCCTGGGCGACATATAGTACGGCGTTATCTTCAGGGCTGCTGTCGGCCTCAAATCGGTAGGACCTCAGGATTTTTAAATCTTCAGGTTTGTACACGTCATCTTTTTCTTTAAGTTTCATTTCGCCGTTCTCGTCCATCAGGAACTCCTGTGTAACGTTCTTGGCTGCTAATTTTGCCAGCACTTGGCTTAGCGTGAGCATGGGTTTCGGTTGCATAATGTTATTTTTTCAACGAAAAAGCAAATACTGTGCAATCTCAACCAAGTCGCTCTAAATTATCCTGTGACAGAAATATGGATGAACTGTAAACTTTCCTGAAATATAAAAGCTATATTTGCAGAACAACGGGTGAATCGTGTGAAACTCACGAACTGTCGCGCAACCGTAATCTACCCCAGTAGGAAGTCGGATCCCCAAAAACTTTCGCGATTTGAAGTAAAAACCCATCAAAGGTTTTTATTCATTTCAAATGTATAATGATATAAAAATTAAAGATGGATTACGAAGACAAAATCAAATCCTCAGAAACACACGTTTTTAAAGTGGTTTTCCCTAATACCACGAATCACCACAACACCATGTTCGGCGGCAAAGTCATGGAAATGATGGATGAAGTAGCCTTCATGACAGCCACACGCTTCGCCCGCAAATCCTTTGTAACCGTAAGTTGCGACCGTATTGACTTCAAAAAGCCCATCCCTGCGGATACGCTTGTAGAACTAATTGGTAAAGTAAAATACGTTGGCAACACCAGCCTTAAGGTAAACATCGAAGTATTCGTAGAAGATATGTATCAGGAGATTCGGGAGAAGGCAGTTTCTGGTGATTTTACATTAGTGGCCATAGATAGCAATAAGAAAGCAACAAAGATCTTCCCGAATTAACAAACCAGTCTGTAGATAAGCGAACCCATCAAAGCATTCTATAACCCAACTTTAACCGCACAAAACAAAAAACGCTGCTAATCAAATGATTAACAGCGTTTTATGTACCCCAGACGGGACTTGAACCCGTACGTCCTTGCGGACACAGGATTTTAAGTCCTGCGTGTCTACCAGTTCCACCACCAGGGCGGGTAAAAAAAATAGAAGTTCTGTAAAAAACTCCTATTTCATTGAGCGAAAAACGGGATTCGAACCCGCGACCCCGACCTTGGCAAGGTCGTGCTCTACCAGCTGAGCTATTTTCGCGATTATTAGTGCGGATGAAGGGACTCGAACCCCCACGCCTCACGGCACCAGATCCTAAGTCTGGCGTGGCTACCAATTACACCACATCCGCAATAAACTTCTTCTCTTTTTTTGATGAGTGCAAATATAAAGACTTTTTCCTTTTTAAACCAAACAATTTTGAAAAAAAAATTAATTTATTTATTTTTTTACTTCCTCGCTTTCTTTTTAGCAGCTTTATTTATTACTTTTACATCTTTAATTAAAGATTATGGAATTACAGGGAACTATTAAAAAAATAACTGACATTCAGACTTTTGCGAGTGGCTTTCAGAAAAGAGAAATGATTTTGCTTACAGAAGAGCAATATCCACAGCCCATCAGCATTGAATTTTTGCAGGATAAGGCTGACCTTTTAAATAATTACCGCGAAGGCGAAAAAGTGAAGGTAAGCATCAACATCCGCGGTCGCGAGTGGACTTCCCCACAGAATGAAGTGAAATACTTTAACTCTATCGTTGGCTGGCGTGTCGAGAAAATGGATGCCGGCGGATTCGATGAGCCAACCGTTGCACGACCTGCGCAAAATGCCCCATCCGGCAACACCTCTGCCCAAAGCGATGTGTTCGCGGAAGATGAAGACGACCTGCCATTCTAAGAAAAGGTTGATATACATTGAAATCCTGCTGCCAAGCGGGATTTTAATTTTAAAAGATGGTTTACCTTCAAAAAAATGAAATCTCATTCCCAGACCCCGGACTGATGCACTCAGAAACCGGCTTGATGGCTATTGGTGGAGACCTTTCCCCCGAAAGACTTCTTTTTGCCTATCAGCTTGGGCTTTTCCCATGGTTCAATGAAGGCGAAGAAATCCTTTGGTGGTGCCCGGATCCACGGTTTGTACTGTATCCTAAGGAGGTGAAGATCTCCAAATCCATGAAGAAAATACTGCGTAATGGCGTGTTTGAGTTCACGGAAAACCAATGCTTTACAGAAGTAATGGAGTCCTGCAAAAATATCAACCGTAAAGATCAGGATGGTACATGGATTTCTGGCGAACTGATAAAGTCTTTTTCAGTGCTTCATCTACATGGTTTTGCAAAAAGCTATGAAGCCTGGCAGGATGGTGAGCTTGTGGGTGGTTTCTATGGCGTACAGATCGGCAATTTATTTTGTGGAGAAAGCATGTTCTCGAAAGTTAGCAATGCTTCGAAGGCATGTTTTCTTCATTTCGTGCAGGAACACCCTGAACTTGAACTGATCGATTGCCAGATCCATTCTGAACATCTGGAGCGTTTAGGCGCAAAAATGATCAGTAAGAAAGAATATTTAGAAATTTTAAAAAGAAATAATGAATCCTGAAAAAGAAAAATGGGTTTTACTGGTGCTGCTTTCGGTCATTTGGGGATCATCTTTCATCCTCATCAAAAAATCTCTGGCACATTTCAATCCTTATGAGGTTGGTGCGTTGCGTGTACTGATCGCCGGTATCATATTATTACCATTGGCACTGATGAACATCAAGAAATTCCCACGGAAGAACCTGAAATGGCTCCTTTTGGCCGCAGTTACCGGAAATTTCATCCCGATGTTTCTTTTCCCGATCGCGGAAACCGCTGTCAGCAGCAGCATTGCGGGCATCATCAACTCCATGATGCCTATTTTTGTCATCCTTGTTGGCGCCCTGTTCTGGAATTTTGGGACGACCAGAAGACAGGTGATCGGTGTTTTGATCAGTTTTAGTGGTGCGTGCATCCTGGCCTTTTCAGGAGGAGAAGGCGGACAACTGAAACTCATCCCTATTTTACTTTTATTGTTGGCCACCTTATGTTACGCCATAAGCACCACCACCGTGAAGTCGAAACTCAATAACATCCCAGCCAAGATTCTGTCAGCATTTGTTTTTTCATTTGTTTTGATCATTCCATCGGCTATTTCATTGGTTTTTGCCGGATTTTTCAGTGATTTTAAAAGTGATGCCAATTTATGGGCCGGCTTAGGATATGTAAGTTTACTTTCCATATTCGGTACCGGGCTTGCGATGATGCTTAATTACCGTTTGCTGGGAATCTCTACGCCGCTTTTTGCTTCTACCGTCACATTGCTGATGCCCGTAGTGGCGATTGTCTGGGGACTTATCGACGGGGAAAGTTTAACGCTGCTGCAAGCGATAGGCGCCATAATCATCCTGGCCGGGCTTATTTTCCTTCGTGCCAAGAATACAGCTACAAAATAAAAAACTACAATCCCCTGAGGCATTGCAGTTTGAAATAAATCTAATAAAAAGTAAAAATGAAAGGCGACAAAGATATACTTTTGCCCCTATATCATGCAAGTAAAATTTTAAAAAATTTAATTCTGCTCCTTCATCAGGTTTTTTAATAATTTCCTAAATTAGCCTAATGTTTACCAAAGACTACATCTCCAAAGATTATCCTGCTTTCAATGCTGGTGATGCTATTGAGGAAGCAAACGAAATCGCCAGAGAATTCGGGTATTCGCACATATTCATCAAGAAGAAAGGGATTTATCAGGGCGCCATCAGCCAGTCTTTTTTAGAGGAAAGCCCCGAAGGACCGTTATCTTCCCTCGAGATCCATTATGAAAAATTCGCGGTGTTGGATGATAACAACCTGCTCGATACCATCAAACTGTTCCATACCTTCAATGCCAATGTAGTCCCGGTAATCAATAAAGAAGAGCAATACCAGGGCTATCTCTCGTGTGACGATATCTTTAATGAATTCTCCAAATACGCGCTTTTCTCTGAAAACGGAGCGGTGAAGATCGTACAAACCAGCGGCCGCCACTATTCGATGACGGAAATCTGTAAGATCATCGAGACCAATAACGGCAAGATCTACGGTTGTTTCATCAATGCGATTACGGATGATTATATACAGATTACCATAAAATTCAATGCAGAAAATGCCAGTTCTATCGACGAAACTTTTGAAAGATATGGCTACAGCGTAGTGCATAAATACTATGATGATGAAAAAGAGGACTTGCTGAAAGACCGTTTCGGCTTCTTCCAGAAATATATGCAGTTTTAGATGAGGAAAGCAGCAATTTATTCCCAAAAAAGCGACCTGGATACCTTCCTGTATCTGAGCAAATTCGTTTCCGAACTCGAAAAACGGGGCATCCAGGCCATTTTATATGAAGAAATGGCAACGGCTATGCAATTCTCAAAGATTTTCGAAACCTTCACCGGTAAAGAAGACCTGGAAGAAAAGCGGCCCGAATGGTTCTTTACCTTTGGTGGCGACGGCACGATCGTAAACTCCTTAATGTTCGTGCAGGATCTTGAGATCCCTGTTGTCGGGGTGAATACCGGCAGACTCGGGTTTTTATCAAGTTTCAGCAAAGAAGAGGTTTTCCATAATCTGGATAACATCATCAAAGGCGAAGTGCACGTGAGCCGGCGTTCGGTTATCGAAATAATATCGCCTGAAAATGCAGGGTTCTTCCCGTATGCGCTGAACGACATTACCGTTTCCCGCAAAGAAACCACCGCTATGATCACGGTAGACTCTTATATTAATGATGAATTCCTGAACGTTTTCTGGGGCGACGGTGTAATCATCTCCACACCCACAGGCTCCACAGCCTATTCCCTAAGTTGCGGCGGACCAATAATCACGCCCAACAACAATACATTCGTCATCACGCCTATTGCGCCACACAACCTGAATGTGCGGCCACTGATCGTAAACGATGATGTAGAGATTCGGCTGAAAGTAGAAAGCCGCGTCCCACAGTATTCGCTTTCATTAGATTCCAGACTCGCGCATATGGAAACCGAGGTGGAGATTACACTGCGAAAAGCCAAGTTTCAGATTTTACTGATTCATCCGAAAAACCTTAGTTTTTATGAAACCATCCGCCAGAAACTGCTTTGGGGCAAAGACAAAAGAAACTAAATGTTTTGCATAAAATCCTTAACTTTACACGCCTTAAATAAATTAAATCTTCTAAAAAATAAATTATGAGCAGACGTTTTCCGGCAGGTGTTGCCACAGGTCAATTGGTTACCGAGATTTTTAATTATGCTAAGGAAAATAACTTCGCGCTTCCGGCAGTGAACGTTATCGGTTCCAGCAACATCAATGCAGTGCTAGAGACTGCTGCCAAACTTAATGCCCCCGTAATCATACAGTTCTCTAACGGCGGGGCTGCTTATAATGCAGGCAAAGGACTTAGCAATGATGACCAGAAAGCGGCCATCGCAGGTGCGGTTGCCGGCGCCAAGCACATCCACACGCTTGCGGAAGCTTACGGGGCAACAGTGATCTTACATACAGACCATTGCGCGAAGAAACTTTTGCCGTGGATAGATGGTTTAATGACAGCAAATGAAACGTTTTTCGCAGAAACCGGAAAATCCCTATACTCCTCCCACATGCTTGACCTTTCGGAAGAACCTATCGAGGAAAACCTTGATATTTCCTGTAAATATTTCGAAAGAATGGCCAAAATGGGCATGACCTTAGAAATTGAGTTAGGCGTAACTGGCGGTGAAGAAGATGGCGTGGACAATTCTGGTGTAGATTCATCAAAACTTTACACACAGCCTGATGAAGTGGCATACGCTTACGAAAGATTGAACGCGATCTCACCCAACTTTACCATTGCGGCCGCTTTCGGTAACGTACACGGCGTTTACAAACCAGGAAATGTAAAACTTACGCCGAAAATCCTTGATAATTCACAGAAATATGTTCAGGAAAAATTCGGCACTGCTGAAAAACCGGTGAATTTTGTGTTCCACGGTGGCTCGGGTTCTACCGTTGAAGAAATTCGTGAAGCCATTGGTTACGGCGCTATCAAAATGAATATTGATACCGACCTGCAATTTGCCTACACTGAAGGGATCCGTGATTACATGACACAAAACATCGAATATCTGAAAGCACAGATTGGAAACCCGGACGGAGACGACAAACCGAATAAGAAATTCTATGATCCGCGCGTTTGGGTAAGAAAAGGAGAAGAAACATTCGCGAAAAGACTTGTTCAGGCATTTGAAGACCTGAATAATGTAAATACACTTTAATATGTTTTGAGTTTTTAGCGTGTGAACACCAACTAAAAAATTAATCCGCTAAAACCTGAAATTTAAAATTTTAATAATGGCATTTGACTGGTTCAAAAGAAAGACAAAGAATATCACCACCTCAACCGAGGACAAGAAGGATTTACCAAAAGGGCTCTGGCATCAGACACCCACGGGTAAAATCATTGAGCACGAGGAACTTAAAGCAAATAATTACGTTTCGCCGGAAGACGGCTTCCATGTAAGGATCGGCAGCCGCGAGTATTTCTCCATCCTGTTTGATGATAATAAATACACCGAACTGGATGCGAATGTGGAAAGTGTGGATATGCTGAACTTCAAAGATACCAAATCGTACAGCGACCGCCTGAAAGAAGTAAAAGCCAAAACCCGGCTTACCGACTCCATCCGCAATGCTACCGGTAAGGTAAATGGCGTCGATATGGTGATTTCTTGTATGGATTTTGCGTTTATCGGCGGATCTTTGGGTTCGGTAATGGGCGAAAAAATCCGTCGTGCGGTAGATTACTGTATCGCGAACCGCTTGCCTTACATGATTATATGCCAGTCTGGCGGTGCCAGGATGCAGGAGGCCACTTATTCCCTGATGCAGTTGGCAAAAGTGCAGGCTAAACTTGCGCAACTTTCTGAAGAGGGCTTGCTATACATCGCTTACCTTTGCGACCCTACTTTTGGTGGTATCACAGCTTCGTTCGCGATGACGGCAGACATCATTATGGCAGAGCCAGGCGCGCTTATCGGGTTTGCCGGCCCGCGTGTAATTCGTGAGACTATTGGTAAGGATTTGCCTGAAGGCTTCCAGACATCCGAATTCCTACAGGAAAAAGGTTTCGTAGATTTCATCGTAAAACGTACAGAAATAAAAGAAAAAATCTCGAAAACGGTGAAACTACTGGTTCACTAATATTTAATTCTATAATCAAAATCTCTCCTGAAAAGGGGAGATTTCTTTATGAAAAGAGCCGTAAAAATCATCTTTAACACGCTTAGAACCCTCAGTATCGGTAAAATTTTACAGTTACTGAAGCTTTGTGTGCCTCATCCGCTCCTCACGCTGCTGGCCTTCTACGCCACAATCAGAAGTTTTGTACTCGCTCAAAAATTCTTCCCTCAAACAAGTTCCAAAAGCGGTATTGGCAACGCTTTCCGCCATGCTTTGTGGACCTGTTTAATAATGATGTACTGCTGTAAAGTGACTTCGCCTAAAAAAGCCCTTGTATTTTGTAAACGGATGACCGATTTGCATGAAGACCTTTTCCCGAATGAAAAGCCCGACCGTATGATGGATCTACATAATAATAAAGTGGGGATGGATCTCTTCATGGAAATGTTGCAGGGCATACACCGCCAGTTCTTCGAGACCAGTTTTTTCATTGAAAAACTGTTCATTAAAACAAAAACCGCCAGGGTCATGCAAGATTCCGACGGTGATTATGGTAATGAGCTAGTCTATATCGAAGAATAAAATCCTAGTTTTTAGCAACGCGGTACAATTTTCCGCTGTCTGATACTGCATATAGATGGCCGTTCTTAGCGCTTAATACATCACGTATGCGGTCGTTTTGGTCTGTCAAAAGCCATTCTTCTCCTACTACTTTATTGTTTTCAATCACCAGTCGGATAATTTTCTTACCACTGAGGCACGCAATCATCATGTTATTCTTCCATTCACCAATGTTACCTTTGTAGAAATCAATTCCACTCATGGATATGGAAGGATCCCAATAATAAACCGGTTGCTCTGTACCAGCTTTTTGTGTGGTTCCGTTATTGATTTTTTTGCCGCTGTATTCAATTCCGTAGGTCACATCGCCCCAGCCATAATTTTTTCCGGCTTGGATGAAGTTGATCTCGTCGCCGCCTCGCGGTCCCATTTCCGCATCCCAAAGTTGGCCCTTCTCATCAATGGCCATCCCCTGTGGATTTCGGATTCCGGTGGCATAAATCTCGGGTTTCCAACCAGCTAATGTAGGATTTCCGGGAGCAGGTTTGCCATCTTTGGTAATCTTAAGGATTTTACCCAGATAACCATCTTGCCGCTGCGCGTATGGTCTCATTTCCATGTCTGATCGTTCGCCGGTACTTACAAACAGGTGGCCATCCTTATCGAAAGCCAACCTGCTCCCAAAATGTTTATCGCCATCATAGGACGGGGTAGCACGGAAGATCACAACTGGGTTTTCGATCATTTTTTCATCGGCAGAGAGTTTACCTTTGGCCACAGCGGTATGGTTTCCACCACTCATGTGTTCTGAATAGGACCAATAGATCATTCGGTTTGAGGCAAAATCCGGGTCAAGGGCTACATCAAGCAAGCCACCCTGCCCTTTGTCGTCCACTTTGGGCAGACCTTCTACCTTCGACACGTTGCGCCCGTCCGCCGAAACGATATTGAAATAACCAGATTTGGCGGTGATTAATAATCTACCGTCTGGCAAATCAACTATAGCCCAGGGTTTATTTAAATCAGTATTCAGGATTTCCACTTGATAGGGAGTGGATGTTTTCACCCCTTTGATACGTGTTTGCCCAGCAAACGCAGGCTGATATTCCGGTGAATTTGGCGCGGCAGTCTCGGGATTAGCCAAAGTGGTGTTTACCGTAGCCGAAGGCTCTTGCGGGGCTGTAGCTGTGGTGTTATTCCCACTACAGGAGTTTAAGATAACGATCCCACAAAATGGTAGAACCTGAACCAGTAATGATTTCATAATTAATGTTTTTTTTAAAGGAAATTAATACTTTTTGCATCAAATATTGCGCCTGGACAAGAGTTATTCTGCTTTAAGACGGAAATTAACTGGCTTAAACACGTCGGCGGTATCTGTTTTGAAAAATATTCCGTTCTCACGTTCAGTAACATTAGGTTTAAACCCCAAAATCTTACGGGATTGTGTGAGTACATTGATGTGATACGTAAGACCGACTTTGTTTTCTTCAGAAATATTTTGCTGGATTCTGTTGATGACCACAGCCGTAGGCGGAATGGAGTCATGCGATAAACTGAAACTCACCTTATAGCCCCTCTCCCCTGAATTATCGTAAGTTTGATAAGCAGGCTGATGTACTTTTGGCAGTAGGTTTGCAGTACATGAAAGGGTGAAAAGTGCTGCCGCAACAAGTAAAATTGATTTAGATAATATATTGATTTTCATGTTTTCACGTTTTAATTTTGTTTACAATTAATAATATTACAAATGAACACTAAAATATATTTTTCGGGTTTAGCGCTGCTTACCTTGCTTCTAAGCGCATGCTCCCGGGATAATGATCCGGATCCTGCACCAAAAAATTCCGGCGAGACGAACGCTGTAAATGATTTCGTTTGGAAGGCCATGAATTCTTGGTATTATTGGCAATCCAATGTCCCTAAACTTGCTGATAACTTCAAAAACTCTGCCGAGTATTCTTCATTTATCAATGGTAAGACACCAGACGGCCTATTTTACAGTTTGCTTTATGACTATGGAAATACCGACCGCTTTTCCTGGATTGAAAATAACAATAACATTGTACGCGCCTCGCGTATAGCGGAAGTTGAGATGCTGACAGGATTCGATTATGCGGTATATCCGAAAGACAATAACGGTACAAACGCAGTAGCATTGGTAAACTACGTGGTCCCCGGCTCTTCTGCTGCGAATGCGGGCATCAAGCGTGGCGACATCATTACAAGGGTGAACGGCACACCGTTGACATTCAATAATTACCAACAGTTATCCGAAGATCAGTTTACCGTCACAAGAGCGGCCACCGCTACAATGACCGCCACAGCATTAGTAACTACCGACAAAGCGGAAAACATCGCCATCACAAAAACCAATATCGACGAAAATCCTGTGGCGCATTACCAAAAATACAGTTATGGCGGTAAAAACATCGGGTATTTGGTATATAACGGTTTTAAATCTGATTATAATGATGAATTAAATGCTGCCTTTGCTAAAATGAAGTCGGATGGTATTACCGAACTCATCTTAGATCTGAGATACAATGGCGGTGGCTCGTTGGAAACAGCAAAAGCACTTGCCCAGATGGTAAACGGCAACTACACCAACCAGCCTTATGTATATCTCGATTTTAATGCGAAACACAATGACCAGGATGGGATGGATTATCTAAGCAATACGGTAAAGACCTACAATATCGTGAACGGCTACCCTGAGCAAACCGGCCAACAAAATATCAATAGCCTGAACCTTAGCCGGATTTATGTCTTGGTATCATTTCAGACCGCTTCTGCAAGTGAACTTACCATCATCAGTCTTAACAAATATGTTCCGGTAATAACCATCGGTAATGAAACGACCGGGAAGTTTGTAGGCTCAATAACGCTTTACGATTCGCCAGCATCAGATTATACTTCTTATTCAACAAGAAACACCTCGCATAATTGGAAGTTGCAGCCCATCACTTTCTCTTATTACAACAAAGATAAAGATCCTAACCCCTCAGAAGGGATTGTGCCAAATTACGAGATCAATCCTTTAAGAGCCATCAATAACATCAAAGAGTTCGGTAATACTTCAGACCCTGAACTGAAGAAAGCATTGGAACTCATCACCGGGCAAACCATCAAGATGAAAACCGAATATCCCGAAACATATACCGGTGGAAAAATCCGTTTTCAGCCGAAAGTTGCTGGCGGCGGCTTAGTGATTGAAGACTTCGAGAGCTTCAAGAAAAGCCGTAAGTAAAGTACTGTAAAACACGTAAAGACAGAATCGCTACTCCATGCTTTTTCCGTATTTTTGCAGATTGTTTAATCTTAATTTAATGTGACCTCCGCAGCCTATCATGCAGTTCAAACTTCAATCTGAATATCAACCTACAGGGGACCAACCACAGGCAATTGAAAAACTCACCGCCGGCATTAGGCAGGGCGAAAAGTATCAAACATTGCTGGGGGTAACCGGCTCGGGTAAAACTTTTACCGTAGCCAATGTGGTAAACAAAGTGCAGAAACCGACGCTGGTTCTTGCCCATAACAAGACTTTGGCCGCACAGCTTTTTATGGAATTCAAGGAATTTTTCCCGGAAAACGCGGTAGAATACTTCGTGAGTTATTACGATTACTATCAGCCGGAAGCCTTCATCGCCTCAACCAATACCTATATCGAAAAGGACCTTTCAATTAACGAAGAAGTTGAAAAACTAAGGCTTTCCGCCACCGCAAGTCTGCTTTCCGGCCGCCGCGATGTGCTGATCGTAGCTTCCGTATCGTGCATTTACGGTATCGGTAACCCGACCGAATTTAATAAATCGCTGATTGAAGTTCGGAAGAACGCAAAACTTACCCGAACCAACTTTCTCCATAAACTGGTAAATGCACTCTATGCACGTACGCTGAATGAGTTTACGCGCGGCACCTTCCGCGTGAAGGGCGATGTCATTGATGTCTATCCTGCGTATGCTGATAACGGCATCCGGATCCAGTTCTTTGGTGATGAAATTGAGCGAATCCAGAGTTTCGATCCACAATCGGGCAGTGTCATAGCTGATTTTGAAGAGATCAATATCTACCCAGCCAATCTTTTCGTTACTTCTAAAGAAACACAACACAACGCCATCCGAGAAATACAGGATGATTTGGTGAAGCAGATAGATTTCTTTAACGAAATTGAAAAACCTTTCGAAGCCAAGCGTTTACAGGAACGTACAGAACTGGATCTTGAAATGATGAAAGAACTCGGTTACTGTAGCGGAATCGAGAATTATTCGCGCTATTTTGACCGAAGATTGCCCGGCACGCGACCTTTCTGTCTCTTAGATTATTTTCCGAAAGACTACCTGATGGTGATTGATGAAAGCCACGTCACCGTACCGCAAGTCCACGCCATGTACGGCGGCGACCGAAGTCGTAAGGAAGTTTTGGTGGAACATGGCTTCCGGCTGCCAGCCGCGATGGATAACCGCCCGCTGAAGTTTGAAGAATTCGAGGCGATGCAAAACCAGGTTATCTATGTATCGGCTACACCCGCGGATTATGAACTGGAAAAAACAGGGGGCGAATACATCGAACAGATTATACGGCCAACCGGCTTGTTAGATCCTGTGATTGACATCCGGCCGACTATGAACCAAATCGATGACCTCATCGAAGAAATTCAGAAACGAGCAGAACTGGACGAAAGGGTTTTGGTGACCACTTTAACCAAGAAAATGGCCGAGGAACTTACCAAATATTTTACACGATTCGGAATCCGGACGCGCTATATTCACTCAGATGTAGAGACTTTAGAACGAATCCAGATCATGCAGGATCTTCGCGTTGGACTTTTTGATGTTTTGGTGGGCGTGAATTTATTGCGGGAGGGTCTTGACTTACCCGAAGTTTCGTTGGTGGCCATCTTAGATGCAGATAAAGAGGGAATGTTACGGTCGCGCCGTTCGCTTGTACAGACAATAGGCCGGGCAGCGAGAAATGTAAACGGTAAAGCCATTTTGTACGCCGACAAAATCACGGGCTCGATGCAACGCGCGATTGACGAAACCAACTATCGCCGCCAAAAGCAAATGGAATATAATGAAGCCAACGGCTTGGTACCAACCTCCTTAAATAAAAAGATTTCGGAAGTATTGGTTGGCCGCAGCAAAGATTTCCCGGATCCGAAATATACGCAGAAAGAAATCCTTAAACAGGTAGCCGAAGATAAAAACAACTATGGTAAAGATTACACGCAGTTGATTGCTGAGAAACAAAAAGCCATGGAAGCCGCCGCTAAAAACCTAGATTTTATAAAAGCTGCCAAACTACGTGATGAAATCGCTGCGTTGAAAGGATGATAAATATCATGAAATACGCTAACTCTTTGATTTTTCAAATCTTATCTTGCTTAATCTATAAGCAATAACTACCTTTGCCGCTTATTTATTAGCCTGATTACCTGTTCGAAAAGGCATAACACCCGCATTTGCTTTGTAAGTGCTAAAGTAACTGTAGTATTATTTATGCTATGGTCTTTACAGATTTTTGCACAAATGCATATACAAGGTGATATTACTTTATCGGTCACCCGGGGCGCATATATTCATACAGACAGTTTGAAAATCTCCGGAAAGGCATCTACTCAAAAATTTGATATAGAAAAACACGGTAACGTATATGTTTTAAAACAAACAGACTCCTTAAAGTTCCACAACGCTGAAAAACCAGCACACAAAACTGATATACTCGCCGTTCATCAGCCAAAAGTTGAAAATAAATCAAAAGAAATAAAGAAAGTTACAGCCAGGAAGAAGGTAGCTCATACAAAAACATTTTCGCAGAAACTGCCCAAAATATATCATCACTCTTCTTCTACAACTTTAACTTTTATAGAGAAATCTAAAAACTTGGCTGTTACAGCAGGTGGATTTTTCAGTTTCAAATCAGTAGAAAAAACGTTTGTTCCTTATTTTTCTAACTATTTTTTGTTAAAAAGACACTTAAGTCAAAATATTTTCCATACAAATGATTTGTGTGTTAATATATGGAGTCTAAATGTTTTAAAAGTTCGGCCTCCGCCACAGCTTAAAGTTTAATTACCAAATAAAATTTTAAGCTAACAATATTTTAAATAAATTCAATGAATAATCTTTATAAAATACGAGCGTTTATCAACCTGCGAATACTAATAATCGGCAGTTTTTTACTTCTCAGCGGGCTGATGTACGCGGATGGATCCCGCGATTTGTATCCATCTACTGCTACTGGCTACCGTGCCTATTTGAGGTCCTATGTTGGAACAGGAACTGGGATTACGGAAAATTATCCATTCCCAACTCAAGGTACACATTATGTGTATGCTAACGTAGGTGAAAGGATTGCCATAGCATCAAGCTCAACAGGAGCAATCAGACTTTACGGGCCAAAGAATACCGAAATTAATATCGGTGGTGGCACTACCCGGACTGCGGGTATTATTGCAAACCGGACGCAGGAACTGGCTGGTCCTCAGTTGCCAGGACAAAATATCGCAAATCGTTATACAGCACTTTACTATACCGTACCTGAGAACGGCGCAGGTGTATATCGCGTTGAAATGGACGGTACTGGCGACGCGGCTATTGACACAACTATAAATGCTACAGCAGAATGGACTCAACCTACAAATTCTGCAGCTATCAGAGCATGGGACATTTCAGTTATAAATACCATGAACACAGATTTCATTAAAGGACGTGTTTAAGTAAATGTCTTCAACATGAGTACAGGTACTGGAACCCCACAATCAAATGGTTTTTACGGAATATTCTATGTCTTTACAAAGGATGGCTACAATTACCGTGTTAGCAATAATGGAAATAATGGGATGTATTTCACTTTCTTTGTTAATAATAACGGATTTTTGAATGCAACCACGAAACAGCCGATTTACAAAAGTTTAGATACATCAAGAAATATATCAAACCAAGTACAGGATCCCCGCGCTGTTGATACAGCAATCCAAACAACGCACAAAATTTTCTATACCTTACCAGCTACAGACTTGCCAACCGGTACTGTACCCGCAGCGGTATCGGGTGGATCAACTTGGCTGCGTACTCCTGTTACTGCACTCCCTTCCGTATCTAATATTACCTTGATAGGTGTTGAAGGGATTCCTGGGCAGGTAAGTAATAAAGGAGGTTATGTAAAGTTTAATGCAAGCCAGCAAGGCAGCTACAAGATTACCATTCAAAGTCCTGTGACGCCAGCTACTTTTACGACCAGAATATTAACGGGTGCAGCGACAGCAGGAGCCAATGAGGTCTTATGGGACGGAAGGGATGGGAATAATATTCCATTGCCCGCCGGGACCACCCCAGCTCAGGTAATAGTGCAATTGCAAGGAGCAGAAGTGCATTTTCCTTATATAGATATGGAATATAATAAGAACGGAATCTTTATTGAACTTCTGGATAATAACAACTTAAATAATGTTGTGTCTGATATTGTATATTGGGACGACAGTACAATAACAGGAAGTAACGCTGTAGATAGACCAAGTCCTATTGTAAACTCTCACCTCCCAAATGGAAACGGGTTAAGCAGCCGTTCGAATGGACATAAATATGGCTTTACTGGCGAATCATTTGGTAATAATAAATCTATTGACACCTGGGCTTTTGTAAAAGGTTTGGCTGTTACACAAAACTCACAGGTAGTAGTAAAAATCGCCGACCTCAAAGTAAGTCAACTTACAGTGAATCGTGGCAATGTACTGCCGGGCGAATCCTTCACTGCCACCGTAAAAGTAAAAAATGATGGTCCCGACGCTGTAACCGCGGCCCCATTTTCATTTTCGCTGCCGCCGGGATTTATAGCGGGCGCTGCTACTTTCAGTGGAAACGGTTGTGGCACACAGGCAACAGCAATCTCCTATGATGCTAATACACGGAAATATAATTCTGTTTTAGCGCTTCCGAATGGTTGTGAAGTAACATATACATTCACGATTACTGTAAATTCAGCCTCGTTGCCAACCCAAGGCTTCCAGAATTTCCAGGCAGGCATCCTGCGTCAAAACGATTTCACGGATCCGGATGCAACTAATCAGAACCCTACAGTGCTACCGACCGACCCCGTTTACGAATGTGCAAACAATGGCCTAGGCGGTACATGTAATAACCTTAAAAACGTGTCTGTGTACTATTCTTCTACTACACCCTGTACTGAAGAAAATTTTACCCAAGTATTCAGTGCGACAAACGGAAACAGTTCCACATTCACCATTCCTGCCGTAACCTACGGTGCACAGGTTGACATCTTCACGCTGGATAATTCTTTTGCCATTAGCGTTAACGGTGTAGACATCACTACGCAGGAACTTGAATTTCAATCAAGCGGCACTACAGGAATTAACGTACAGTTTGCTGACGGAACAAACTACGAAATTGGCACCCCACTCATCTACCAGATCGAAGGCAACGGTACATCACCTATGATTCGGGTTTCAATTAACCAAAATGGCGTAATCTCATTCTTTGGCAGTAAGGTATCAAACGGACCTTTGTTTCCGCTGGTTCTTACAAACGGAAACGCTGCGAACTTAATCAACTGGAATACTGGCGGCACCAATACGATTACAGTAAAACAATCTGTCAATGGTCCAACCCGTATCACAGGACGTGTTTCCGGTCACAACATAGGAAACTGTGTATGTTATAATCCGGCAAATACGTCTTCTGCAGGTCCGGAAACGAAAGTGGGCATCACCACCCTTCAAAGAGCTGGCTCCGCGAACGGAAACTGGCCAATGATTCGTCAGTCAGGTCATATTGCACTAGAATCTAATTCCAAAGGTTTCGTGCCGACTAGGGTAACAACAGCACAACTTGCTGGAATCATTGAACCACAGGAAGGTATGATGGTGTATGACACTACGGAGAAATGTCTGAAAATTTATGCTGACAAAGCATGGAGATGTTTCTCAACTCCTGCATGTCCTTAATTATTTAAATATTAAAATTTAAAAAAATGAGAAAGATAATATCACTAATTATAGTTGCGTGTTCCGTATCGGCATATTCGCAGGTAATCATTGGGAATGAAACTGGAACCGCAGCCACGAAAACGTCAGTATTACTCGAATTCGCGGCGGGACAGAACAAAGGACTGATCCTCCCATACGTTAGAACATTGCCTACAGGCAGTACTTTGGCTGAAGGTACTATGCTTTTGGACACCAGGTCCGCCAATACAGCCCGTGTAATGGTCTATAGAAACGGAGCATGGTTCGACCTTAGCAGTGGTAATACAGCGAACCTCAGTACCATTATGACCTCACAGCCAACTAACGTTACCGAAACTTCAGCTGCCAAAACAATTATCGGTGCAACTACTTCTAATGCTGACGGAGTTTTAGTACTGGAGTCTAATTCGCAGGCAATGGTTTTACCTACCGTTCAGAACACGGCGGACATCCCAAGTCCCGCCCCCGGTATGATGGTTTACGTAAACAGGATTGGCGGTAAAAGACTGGCTGTTTATAATGGCTCAGCCTGGACTTACTGGAAACCGCAATAACATTTTATACTAAAAAACAGAGTGCAAATTGCACTCTGTTTTTATTTTAAGACTACCTATCGCGAGATTCTCTTTCGAATCGGAATCAGAAGTTCTGTAAGTCCATTTATCTTGATTTCGTAAATGGTACTAAGTTGCATGCCAAGCTTTCCTTTGGGCATTCCTTCACGCTGAAGCCATTCAAGATAATGTACCGGAATATCAGCAATTATCACATTTTTGTACTTCCCAAAAGGCATTTTATCAATACAAATCTCCTCCAGGATCTGCGGATTCATCATTTCCATCATCAAATAGTAAGGTCAATTTTTTCTTCAATTTCTTTTGGTTCCGGTAAAATCAGCTCATTTTCGTCATCAGAGAACTCATCGCGGTATACTTGGATCAGCATGACGGTAATAGAAACAAGTATCGGCCCGAAAATAAGCCCCATAAACCCAAAAATATTCATACCAGCAATAATACCGAACACAGTATTCAGCGGATGGATGTTTTCCAGACGTTTAAGAAGGGTAAATCTTAACGCATTGTCGGTAAGTCCTACCACGATCAGGCAATAAATCGCAAGGCCAAGTCCGGGGCCTGTGCTTCCTTCAGCAATCATAAATATACAAACCGGTACATACACCAAACCCGCTCCCACAATCGGTATCATGGATGCGACCGCCGTTAGGGCAAACAGCAAGACCGGACTTGGGGCACCAAAAATAAAATAACCTATCAATGCAACAATCCCCTGTCCCAAAGCTACCACTGGAATACCTATCGCATTAGCAATCACCATCTTACGAATTTTGTCGCCGAGTAAATGCACGTTAGATTTTTTCAGAGGTGCTGAGCTTTTAATCAATTTTTCAAAAAGGCGTGGTTTTTCGAGCATAAAATACAGGATGAAATACATCGAAAGGACCACCGTGAGCGTATTGAATGTGCCACTGAGCGCGGAAGTAGTATATTTCCCTACATTGCTTTTAAATGTGTTCAAGTTATCTTTGCTTAGGATATCGACTTTGGTTTTAGCATACACAAAATCATGTATTTTATCGACAAACTCATTGAATTTTTCCATGTACGCGGAGGCATTCCCAAGTTTTTCGAGCAAAAGATCGGCAATGAAATATACCGGCAAAATCAGTACTATTAGCGTACCGATAATGATCACCGTAGAGGCCAGCCAAGGCCTCCATTCCTTTTCTTCCTGCAGGTAAAGATTATATTTCCTGGAGATAATGTACAGCGTAATCGCGCCTAAAAGCGACGGTATAAACAGCGAAAGGTTAAAACAGATGAGACCGGCCAGCACCAGAATTACGGCCAACAGAAATATCTGTTTAATCTTCACCTCACTGATCTGGTATTTTTTATTTGGCATAACTAAAATTTTTAAGAAAAAAACAACAGCGCAGTACTGTTGTTTCTAAGCTCATTTCAAGGAACATTCGGTTTTATTGGTTCAGCTCCCTTGGCTTTCCACAGAAAGCGCAGTAAGCGGAATATATTACCACCATATAGAACGGCAACGTAGCAAAAATACCAATACCGCATAGTAAAATCCCTGCCAAACTGATGATAAGCGCCAGTAAAGATGTTAAAAGCAGTACGCCATAATTATTCTTCGCGATGCGGAAGGATTTACTCATCGCATCCACAAAACTGGCATTCTCAAACAGCAGTATAGGATAGGCGAGGAATAAAAAAGGAAGGACAAAGAAGAAAGGCAACACACACATCGCGAATGAAATACCCATAATTACTGATGAAACAAATGAATAAATTATGATATTCAGAAAATTCTGCCGGTAACCAATAAATAAGTCCGAAACCTGAAGCGGCAGCCGCGAGTCATATTTATTCGCCATATACAATAATCCTACAAAAATCGGTGCCAGTAGCAAACTTACAAGGCCCGAAACGCCGTAATACAACTTCATTCCCGGGTAAGCCCAAATATCAAGATCCCCGAAATCCCCATCGCTGCTTATGATTTCCTCTGAAAATCCCTTGGAGTCAAATCCTGTGAGCGGCTGCACGAGCATCGGTACAACAACGTAGATGACCATGGCCAACAAACCATACAGAAATACACCTTTATACGTTTCAAAAGCGTGAGAAATGATTTCGTTGGTTGATTTTCTTGGCGTACCGGGATTGATGGTTTCGTATGTTTCCATTACTTAGTTTTTTTTAATGTTTTTCAAATTTAAATTTTAAATCAGAAAATCATGCATAATTACCTAATTTTCTTCAACTTCTTTATACAAATACCGGTAAAGCACATAAATCATTGAATTAAAAAACGGAAAGGTCAGTACAAAACCGATACCGCACAATAATATTCCACTTAAAGAAAACAGCAGCGCCACCACCATCGCAATCACAACGGTACTGAAGTTATAGCGGAGTACCTGCCAAGTAAGCCCAATAGCTTTAAAGATTTTTACATTGAGGAAGAACATCAGCGGCACACAGAAAAGCGTAAGGAAAATCCAAGCGACACCCAGAAACAGAAATGCGTTGGCATACGTGAAGATAATCATCCAGAAAAGGTAAAAGCCCACAAAACGAAAGAAATCTGAACCCTGGTAACCCGCAAACAAATCATTAAAAAACACAGGCTCTTTTAGCTCAATCTTACGGTAAATCTTGTAAAGACCAACATTTAAAGGATTTAGCAACGCAATAAGTCCGAAAAAAGCCAGCGTGAAATTCGCGGCCTGCGGCGTTTTCGCAATTTCCTCCATTTTCTTGTTGAAAGTCGGCAGATCTGTCTGCACCAGGTCGCGGTATTTCATAAACTCATCCCACAACCCAAAATACTGCACAAGATAAAAATAGCCTGCCATAAATAAAGTGAAATATAACAAGCTGAAAACCAAATGATAAAGCAACGCCTTATTCCAATAAAAAAAAGCCTGGCGAAGGATAAATGAAAGCCCATTTTCGGGTTGTTGATAATTTTGCATGTTCAAAAATACATCTTTCCCGCGGAATTTGTAGCTCATTTCGCAACGCCGATTTCTTACATTTGCCAAATGAATTCAATAGCAAAAGCCGGTTTCGATAAAATGGATGCGTTATCTACAAATGGTATCCCATTTTTCTTTCTGATTGATTTTCTTTTACACAATGTAAAGGTTTATACCGAAGACAAATTACAGAAATCAGGCTTACTCATTGATTTTCCAATGTTTACAAACTTATCAACAAGGCACGCGGTGGCGAAGGATTTAAATTTTGAAGCGATCCCAATATCACCGGAGCACTATCATCAGGGCTTTGAAACCATCACCCAACACCTACACGCCGGTAACTCTTATCTCGTTAACTATACCTGCAAATCTGAAATTAAAACCAATTATACGTTGCACGAGCTCTTCTGGGCTGGCGACGCAAAATATAAAGTGCTATATCCTGATAAATTTGTTTTCTTTTCGCCTGAAACCTTTGTTGAAATAAAAGATGACATTATATCAACCCATCCCATGAAAGGTACTATTGATGCCTCTATTGAAAACGCGCCGGAAATCCTGAAAAACGACCACAAGGAAAAAGCCGAACATTACACTGTGGTGGACTTGTTACGGAACGATCTGAGCATGGTCGCCAATAACGTTAAGGTAACTGATTTCCAAAGGATTGACTACATCAAGACACATCAGAAGAATCTTTACGCGATGAGTTCTGAAATTTCCGGTACGGTGAAGGAGGAATATTCAGGCAAGATGGGCCAGATTTTAAAAGCCATACTGCCGGCAGGCTCTATTCTGGGCGCTCCGAAAAAGAAAACGCTTGAAATTATTCAGCAGGCCGAAACGTACGACCGTGGTTTTTATACAGGCGTATGTGGCTGGTTTGATGGTAAAAATCTCGATTCTTGTGTGATGATCCGCTTTATTGAGCAGGAAGAAGAAAAATTATATTTCAAAAGCGGCGGTGGCATTACGCATTTGAGTAAATTTACCGATGAATATCAGGAAATGAAAAATAAAATCTATGTCCCGCTTCATTGAAAGTATTAAAGTTGAAGATAAGAAAGTTTACCTGATAGCTGAACATCAGCAGCGCATGAACCAGACTTTTGCATATTTCGGGAAAGAAAATCCTATAGAGCTAAACCAGATCTATAACAGCTTGAACCACAACGAAAAAGGTCTTTTTAAATTTAAAATCATTTACGATTTAAACGGGAATTTCCGTACGCAGATGATGCCTTATGCCATCCGTGAAATCTCGCATTTCCAACTCGTTGAAAACAGTTTTTATAGCTATCCGTTTAAGTTTGAGGATCGAAGCATACTTGAACAGATGGCCACAAAGGCGGGCACCGGAGAAGTGATTATTGTGAAGAATAATCACATTACAGATACCTCTTTCTCAAACATTTTATTTAAAAAAGGACGCGACTGGTTCACGCCAACCACTTATTTGCTGAATGGCGTGCAGCGTCAACATCTGTTGAGGACTAAAAAGATAAAACAAGCGGAGATCACCTTACAAAACCTTAATGATTACTCTCATTTTCAGCTCATTAACGCGATGAATACATTTGATAGCAGTATAATTTATCCGCTCAACAAAATCCGGAATTTACCGGCTACACACGACCTCTCAGACTAATCATTGATGTTCGCCTTCCGTCTTTACAGCAGTAGGCAAACTTTTATTATCTGTATTTTCCTGTTTTAACGGCTTTTTTTCCTGGGTTTTCACCTCTTGCAGACGTTGTTCTTCCTTTCGTTTTTCAGCCATATTTCTTAATGAATCCTGATACCTTTGTGAAGACATCAGTATTTGCCTGGCTACGTCTGTGGAAGTGGCACCCGCAGAAAATGAATCAATAGCTGTGGTATCATAGGTGGCGGGCTCTATAACTTCTTTGTTTTCAACAGTTAATCCCTTAGATTCTTTGTTGCAACCTATTAAAAGCAGATACAGTATAAATAAAAACTTCTTCATTACTTTTCAAACTTAAAGGTAGCTATAACAGGATAATGATCCGACATTTTTTCGTGCCGATCTACCCAGTAACTTATTGGTTTTAAATCTTTTGAAGAAAATATATAATCAATCCTGATGGGGAATTTATAATCATGAAAACTGGTGGAAAGACCGTTTCCGGCAGTCAGGAAAGCATCATGAAGCACATCCGATAACTGATAATATTCGTAAGAACTTGGCACCGCGTTGAAATCACCCGCAAGAACAACCGGATAAGGCGAATCCAGGACAGCTTTCCGGATGGCCGCAACCTCATCCTGATGAATCTTAAATGTGGGGATCAAAGTCCCGGCGATATACCTCACTTTCCGCTTGTTCTTCTCGTAATCCTCGCTGGGCTTCACTTTGTTCTTATCGAATGCAAAAGGATTTAAATACATATTAATGAAACGTACGGTGCGTCCTTTAATTTCAATATCCGCGTAAAAGCTCTCCCCGTTACTGGAAGTCTCAATTCTCTGATGTTCAATAACTTTCGTCTTCGACGCCAATCCAACGATGGAATAAGATTGAACTGTGTTGGGATAATCTGTATTTTTAAGGTTTTTCGCATATTCCTGTACCAAGATAACATCGGCATTGCTGTTTTTAAGATAGCTGTATAGCGTTTCCTTACCATAGGCAGCACCTTTTATATTCATTGTCAGCACTTTAAAATCTGCTACTTCACCTTCCGCTGGAGCCGTGAAATTAATCCACCTTTTGGCTGGATAATAGAATAGCAAGGTAGCAGCCAAAAAGATAAACGCTCTTTTTTTCCATAAGACCAGCCACATCATACATAAAACGGTGTGTATAATCAACAGGAAAGGAAAAGCCAGCGACAGCATATTCATCCACGCAAAAACCTTTGGCGGAACATAGGCATTAAGCGCCGTACCCGCGAGCAAAGCCACCACGGTGAAATGAAAGACCGTAAAAAGAAACCTAAACAGCCGCACAGGATTTTAATTAAAACGGTAAAGATGTTTCCGCCAACTACGGGCCAGTAAAAAGCCAACTATGGCACCACCAATATGGGCAAAATGCGCCACCCCATCCATTGAGCCACTAAATCCTAAATACAGCGAGATGACGATGATACCCGGAAACAGATATTTCGCCTTGATGGGAAACGGAATAAACATGAAGAAAAGTTTCGCATTCGGGAACAATGTTGAAAAAGCAGCTACCACGCCAAAAATAGCGCCGGAAGCCCCCAGCATCGGGGTTCGTAATGCCATAAAAAGCTGTTGTGAAAGCGCAGCGCCTTCGCCCGTTTGTGCCGAAATACTTAAATCGCCCGTATAACCTATCGCTGCCTTAGGGTAAATCTCCGCCGGATTGATGCCTAAATTATACAAAGCCTGTACAATTTGGTTCACTTCATATAAATTCCAAAGATTGAAAAGTACGAACGCACCAAGGCCACTCGCAAAATACAGGATCGTATATCTTCTAGAATCCAGCGTCTGCTCCAACGCCGGCCCAAAACTCCACAATGTCAACATATTAAATAAAATATGGGTAAGACCAACTCCCTCGCCAATCCCGGCATGCATAAACATGTGTGTGACGATTTGCCAAGACCTGAAGTTGGGTGAAAACGGGTAATACGCCGACATCAGGTAATACATCTGTGGGAAGAAAAAGTTGGCCAGCACATAAACTGCCACACACAGAATGATGATATTTTTAGTAATCGGGGTGAGTTTCGGGAACATAATTTCTAAAATTTATTTTTAAGTTCTTCCAGCGGCAGCTCAATATAACACCGTTTGCCGGACGGAAGGTATTCCGGGAAGCCTAAAGCGGTAAAATCTTTGATCACCAACTCGGCATCCGTCTTATACAGAAAATCGAAGCGCGATTTGCTTTGTATCTTATTCCATTTCTGTTGATAGAACTCCATGAATTCTTCTTCTGTGCGGTATTCGAGAATATCAAATAGCTGCTCCATAAATTTCATGACCTGTGTTTCTTTAAGACCTTCGGGAACCGCATCAATACGGAGTACATTATCATTGGCCAAAACCATTTCAAAGCCCAGCTCCGGTAGATATTTTTTGATGGAACGGTACTTCATTTTCTCTGTTTCATTCATATGATACTCTAATGAGAAGAGCAACGTGTGCCTTTCGATGGCGCTGCTTTTCCGTTTGTTACGGTCTGCGATTATCAGCCTGTGCATTCTGCCCAGATCCAGCATCAGCGTTTTGCCGCCTTTGTTGAAAAGCCAGTAACCGTTCGGGAGGCGCATCAGATCCTCATCGAAATCTTCATCTTCAAACAGGTTTATTTTCGATGGTGCCGCTGTAACGGTTTGCTGATATATTTCGGTTAAAGCATTTTTCTCGCCTGCCGAGGTTTTTTCTACCAGAAAAGGGTTGTAATCTCGGTCAACTGTAATTTCAGGTGCACGAAACATGCCACCGGTATTTTTCTGCATTACAAATGCATCCATGCTGGTATCTTTCTCGAAATCCAGACTTGGCGCTACATTATAGATGCCGAGCGATTTCTTGATCGTAGAACGTACCAAAGCGAAGATCAGGTTTTCATCCTCAAATTTCACTTCAGTTTTCTGCGGATGAATATTTACATCTACTTTCTCCGGATCAAGTTCAAGAAAAAGGAAAAAGGTAGGGATGTAGCCCGGCAACAGCAATCCGTCAAACGCTTCCTGTACTGCCTTATTGAAATACGCACTGCGGAAATAGCGGCCATTCACGAAGAAAAACTGTTCTCCGCGTACTTTTTTAGCACCTTCAGGCTTGGCGACAAAACCATTCAGTTTCACCCAACCCAAATCTTCTTTGATAGGGACCAGCAACGCATGCAGCTTCCGCCCAAAAATCTCTACGATGCGCTGCAGCAAACTGGCTTTCCGAAGTCTGAACACAATTTCATCGTTATGGAAAAGTTCAAAATCCAGGTCCTCGTGTGCAAGCGCAACACGCTGGAATTCATCAATTATATGCCGGAATTCTACATTATTGTTCTTGAGGAACTTCCTACGTGCGGGGACGTTGTAGAAAAGGTTCTTCACCAAGAAATTAGATCCTTCTGCTGTTTGTATCGGTTCCTGGAACTGAAAACCGCCCCCTTCGATATAGATATTGGTCCCTGTCTTTGCTTCTTTTGTTTTTGTCTTAAGTTCCACCTGCGCTACGGCAGCTATTGAGGCCAAGGCTTCCCCGCGGAAACCTTTGGTAGAGATCCGGAAGATATCTTCTGTGGACTGTATTTTTGACGTGGCATGCCGTTCGAAAGCAAGGCGCGCATCTGTATCACTCATCCCGATCCCGTTATCTACCACCTGAATAAGGTTTTTACCGGCATCACGGATGATGAGTTCTATTTTAGTAGCCTTTGCATCGATTGCATTCTCCATGAGTTCTTTTACGATCGACGCAGGCCGTTGCACCACCTCTCCGGCAGCAATTTGGTTGGCCACATGATCGGGCAAAAGTTTTATAATATCTGACATGTATCTTTATCCTCGCACAAAAATAATGATTAACAACGGGCTTTCGCAAATTAATTGAAAACTGGCTGTCTAAAGCAACTTACTCACCGAAAAGTTGATAGCGGCCCGTTTTTTTTGTTTTTTAATAATGAAAAAGCTCCCTGACGCCATATCAGAGAGCTTGTTTACTGCTTTGGGATTTATTTTTTTAAATTTTGGATACCCATTTCATACAGCGCGAAACTTAACAAGTCTGCATTTTCGCCAATTACCTGTTCGGTGCTGCGGCCGGCGCCGTGCCCTGCATTTACTTCAATCCTTACCAAAATCGGGTTGCTGCACGATTGCTTTTCCTGAAGTTCGGCCCCAAATTTAAATGAGTGCGCGGGTACCACACGGTCATCATGGTCGCTGGTAATAATCATGGTAGATGGGTAGCAAACACCTTTTCTTACATTGTGAACGGGAGAGTAAGATTTCAGGTATTCAAACATTTCCTTACTGTCTTCAGCGGTACCGTAATCATAACTCCAACCAGCACCGGCTGTAAATTTGTTATAACGCAGCATGTCTAAAACGCCTACACCGGGAAAAGCCACTTTTGCCAGATCCGGACGCATCGTCATAGTAGCACCTACCAGAAGCCCGCCATTCGACCTACCCGAAAGGGCCATGTATTGGCTGGAGGTATAGCCTTTGTCCTGCAGATATTCACCAGCGGCGATAAAATCATCGAATACATTTTTCTTCTGCATCTTCGTGCCTGCATCATGCCATTTTTTACCATATTCGCCACCACCACGGATGTTGGGTACGGCATAGATGCCTCCGTTTTCCATCCAAATAGCATTCACTACGGAGAACGCGGGCTGTAGGCTGATGTTAAAGCCACCATAAGAGTAAAGGATGGTAGGATTTTTACCATTCAGTTTTAGTCCTTTTTTATAATTAATCATCATTGGGACTTTGGTGCCGTCTTTGGAGGTATAGAAAACCTGTTCAGAAACGTAGTCCTCTGGATTGAATTTAATGTTCGGTTTCTGGTACACTTCAGATTTGCCGGTTTCGACATTGTATTTGTAAATAGTTCCGGGGGTGATGTAGTTGGTGTATGAGAAATACACTTCCTTGTCGGTATCTTTCCCACCAAAACCACCGGCAGTACCGGTACCAGGAAGTTGGATATCGCGCACGAGTTTCCCGTCATAATCAAACTGGCGGACAGAGGTAACCGCATCTTTCATGTATCGGGCAAAGATATAGCCTCCACCGGTAGATACACTCAGGACATTTTCAGATTCTGGGATCACGTCTGTCCAAACCTGTGGATTTTTGATACTGAATTTCACCAACCTCATATTTGGGGCATCTTTATCGGTAAAGGCATAAATGATGTCACCTTTCGAGTCGATAAAATCGGTATTATAGCTGTACCCTTGCTGAATAGGGATAAAATCTGTTTTATTCTTTAAATCCTTAATATAAAGTTCATTGCCATTGGTTGCCACGGAAGCATTGAGGATCTCGTACCGTTCGTCATCAGAAACTCCTACAGACATATATCTGCGCTTAAAGTTCTCGCCACCGATAACCAACCGGTCTGCAGATTGTTTGGTCCCCAGTTTATGGAAGTACACTTTGTGCGTATCCGTCTGTGCAGAAAGTTCGCTGCCTTTCGGTTTATCATAGCTGGAGTAATAAAACCCTTCGTCGCCGGACCATGATGCGCCGGAGAATTTCACATCGGTAATGGTCTCGTCAATGATCTCCTTGGTGATGGCATTCATGATGATGATCTTGTTCCAGTCGCTGCCGCCTTCAGAAATAGAATAGGCGACCAGGTTCCCTTTCTTATTGAAGGAGATGCCTGCGAGCGAGGTCGTTCCTTTATCTGAGAATTTATTGGGATCAAGGAAACCTCGGTTTTTCCGTCTTTATCGGTTCGGTAAAGTACAGACTGTGCCTGCAGGCCGTCATTTTTATAGAAATAGGTATAATCTCCTTCTTTGAAAGGTGCGCCTATTTTCTCATAATTCCAGATATCTTTAAGTTGTGTGCGGATTTCTTCCCGGAAAGGGATTTGCTGCAGATAATCTTGTGTGAATGCTACTTCGCGCTGTACCCAGTCTTTGGTATCCGCCGCCCGGTCGTCTTCCAGCCAGCGGTAAGGATCTTCTATCTTTACCCCGAAATACTCATCCGTATGGGTAATTTTCTTGGTTTCTGGGTAAATTCGGTTCTGTGTCATTTTCTGTGGTGAACAGGCTGCTAAAAATAGTGCGCCCGTTAAAACAATTGCATTGGTCTTCATTGATAAAACGGTTTTTTCAAAATTAGAAATTTTAAATGAGATGCCACTACGAATCGTAATATTAACAAATTTTAAAACCAAACCATTTGTAAAAGGTATGTAATTTGCTTAAATTGTATCACGAAATAAAATATATATGAAAAGAGAAACCGGAATTTTACTTGCAGGCAGCCTGGGAGTGATCGTAGGATTAGGAATTTTTGGCTTTAAGAGGTTTTTGACTATCAAGCACCGCGAATATGCTGATTATTATGAAGATTTCCACCGTCATTTTGACAGCAGATATAAGGAAGAGCCACATCATGGCGTAGAATTTCTGGCCATGCAATAAATAATATTAAATGATATGCAACCCTGTTTTCAGCATTGAAGACAGGTTTTTTTGTGGATAAATCTTGCTTTTTCCTAAGCCTAAAAGCCATAATTTTGCATTTGCAATGATAGAACGTCACTTCATAAAAGGCCAGGGAGCACAACAAAACGAAACCAACCGTTTCGACCGCTATACCTTTGAGCCTGAAGAAGAAACGTTTGAAACCACCAAGACCACATTCACCGAAGTTTTCCCCAAAACCATTGTAAACCCAGTAAAAAGTCCGGATCTGAGGATGGAGTATTCGCTGAATCCCTATCAAGGCTGCGAACATGGCTGTTCCTACTGCTTTGCGCGGCCTACCCATGAATATTGGGGCTTTTCCGCAGGATTGGATTTTGAGCGTAAAATAATGGTAAAGAAAAACGCACCGGAACTACTCGAAAAATTCTTTCAGAAGAAAAACTATGTCCCCCAACCCATTATGCTTTCTGGTAATACCGACTGTTACCAACCCGCGGAACGGCATTTTGAAATCACCCGAAAGCTGTTACAGGTTTGTCTGGATTATCGGCATCCCGTATCCATCCTTACCAAAAACACGCTCGTATTGCGCGACCTTGATCTTTTGACCGCGCTTGCAGCACAGCATTTGGTCTCCGTGTCCTTCAGTATTCCCACGATGGATGAAAACATCCGTCGGAAGATGGAACCCCGCACCTCCTCTGCCAGCAATAAAATCAAAGCTATTGAGGTCCTTACCCAAAACCAGATCCCGGTCGGCGTGATGGTAGCCCCCGTAATCCCCGGCCTTACCAGCGATGAGAGCCTGAACATCCTGAAAACAGTTTCGGAAGCCGGTGCTAGAAGTTTCGGGTATGTATTGGTAAGGCTCAATGATATGGTAGCGCCTGTTTTCGTTAAATGGATTGAGGCACACTTCCCCGACCGCGCGCAGAAAGTCCTCAACCTCATCCGTTCGATGCGTGGCGGGAATCTCGGTGAGAAAAGATATTATGAACGTTATAAAGGAGAAGGAAATATCGCCGAACTTATTCATAACACCTTCGCTTTGGGTAAACGGAAATACTTCTCGGACCGCGAGATGCCAGTTCTTTCTACTGAAAATTTCACTGGCTCACGTACACAGCAGCTTCGTTTATTTTAAAACTACACTGGGTTGCACCTCTAAATTTGACGGTTTACCGGCGGATAAATAAACTTTTTATTTACTTTTATCAAAATTTTCATCAATGGTTTTAAGCAGAATCTGGAGTGCGTTCATCATTATAGCCATACTTGTAGCCAGCATAAAATATATGTTTTCAGATGGTTATAAGGCGATTTATAATGATATGGTGGTAGGGAAAAGTGGTGATACTGTACAGATTGCCTCAAAAAAAGCTGACAATCTAGCCCCCGAAATCCAATCCGCGCTGCTAACCCATCCTGAATTTACACAGGATCGCATACATTATAAAACAGATTCAGCTACATCAAATGTTAATATTTATCGGGTACAGGAAGCCGATGGCGTAATCGGGACCTCTGAGACTGCGGTGAAGATTTGCCTAGGCCTTATCGGGATTATGACGCTGTTCATGGGTTTTATGAGTATCGCTGAAAAAGCGGGCGGCATCAATTTACTTTCTCGGTTAATACAACCATTTTTTTCAAGGCTTTTCCCTGAAATCCCTAAAAACCATCCTTCGTTTGGCCATATGTTGCTTAATTTTTCCGCCAATTTATTAGGCTTGGATAATGCGGCAACACCTTTCGGGCTGAAAGCGATGGAAAGCCTTCAAACCTTAAATCCTGATAAAGAACGGGCCAGTAACTCGCAAATTATGTTTCTGTGCTTACATGCCGGCGGTCTTACGTTAATCCCCGTTTCCATTATTGCCATCCGTGCTTCCATGGGTTCTGCTACGCCGACTGATATTTTCATCCCATGCATGATCGCTACTTTTGCGGCTACCATGGCAGCGATGATTATTGTCTCCGTATATCAAAAGATTAATCTGCTGCAACCTGTGGTAATCGCCTATGTAGGCGGCATATCGGCACTCGTGGGGCTTTTGGTCGTGTATCTGGTAAATCTTACTAAAGAAGGCCTTGATGAGTTCAGTATGCTGCTGAGCAATGGGATCATCTTGCTGATTTTCTTTGCTATCGTACTGGGTGGGATTTATAAGAAAATAAATGTATTTGATGCATTTATTGATGGGGCCAAAGAAGGCTTCTGGACTTGCGTGAAGATTATTCCTTATTTGGTGGGGATGCTGATTGCCATATCCATGCTGCGCACCTCCGGGGTATTTGATGTGTTGATTGACGGCATGAAATGGGTAGCTGCCGTTGCCGGTTTCGATACCCGTTTTGTAGATGGGCTTCCTACAGCACTTATCAAGCCCCTGTCTGGTTCCGGCGCGCGCGGCATGATGGTGGATACCATGCAGACTTTCGGTGCAGATAGTTTCCAGGGGAGGCTGGCGGCGGTTTTACAAGGCAGTTCTGATACCACGTTTTATGTAATCGCTGTATATTTCGGTGCAGTAGGCGTCAGAAACACGCGCTACACGGTTACTGCGATGCTGCTTGCTGATCTTGTGGGCATCATCACCTCTGTGGTCCTGGCCTATTTATTTTTCGCATAAGCATATTCAATTACCATGATTCACGATAAAGATTACCTCATCCGTATTGTAAAACAATTTTCAGAATTTCTGGCGAAACTGCTGCTGGAAAAAAATGAAGGCATACTGCCAGACCATCAAAGACTCTTTGAGACTTACATGAACGATACCTTTAAAATGACTTTCGAGGAACTCGCCGCTAAAACGACCGAAGAAATCACCCTGTTGATTGAAGCTAAAGACGAAAGCCACCAAATCCCCTATTACGAACTTTTGGGACATCTTTTTTATTTCAAATTCAAGGAACTGGCTATACAGGAGTTTGCACGGAAATCTAAATCGTTTTATGAATATTATCTTCAGAAAAGCGGCATCTTTTCAATGCCTATTGTGTCTCGCATTGGCGAGTTACAACCTCATCTGTAACAATTTGTGACAATCATCGTCTTATCTGCTAAAATCAATCATGAAGAAATCTGCTGTAATATTGTTGGCTTTTCTTTCCGTCTCTGCTTTCTCACAGAAAAAATGGACGCTTCAGGAATGTGTGAACTACGCCCTTGAAAATAATCTTACGGTCATTCAGAATGATTTAAACACCCAAAACCAAAATTTCGCCCTCGAAATCGCCAAACGAGAGTACCTGCCTTCCGTAGGCGCAACCATTAGCAATAACGCCTCTTTCGGGCAGGGCAGAGACGTTTTCGGTACGACCAACCGCAATGATAATTTCATTAACAATGCCAATGTAGGGGCCGACATCCTGTTATTCAACAACGGTAGGCTAGAGAAAAATATCCGCCGTACCGAATATGAAGTGGCCGCAGGAAGATTTGATCTGGAGCGTGTTAAAAACGACATCTCACTACAAATCGCCCAGCAGTACCTTTCGGTATTATTAAACCGCGAAATAACAAAGATCTCCCAAAGCGCCCTGGAAAACGCCGAACGTCTTTACCAACGCGCAAAAATTACTACAGAAGTCGGTACCACCGCACAAACGGTGCTCGCTGAGGCCGAAGCTGCCTTCGCCCGCGAAAAACAGAATGTAAAAACCGCTGAAATTAATACCAACAGAAGCCTGTTCAGCCTTGCGATGCTGCTCCAACTTCAGGATTATAAGAATTTCGATGTGCAAGACGTACCTTTGGGTGACCAGCTGGATGCACCTTTGTTTACCGCAGAAGATGTTATCGCCAAGGCCTATGAAAACCAACCGCAAATTCGGGCCGCGGAAAACAGGGTAAAATCGGCGGAAGCCCAGACAGAAATTACAAAAACCGCCTTCTGCCCTACCATATCTGCCAGTGCAGGCATCGGCTCTTCTTATTTTAACTCTTTGGTAACCAACACAGCGGGGATTGATATTAACGGGAACCCCATACGCGAAAGCAATTTTTTCAAACAATATAAGGATAATTTTGGCCAACAATTAGGCCTTTCTGCCAACATCCCCATTTTTAATAAAGGAATTACCAAACTGCAGGTAGAACAGTCTAAAATAAATGAAGAAGTGGCCCGAGTAGCGCTGCTGCAACAAAGACAAGAGGTTTTACAGAATGTACAGCAGGCACAGTTTGACGCGGAAAGCAATTATGCAGCTTATCAGGCAGCTACCGAAGCTGAACGCAGCACAAGGCTCGCCCTGGATTTCGCGGAAAAAAGTTTCGAGGCTGGGCGATCCACCATCTATGACCTTAACGTGGCCCGAAATAATTTTGCCAACGCCCAAGGATCTGTAGCACAAGCCAAATACAACTACCTTTTCAGCATGAAACTCCTTAATTTCTATGCCGGAATACCTTTGACGCTGTAAAAGTGCCGGATAAGATATGCCGATACAAAATCTAGAAAAATTTTTACCCGAAAACACACTTCCTTACCTTAAAAGATGGTTTGGCGAACACACCATTCATATTAAAATTACCAAAGGCCGGAATACAAAGTTGGGGGATTACCGCAAAATGCCGGATGGCTCGCACAAGATTACAATTAATCATAATCTAGCGCCCCCGCTCTTCTTTTTCGTGCTTACCCATGAACTGGCGCATCTGCTGGCCTTCGTAAGTTTCGGACATCGCATTGCACCGCACGGCACAGAATGGAAAAATACGTTCCGAGATATGCTTCTAGAAAGTATAAAGGTATATCCTGATGATTTACAGGCAATTGTCAAAGATTTCTTGAGATCGCCAAAAGCCAACTTTATGTCGAGTCCGGAGTTGGTGAGATATTTCCGTATCGAAGATTTTCAGGATGAACTGTCCTACATCGAAGACTTAGTCCCCGGTGACCGTTTTATTTACCGCAACGAGGTGTATCGGCTTGAGGAGAAGATGAAAAAAAACTATCTTTGCACGCATACCGGGAATGCAAAAAAATACGCTTTCAGACCACTGGCCCGAATAGAAAAAATACACTAAACATGTCAAACTCAAATAATTACTGCGTGATAATGGCAGGAGGAATCGGCAGCAGATTCTGGCCTATGAGTACACAAAAATATCCCAAACAGTTTCAGGACATTCTGGGTACTGGCCGTACCATGATTCAGCAGACTTATGACCGCATCAGCCAAATTGTGCCTTCAGAGAATATTTATGTAATTACCAATCAAGAGTATGTAGCGCTTACCGAACAGCAGTTACCGGATTTGTTGACACAAAATATCGTGGGCGAACCGATGATGAAGAATACCGCGGCCTGCAACATCTATATGGCTAAAAAAATCGCGGCTAAGAACCCTAATGCCAACATGATTGTGCTGCCCGCCGACCATTTGATCCTGAAAGAAAGAACTTTTCTTGAGAAAGTAGATTTGGCTTTCAGGCTGGCCGCTGAAAATGATTATTTGATTACGCTTGGCATTACGCCTACCCGACCAGATACTGGGTTCGGTTACATACAGTTTCTGGAAACCGCTGGTTCCGAATACTTTAAAGTAAAAACCTTCACCGAAAAACCTAGCCTTGAAATTGCGCAGAACTTCCTTGAAAGTGGTGATTTTTTATGGAACGCGGGTATATTCATCTGGAACACAAAATCCATTCTTTCAGCGTTTGACACCCATCTTGAAGAGATGGCGCAACAGTTCGTAAGCTGCGAATACAATACGGATGGTGAGGCGACTTGTATTGAAACCATTTATCCGAAAGTAGCTAAAATTTCTATCGACAACGGCATCCTCGAAAAAGCCGCAAACGTGTATGTGATCCCTGCTGACTTGGGTTGGAATGACCTTGGTACCTGGACCTCTGTCTATGAAAACTCTGCAAAAGATGAGGAAAAAAACGCCATCCAATCCAAACATATCTTAACCTATAACGCTACCGGGAACATCATTCATTTCAAAAATAAAAACAAGGCGGCCATTATTGATGGGTTGAAAGATTACATCATTGTAGATTCCGAGAAAGCACTGCTTATTTGCCCACGCGAGAATGATCAGCTGATCAAGGATTATATCAATGATCTGAAAACCCTTAAAAAAGGCGATAAATTCTTATAAATAGAACTTATTTAAATCTGATTTATTTTAGCGACAACCTGCTGAACATCAAGCTCATGCAAGCACGCCCAGTCGCCACGGTAACACTCTTTATCCCCAAAAACCGAGCAAGGCCGACAGGTAAGGTCTTTCACATGTACAACATCTTCTAAAGACTGTCCGTACCCAAGGAAACCCGCATACGGATGGGTTTGTCCCCAAACCGAGATACAGCGTGTACCTACAAGGCTCGCAAGATGCATGTTGGCAGAATCCATCGAAATCATTGCCTTCAAAGTTGCTATCTTTGCAAGTTCCTGCGGTAAAGTAAGCGTGCCTGCAAGGTTTTGAGAATTCGAGATTTTTTCTTCCCAGGATTTCAGGATTTCAACCTCTGCTTTTCCTCCGCCAAAAAAGTAAACTTTGTGACTTCGTGCGAGGACCCTGGCCAGTTCAAAAGACTTTTCAACAGGCATCATTTTACCTTTATGCTGTGCAAATGGTGCAAATCCTACGCCTTCTTTAACCTCAGAAACCGTTCGGTAGCGGTGCGAAAGTGTCGCTTGCAAACCCAGCGCCCTAAACACGTCTGCATAGCGTTCCGTGGTATGTTTTAGGGGCTTTTTATCAATATTCCAGATATCGGTAAGATGTTCTTTCTCTCTTTTTCCTTTATCAATGATCTGTACACGGAAATTCTTCTGTTTAAAGATTCTTGACAGAATTTTGGTACGGATGACATCATGTAAATCAGCCACACAATCTGGCGCAAATTCTTCATCCAGTTCTTGCTGTAAACGTCTCATGCCGAAGAAACCTTTGTACTCGTCGATGTTTACGCCTTTAAAAGTCAGATTGGGGATGTCCGCAAAAAGCGCCCTGAAGTTTTCACGCGAAAGGAAAATGATTTTAAGACCGGGATTTTGTTCCAGGATTTCGGTGATTACGGGGACCGTCATGGCTACATCGCCAAACGCTGAGAAACGGTAAGCTAAAACAGTCATTTATTTTTTTAACTGAAATGCAACTGCATAGAATTTTATTTGCTTCGTCATGGCCATCAGCCCATTGGCACGCGATGGTGACAGAAACTCTTGCAGACCGATTTCGGAGATAAAATCAAAGTCAGAATCAAGAATTTCTTGTGTGGTATGGCCACTGTAAATGGATACCAGTAGGGAAACAATGCCTTTAGGAAGAATACCGTCGGAATCTGCATCGAAATACAGTTTGCCGTCGCGGAAATCTGCATCGATCCACACCTGTGACTGGCAGCCTTTTATCAGATTTTCGGGTGATTTCCGGTCGTTGGGTAATCCTTTCAGTTCTTTGCCAGATCGATGATGTATTCGTACTTTTGCTCCCAATCCTCCAGGAAGGCAAATTCTTCGATGATCTGCTGCTGTTTTTCTTTAATCGTCATGCGTGGGATTTCTGTTAGGCAAAGATACGCATTTCGGCATTAGAAATTTTCTGCCACAACCTGCTGAAACAGTCTTAGGATTTTATCCTCTTCTTTTTCCCAGCAAAGTTCGGCCGCGGCTTTTTCCAGCTCTGCTTGATAATAGGACCGGCCGTTTCTCAGCACTTTTATAATTTTATCAGCAATGTTTTGCGGCTCATGATTTTCTATGATCTCACCAACTTTAAACTGCTTATAAACGCGCAGCATCTCGGGGAAATTGATCATCACCAGCGGAACGCGCGCCTGAATGCAGTCTGCCACTTTGTTTGGTAAAGAATACAGGTAACTTACACCACCGTTTTCTTCTAAGCTAAGGGCGACATCAGCGGTTTTTGTAAGTTTTCGTAGATCATCGGGCAGTAATTTGCCGAGAAACTGTACCTTATCTTGCAGTTTTTTATCTTTAACCAACTGTTGATATTCCTTAAGTTTTGGCCCGTCACCGGCAATTTTAAAGATCACATTTTCTAGATATTGGGTAGCTAAGATGGCTTGTGTAATACCTCGCGACTGATTGATGGCACCTTGATACAGAATGATCTTTGGGTTATTATCAGGAATGGTTACCATATCCTTGATCTGCTTAGGGATATTTCTTACGACGACAGGTTTTACACCATATTTTTGGCTAAACCACTCCGCGTAGCTTTCGCTTTCGGTCATCATATATTGCAGGTTGGGAAGAAGTTTGCGTTCGAGGAAACGCCAGATTTTCTGTGTGAAACGTCCTTGTATGGCGGGCATTTCTGTAAAAATTTCATGGCTGTCAAACACCAGGGGAATACCTATCTGTTTAGCAATCAGCACATTAGGTAATAGCGCATCAAGATCATTTGCGAGTAAAATGGTTTGTTTATCCGCATATTTTTTTAGCTCAAAATATAGTTTCCAGTTAAACTCAGGGTAAGCGGTTTTTAGCGAAGTGCTTTTTTGCCTGATGATTTTTACCGGGTAGGGACGCTGCATGTCAACCGAGCCGCCATAATCGTTCCCGATCAGGGTAACCGCATATCCGTTTCGCGACAAAGTATCGCAAACTTTTTCAATACGCTGGTCCGTATACAGATTGCTGAATGCCGACACCACAATTTTCATGCGGCTACGACTTCTTCACTAAATGATAAGCCTGAATAAAACAGAGAATAGCATTCGGAATGATGATTGGCCAAAGATAATCACTGAAAACACCGTAAATCACAAACAGAATACAGCCCAATAAGTTAACAATCCTGATCTTCTTGATATCTTTCAGTACAAAACTCAGTACCACAAAAAACGAAGCGCCATAACCGATAAAGTTGGTGATCTCAGGATTCATATTAGAAATTTAGGGACACAAACCTAATCAATTTCAACGAGATGTAAAAACTTTTACTGCCATAAAGTCATTATTTGTTTTTGGTAAAGTATTTGTAACTTTAATTCGCACCGGGAAACATACGCTTTCCCGGAATGATTAAAACAGAACAAACAATATGGATCATAAATTTTCAAACGGTTTAGATCAAGTATTCCAGCAGAGCAAAAATGAAGCAAGGCGTTTGCAGAGCGAGTTTCTGAACACCGAACATTTTCTGCTGGGGATGATTAAAACCGAAAATTCTGCAAAAGACATCTTGCAGAACCTGGGCGCAGACCTAACGCAGATACGCAGAAAGATAGAAACAATGTCAGCTGCGGGGATTAACCCTTTTTCACCCGAGAGCAGCAATATTTCCTTTACCAAAATGGCCGATCAGGCAGTGAAACGTTCCGAACTCGAATGTCGGCAATACCAAAGTGCGGAAATCAATACCGTACACTTACTTTTAGGTATGCTTTATAAAGCGGATGACCCTACAACAAGCATCTTAAGTTCGTATGACATTGATTATGAAAGAGTGACCAAAGAATACCGCACCATGCTGAAAAACTCCGGGCAAAGCCCGAAAATGAGTGCTTACGACGACGATGACGAACGCGAGGAACTCGGGCAGATGCGAAAACCCACCGGAAACATCGGTACCGGAAAAAGCAAAACACCTACGCTTGATAATTTCGGCCGCGATCTTACCGCACTCGCAAAAGACGGCAAATTAGATCCGGTAATCGGCCGTGAGAAAGAGATTGAGCGTGTTTCGCAGATTCTTTCGAGACGTAAGAAGAATAATCCGTTACTCATTGGTGAGCCTGGCGTCGGCAAATCCGCTATCGCAGAAGGACTTGCGTTAAGGATTCAGCAGAAAAAAGTTTCGCGGGTACTGTATGGTAAAAGAGTCATCACGTTGGATTTGGCCAGCTTGGTGGCCGGGACAAAGTACCGCGGCCAGTTCGAAGAACGTATGAAAGCCATCATGACAGAACTTGAGAAAAACCGAGATGTCATCCTTTTCATCGACGAGCTTCACACCATTGTCGGCGCAGGCAGTTCTACAGGCAGTCTGGATGCATCAAATATGTTTAAACCCGCATTGGCAAGAGGCGAAATACAATGCATTGGGGCGACAACATTAGATGAATACCGACAGTATATCGAGAAAGATGGCGCGCTTGAAAGACGTTTCCAGAAAGTGATGGTAGAGCCTACTTCTGTGGAAGAAACGGTGCAGATCCTTAATCAGATTAAAGATAAATACGAGGATCACCATAATGTAACTTATACCGATGAGGCTATCGCTGCCTGTGTGAATCTTACCTCACGCTATATCACCGACCGCTTCTTACCAGACAAGGCGATTGATGCGATGGACGAGGCTGGCTCTCGCGTGTACATCAAAAACATGAAGGTGCCTACCGAAATCATTGAGTATGAAAAACAAATCGAAGAGATTAAAGATCAAAAGCAACAAGCCGTAAAACGCCAGGACTATCTGGAAGCCCGTAAATTAAAAGACGAAGAAGAACGCCTGCAGATTGAACTTACCCTTGCACAGGAAACCTGGGATAAAAATGTAAAAGAGAAAAAAGAAACTGTTACCGAAGAAAACGTAGCCGAAGTAGTTTCTATGATGAGTGGCATCCCGGTAACGAAAGTGGGCAAAAACGAGCTCGACAAACTTTCTAACATGGATGAGATGATGAACGGCAAAGTAATTGGGCAGGAAGACGCAGTGAAAAAAGTGGTAAAAGCCATCCAAAGAAACCGTGCAGGCCTGAAAGATCCCAACCGTCCGATTGGTACCTTTATTTTCCTGGGTACTACAGGTGTCGGTAAAACCGAACTTGCAAAAGTGATGGCCCGCGAACTGTTTGATTCTGATGAAGCCCTCATCCGAATAGATATGAGTGAGTACATGGAGAAATTCGCGGTTTCAAGGCTTGTAGGTGCCCCTCCGGGATACGTCGGTTATGAAGAAGGCGGACAACTTACAGAGGCTGTGCGAAGAAAACCTTACGCCGTGGTTCTTCTTGATGAGATTGAAAAAGCCCACCCAGATGTGTTCAACATCCTGCTTCAGATCCTTGATGAAGGTTTTGTAACAGATTCCTTGAGTAGGAAGATTGATTTTAGAAATACCATCATTATCCTTACATCGAATATCGGTACGCGTGACCTTAAAGATTTCGGTGACGGTGTCGGATTTGGTACCTCAGCTAAAAAATCGACCTCAGATGCACGTGCGAGAAGCACGATTGAAAATGCATTGAAGAAAGCTTTTGCACCAGAATTCCTTAACAGAATTGATGACATCGTCATTTTCAACAGTTTAGAAAAAGACCATATTGCAAGGATCATCGATCTTGAACTTCAGAAACTGTACAATCGTCTTGAGAAACTTAACTATAAAGTTGAGCTTACACCAGACGCAAAAGATTTTATCGCTGAAAAAGGTTGGGATAAAGACTTCGGTGCAAGACCGCTGAAACGTGCCATCCAGAAGTATATTGAAGATTTGCTGGCTGAAATGTTGGTAAACAAGCAACTTACTGAAGGTGGTACCGTAGTCCTTGATGTGAATGAAGCGAAAGACGCTTTAATTGGCGAACCTTCTAAAAAGAAGCAAAGCGTAAAGTAATTAATCATAAAAACCTGCTTGCAGGCAGATTTTTAAAGCATAAAGCGGAGTTTGACTCCGCTTTTTTTATGAAAAAAATTTAATTGAATTACAAAGAAAACCTTTAGTTTCGCTTGGTTTTTACGCAATCGACCTCGGCCTGAATAAAAGGATATTTCTGTTTCATATCGTCAAGAAGTTGCGGATCGCGTTTTAAAGCTTCAGAAAGGGCGTTTCTCCCCTGCTTTTGGTTATTTATATGGAAATAACAGTTGCTTAACTGATAATAGATTTCTGCGCGGTTATGGAGCTTGGTAGCTTTATTGAGAATCGTTATGGCTTCCTCGAACTCACCGATCAGCATCATCACTTCAGCATAGGCGTACCAGTTGTAAAAACGTGCCGGTTCGTAATCCACCAGCTTTTTCAAACAACCGAGACTTTCCTCAAAACGCCCCGAATCTATGTACAGATAGGCCAGTCTTTTCTGATAATCCAGGTTGTTATCATTCATAAAAACAGCTTCTTTGGCAAAATGTAGCGCTTCTTTCATTGCACCCATTTCTTCATAGATATAAGACTGCTCCATCATCGAAAGATAGAACTGTGGGTCATCGCGCAAGGACTTCTGGAAGGCATTCAGCGCCAACACGGGCTGTTTGCTCTCTTTATAGCACAAACCAATCTTATAATAGGTAAAAGATTTGGTGTACTCCAGCTCCAGCATTTCACTGTACACATCAATCGCTTTCTGCCATTGTCCCATCGCCTCATAACATGCCGCCTTATTGGCATAAACACCTACGGATTGTGGGTTTATAGCCAAAAGATAATCGAAGCCACGGATGGCCTCTTCATAATTCTTGCGGTTGAAGTAAAACTGCCCGTATTCGTACCAAGCCGTTTCCGAAAAAGCAAACTGATCCAGATAATTATTAAGGAACGCAATCGCCTCATCGCTGCGGTTGAGCTGGTTATAGCACATCATTACATTCTCAAGCGAATATTCGTCCTGCTGATCGAAAGTAAGCGCCTGTTTGTAATGCTTGAGCGCGTTGAACGGATCTTCAAGGTTTACATATTCATCTGCGATGAAATTGTGCAGAAAGTTTTCTTCCTCTTCAAGTTCCAGGGCTTTCTCACAATATTCGATAGAACGGCGCGGATTACCCAGATTCGAGTAATATTTAGCGCAGCATACCAAGAAGTCTGTACTTTCCATGGAGGCTTCCATGAGTTCCTGCATCAGTTCCTTGGCTTTTGCGTAGTCTTCAAGCTCCAGATAGACCTCAAATTTCTTAATTTTAAGTTCCAGAGACTGCGGGTGGAGTTTCAGGGCATAATTGGTTGCCATTTCTGCGTAAGAAATGTCACCCATCTCCAGATAATGTATAATAATGTCTTCGTATTCTTCGGTTTCGAAGTAAAGTTCATCATTATTCTCTATCATGTCTTCGAACTTTTTTACAAGTTCGTTTTCAAAAAAGTCTTCCAATATATTGTCTCGCGTTGTTTCCGGAAGCTGAAGTTGCATTGCAACCTCCGAAAAAACATTTAATTACTGTTTGGATCTGTTCAGATCATTTGTTTGATTTTATCAATCATGCTGTCGGCCAACTCATCAGCTTCATGCTGTGAGAACGCTTCCGTATAGATGCGGATAATAGGCTCAGTATTGGATTTCCGAAGGTGAACCCAGTTTTCTGGAAAATCTATCTTTACGCCATCTACCGTAGAAACTTCCTCTGTTTGATGCGCAATCTCTATTTTGGTTAAAAGCGCGTCCACATCAATTTCGGGGGTAAGTTCCATTTTCTTTTTCCCCATAAAGTAGCTCGGGTATGTTGCCCGCAGCGCGGACACGGTTTTGTTTTCTTTAGCCAGATGAGTAAGGAATAAGGCAATCCCTACAAGCGAATCGCGGCCGTAATGTAGCTCCGGATAAATGATTCCGCCATTGCCTTCTCCCCCGATTACCGCCTCTTTTTCCTTCATTAAAGTGACTACATTCACCTCGCCTACCGCGCTGGCAAAGTAGTGTGATTGATGTCGGTGGGCCACATCGCGCAAAGCACGGCTCGACGAAAGATTGGAGATAGCAACGCCTTTTTTGTGTTTCAAAAGATAATCAGCTACCGCCACGAGCGTGTATTCTTCGCCGAATAGTTCGCCTTTTTCATCTACGAGCGCTAATCTGTCCACATCGGGGTCCACTACGATTCCAAGGTCGGCTTTTTCAGCTTTTACAAGTGCACAGATGTCGCCAAGATGTTCTTTCAAGGGCTCTGGGTTGTGCGGAAACTGTCCGTTTGGTTCGCAATAAAGTTTTACTACCTCGCAACCGAATTTTTCCAAAAGCATCGGAACGGCAATTCCGCCTGTAGAATTCACCGCATCAACTACGATTTTAAATTTTTTCTGCCTGATGGCTTCTGCATCGACCATCGGTAAATCCAGTATTTTTTGGATATGGATGTCGAAGGCATCCGTACGTGTTTGGTAACTACCGAGAAAATCAACCTCAGCATAGTTGAAATCTTCGTTTTCTGCTAATGCCAATACTTCAGCGCCATCTTTACCATTGATGAACTCGCCTTTTTCATTTAAAAGTTTCAGGGCGTTCCACTGTTTTGGGTTATGGGAAGCAGTAAGGATGATGCCGCCATCTGCCTGAAGTTCCGGCACCATCACTTCTACAGTGGGCGTAGTTGACAGACCTAAATCTATCACATCAATCCCAAGTCCCTGAAGCGTGGCTGTCACCAATGAATTCAGCATCGCTCCCGAAATACGGGCATCGCGGCCAATGACTAAAGTGAGGTTCTGTTTATTTTTATTATTCTGAAGCCAGGACCCGAATGCGGAGGTAAATTTTACCACATCAAGCGGTGTAAGGTTCTCGTCAACTTTACCACCGATGGTTCCGCGGATTCCAGAAATGCTTTTAATTAGCGCCATTTGCCTTTAAATGTTATATTTTTTGCAAATTTACGTAAAATGTACGGATGCGAAGTGTTTATGAGCAACAGTCTCTGTCACACCCAGGTTTTGTGTTACGGAATTTCTGGCCCGAAAAATTCCTACGGATGAGATTCACTACCCAGTAAAGCGCGCCGGCCACCAGCAATGCCACTATAATGTATTGTAAAATCAATGATGCCTCCATAACTTCTGTTTTTAGTTTCTTTAAAGCTACCTGAATAGCTGGTAAGTCAGCAATGCCGAAATGTAGGCCAGCCCCGTCATCGCAACCAACTGAATGAGCGTCCACTTCCAGCTTCGGGTTTCGCGGTACACCACGGCAATGGTAGAGATACACTGCATTGCAAACGCATAATACACTAATATCGACATACCTGTGGCAAAAGAAAATACCTTCTCACCGTTAGGTTTTACATCGTTACGCATCTTGTCGATAATTTTCTGTTCTTCCACATCATCATCAAGGCTGTAGAGGGTGGACATGGTGCCTACAAAAACCTCGCGCGCCGCAAAACTTGAAATAATGGAGACACCCATTTTCCAGTCGTAGCCAAGTGGCTCGAAAACCGGCTCTATCGTACGGCCCAGGCCTGCAAGATAACTATGATCCAAATGAACATCGGTAGCGAATAATTCATTATCATTCTGTTTCGGTCCAACATAGCTTAGTGCCCACAGCAAGATACTCACTGCCAGAATCACTTTACCCGCACCGGTGATAAAATCCCATACTTTTTCCAGCATCAGTTTAAAATCATACCCGAACAGCGGCATCTTATACGGCGGAAGATCCATCACCAGGAAACTTTTGTGCTGCTGCCGAATAACTTTCTTTAAAATAAGCGATGAGAGCAGCGCCGCTAAAAACCCGAGGAAATACATGGCCAAGAGTGCGATCGCACGATAATCTATCCCGATGAAGTTTCCTTCGGGGATCACCAGTGCAATAATAATGCTATACACCGGAAGCCTGGCCGCACAGGTCATGAACGGAGTCACGAGTATGGTAATCAGCCTTTCCTTAACATTTTCGATGTTTCTGGTAGACATGATGGCGGGGATGGCGCACGCAACACCGGAAATTAACGGGACAATGCTTTTACCGTTGAGTCCGAATGGCTTTAAAAAACGGTCCATCAGGAAAATCACCCTTGACATGTAACCCGAATCTTCCAAAAGGTAGAGGAAGTAGAGCAGGATACCAATCTGTGGTGCAAAGATGATGATGCCGCCAAGCCCAGGGATGATCCCATCAGAAAGCAAACTGTTCAGCGGACCATCGGGCAAGAGTGTTTTGGTAAATTCAGATAGCCAGACAAATCCCCCGTCAATCCAGTTCATCGGATATTCCGCCATGAAAAATACCAATTGGAATATCAGTAACAAAACAGCCGCGAAAATGATATATCCCCAGAATTTATGTACCAGAAAACGGTCGATTTTCTCGGTAAGAAGTTCTTTAAACTGTGGTGTTTTCGAAACTACTTTCTGTACAATTTTATCAATATCCTGATATCTGCGGATGGTTTCCTGGGTTTGGAAACGTTTCGGGACGATACATTTGGCCTCGTGCTCATTCAGTTTATCATGCACCGACTCCAGTTTTCCGAAGTACGTCTCAGATGACAGCAGCGTCCAAACTTTATACGGGTTGTTTTCATTGGTCTGTGAGGCAATTTTGTGCACAATAGCCCGTTGCTCCAGCGGGACTTCAAACGAAATATGCCCGGCTTTGGTAAACTCGTTATCATGAATGGCTTTCCGGAGTTCTTCGACACCGATTTTCTTCTTGGCATTAGACTGAATGATCTTTACACCCAGTGTTTCACTAAGGATATCAAAATCAATCCGGGTACCGCGCCGCTCTGCCTCATCCAGCTGATTCGCCACAAGGATCAGTGGAATGCCCAGGTCCTGGATCTGCTGAAATAACAGCAAACCACGTTTCAGATTCATCGCATCAAGAACGTAAACGACTCCAGAATAATGCTGCTGCTCCTCGAACAGAAATTTCGAGAATATGGCCTCGTCTTCGGAGGTGGGATAGATGGAATAGGAACCTGGCAGATCAATAATCTCTATTTCCTCTTCAAGATAAATGTAGTTTCCGGAGTGGCTTGCAACCGTAACACCAGCATAATTACCGGTTTTTTGGTTTCTGTTGCACAGCGCGTTAAATAAGGTGGATTTTCCTACGTTGGGGTTTCCTACGAGGAGAATTTGTTTCTGTTTAAAAGTTTTCTGCATTATACTTCAGCTTACGTACTGGCGTCATGTGCCGGAATATTCTATACTGCGGACTCTACGATGATGAACTGGGCTTCTTCCTGCCGGAGGGCAATCCTGCTCTTCTCGGCGCCGTATTCAATATACAGCGGTCCGCTGAATGGCGCCTGATAAAGGATTCGGAATCCTGTTTCGGGCAGAAGTCCCATTTCTATTATTTTGTTAGGCATCTTCAGTTCATCGTTTTCATAACCTACGATTTTCCCTTGTTTGTCTTTCGGGAAGCAGCACAGCTTGTTGGATTTTAATGTTTTCAATACTAAAATTTTACGTGTACAAAGATAAGTTATTTAAATTAAATCTAAATAACAGTTCTTCTAATAAAAAAACCCCAAAACAAATGTATGTCCCAGGGTTTCTACAGAATATAACTTAGTGTAAAAGAATGCTATTTTTTACCTTTCGGCGCGGGTGTGGCCACCTCGATCGGATTATTATTGGCACCATAAAAATCTTTCATCATTTTTTCCTGCTGTTTTACCATTTCACCGATGGTCAGGTCGCTGCCGGGGATTTTCTGTGACATCATTTCGGGCCTTAGCATCGGTCTTGCGGAGGCGAAAGGGTCTTTCTTGTAATCAGCAAATGTCTTTTCAAACTTCTCGCGTGAAACTTCCTGCACTTTTCCGCCGTTCCCGCCCGGAGAGATGCTCTCCAGATAAGTGGTTTCATTAAAGTTCTCTACCTTCTTATTTCCTTTGAGTTCCCAAATATAGTTGCTTCCTTCATCCTCAATCTTCACGATAAGGCCTGGTAACCCATGAAATTTGTAAGGTCCGTCCTGCAAAGGAATTTCAGAGGAGAACCACGCGATCCATTTTCTGCCGCCAAATTCGGTAGTGGCTTTCTGGGCGTTATAACTTCCGATCTTGGCCTTTTCAGCCGATATTTTCCAGTCCATTTTGGCGTCATCATTATAACCGATGTTCACGGGTGTAAAGCCGCTTGATATACGTTCAACGTATTGAACTTTCATTTCAGGATAAAATTTGTACACTTTTTCCGAAAACTTCGGCATGGTCACCATTTTAGAAATATCTTTGAAAACGCCTGATTTCTGCATTGCTTCAACCTGAATTTTAAGGATAGAATCCTGCGCTACCATCGTATAATCGCGGTAGATTGATTTGTCTTTGGTGATGTCGAGAATCATCATCACACGTTCTGTCCTGGCCGAATCTTTCTTGGGTTTAAAGGTAAGGTCGTAGAAGAAACGGTTGGCGGTCTCCTGCGCGCTCACCGCGATGAAAGCTGTCATTAGAAACAGGAAGAAAAACTTTTTCATTTTTAATATTTTAATGATTAGTAAAGGAGGTGAAATAATTGTTACAGTTCCTTAGGAAAAATTTAATGTTAAAATTGAGTTCCGATATTGATGGCTTCTGTAACTTTATATAAAATTAAAACCTATGGAAACTTTACCCATCCTAAAACAAGAGTTTGAAGCAGAGTACCAAATCACCAAAAAGTTCTTCGAAGCGTACGATGACAGCCTAAATGACTTTGCGCCGCACGAAAAAAGCATGAAAATGATGCCGCTCGCCACGCACATCGCCGAAATCTTCGGCTGGCCGGAAATCATCATGAAAACTGAGAAGTTGGATTTTGCTGCGGGTGACTACAAACCTACTTTTTTGAAGTCAAGAAGCGAACTGCTGCAAAAACTTGATGAAGATTACCAGAAAACCAGACAGACTTTCAGCGGTATGCAGGAAAGTGATCTGGAAGGCAGATGGAAAATCACGATGGGCGAACAGGTATTACAAGATTTCAGCAAGTACACCGCGCTTCGCCACGCCCTGAACCAAATTACGCATCACCGCGCGCAATTAGGCGTTTATTACCGCCTGAACGGTATCGCGGTGCCGGCCAGCTACGGACCCAGCGCCGATACAGAAGAGCTTTAATGATAATCCCGCCATTTTCAGGGCGGGATTTCTTTTACGGTTTTAGTTCGATTTTATTGTTGTTACGCGCGATTTCATCACGCGCATTTCGTTCCATGCTTCGCAGAATTTCGGCGGAGTTTGAGATTTCTTTGCCGTTCATGTTGATCTTAACCTTTGAATTGGGTCTCGATAGAAGTTCACGCATGCCCTGAACGGGATCGTTTTCATGCTGTTTCAACTGTTTTGCGTATTGCAGACGGTTTACTTCGATTGGTTTCTTCTTGATCATCGGAATGTCGCGGCCCTGTGTATCAATTTCGGTGGAGGATGTGTGCAAAATTTTCTTCAACCCTTTAAGTTCCATACTGTGGCTGCCACTTTTGTCCGCTACTGAAACGATCAGGCCCGGCAAGCCGGAAAATTTGTACGGCCCGTCCTGAATCGGGACATCGGTTGTAAACCACGCTTCCCAGGTTCTGCCGGCGAAGTCTGTAGTGGCTTTTTGCACCGAGAATTCACCGATTTTCTTCTTTTCAGGCTCAATTTTCCATTCAGGTTTCCGATCTTCTGCCACTCTATACCTGTCGTTACCAATTGACGCCGTGAGATACGTCTGATATCCGGGATAGGATTTCTCCACTTCATAGTTGATCTCGCCACCGTCGCGCTGGCGTGATATCGCAACATTCCGGCTTCCGGAGGCCATTTGTTTCTTAATGCTTTCGGCGACAATCGAGTCGCTCTCAAAAGCTTTCTTACTGTAATATTTTGAGCCGTTTTTCGAGATGTCAAGATACATCCATTCCGTTTTCAGGCTGTCCGTTTTGGTAGAATCGGGCCGAAATCGGTATTCGTAGATCGCGCGGTTGTTTTGGGCTGAAACCATTAAACCAAAAAAGACCAGGAGCAATGACAGTTTTTTCATCAGACTAAATTTAAGTTTAATGACAAGAATTTATTTAAAATTGAATTTCACCGTAAACATTACCTGGCTCGGGCGAATGTTGATGGTGTTCACCGTGGTCAGCAGAAACTGCGGATCGTAAGAAATCCTTTCGAAGACCTCTTTGCCCGCGATATTAAGCCACTTAATTTCGAAATCGATTTTTTTCTTAGCCCAGGTGTATTGGTACGAAAGGTCGAAGAAGGCGTTGTGTAAACTTTCCGTGCCCACTTTGCTGTTGATTTCGTCCCAGAAGAAGCCGATCGTATGATTTTCTAAAGGATAGATGTAGGTAGCGAGGTTGTGCGTCCAGCCTGAAGAGGTGTTGCTGAAGTTCACGGTCGCATTCTTCTGTTTCGCCCAGTTGAAAGCGGCGTTATAATCTACACTGAGCCATGAAAAATATGTATTGTTGAATTTCACACTCAGGTTTTGGCGGTTGGTCCTGGTTTCCTGCAACTCGTTGAAGAATGAAAACCCTTTGGAATCTATATTCCCAAAACTTACCGATGCGTTGGTTTTAAATTTCGGGAAATATTTACCGATCTCTACACTTTCGGTCTGGGAGTTTATGGTATTTTCAAGTGCCAGCAATGTAAGTGACGAACTGAAACCATCGCCGGTAAAACGCTCTATCAGGTTTCTTTTATTGGCAGAATAGTTATAACGGACATTGAAGAAGAGATTGTTCAGCGGGTTACGGTATTCTAAACGGCTGCCGGCGTATTGGTTGCGGTATTCGGGCATCAGGTCCGACTGTCTTTGGGTAAGATTCAGCGGTGAGGTAAGGATGCTGCCGCCATACAAAAAGCCAAAGTTGCCGAAATCATACGACTGTCCCGCAAAGGCCCAAAGTTTAAAGAAAGAGGCAAAATCTACGTTTGCGAAAAGGTTTGGCTCTATCACCGCCTTGTTGGTTTCCAGATAAGATCCTCTTAAATTATCACGGTAAGCAATGTCGTAGAAATTCAAAGGTAAATTAAGGCTAAGGTTTACATTATTTGATTTGTAGTTGACGCCTACCTGGGTGTAAGGCATCACTTCATTCCATTCAGCATCATTCTGGTATCTACTGCCGAGCGAAGTGTAGGTGCCGGCGTTTCTACCGGAAAGCAGCGACTCCAGGTTATTGTAGCTTAAATTTAAACCTACTTCCGGCGTGAAAGTCCATTTTTTATAACTGAAACCTACCGAGGCAGAATGCGTGGCGTTCACACTTTGCGATGAGGCTTGCTGGCGCAGCGATTGGTATAGATTCGCTTCATTAAAGTTTCCGCCGGAATTTACATAACTGGCGGGCGAAATATCCAGTGTTTGCTCATCTTTCTGGTAGCTGATGTAGCTCATCACATTGAAGAGTTTTTCCTTCCACGGAAGAATGGTGCTCAAAGAGTTCTGAAAAATCCCCGAAGGCGAGCTTAGCGCCTGGTTTCCGAGTTTTCTGATGGGTTGCGCGGTACCGGGCGCAGGCGGCAGCATATTGTCGATAGCGGCATTCGCATCGTTCCAGTAGCCATTCCATGTCGTGGTATTTTTAAAAAAGCCTTTCTTCGCGTTTTTAGTGAAAATTACCTCGCCTTTTGCCGCATTGGTATAGAAATGATTTTCAGTTTCAGCCGTATAAATTCCTCCTGATGGCACAATGGAAGAACCCGGCTCGTAAATCCTGGTATTATTGTCAATGCGTTCTATATTGTTATTCGTATAGCTGGCGCTGGCCTTCAGTTCCCATTCCTTGCTTTTGAACGGCGTGGTAAGCACATTGGCCGAGAGGAAATGTACGTTATTCATGAGGTAACGTTTCTCCGGAATATCGGGTACGCCCGCTCTTTCCACATTTAACCAACTTTTTTGGCCGGTCTGCCCGCGGCGGCCTTCCCAGCGGTTCCCGAAACCTAACAGATTGCCCTCTTTCTCCACGCTTTCGCCGTTGTTATTGGCTTTATAATTTACCACCCACTGGTTTTTCTGGCCAAAGAACATGGGGGTAAGTTTCACATTCCAAAGGAGCGGATCCATACCAACACCCAATTCTCCCCTGCCCGTCATGGTGACAGATTTCTTTAAAACCACATTCAGGCCGGCATTCTCGGAAGGTACTTTATCCTGTAGGATTTTCACCGGCTGGTGATTTTCCATCACTTCCACTTTTTGCACGGCATCTTTTGGCAAAGAATTGTTCACCGTGCCGTAGCCGCCTTCCATTAAATCTTTTCCGTTGACATAAAATTTATTGATGGGTTCGCCCTGGTAAAGCACCGAACCATCCGTATTGACCTCAATGCCGGGGATTTTCTTCAAAACATCCGCCAGCGTACGGTCGGCTTTGCTTTCAAAAGCTTTTAAATCGTAGGAGATCGTGTCGCCTTTTTTGGTAATCAGTCGTGTTTTGAGTTTTACTTCCTTGATTTCCGTGGCATCAGATTCAAGGCTGAAATTAAGGGTTTGCGCCTGGTTTCTAATATTTCTGAACAGCGGTTTCTGGTTGAAGGCTTTGATCTTCAGATCCACCGTAGCTTCTGCTGAAGTGAACGTAACTTTATATTCGCCTTTAGCATTCGAGATCGCATACGCCATGATGGCATCTTTCCCAGGTTCTTCTATCGTGACACTCGCGTTCGGAACAGGCTGCCCGTCGGCATCGCTTATCTTGCCCGAAACAGTAGTCTGTGCCTGCGAAGTAAAGGAAAACATGACAGTGAATAAAAAAAAGACGAAATTCTTCATAGTTTGCATAATTTCAGTATTAGTACCACTTCCCGAATAATTGTTACACCACCCGAATAGCCGGTAAAATGTACAATCGAGAAAATCAATGATGTTTTTTACCAACGGACATCTTTTTTGCTAATTTTGCGTCTTTAAATCCGTAAAAACATGGGACTTCATTTAACGCCGATTGATGTGGTGGAAGACATCACACAAGAAGACTTCCGCGAAAAATATTTAAAGGCCAGAAAGCCTGTCGTCATCCGCAACATGGCGAAAAACTGGCCGGCGTACCAGAAATGGACCATGGATTACATGAAGGAAACCGTGGGCGATGTGGAAGTGCCACTATATGACTCCGCGAAAGCCGATCCCTCCGCGCCTATCAATGCTTCCGCGGCTAAAATGAAATTCGGGGATTATATTGATCTCATTCAAAGAGAACCTACTGATTTGCGAATATTCCTTTTCGATCCGATAAAGTTTGCTCCTAAATTACTCGAAGATTATGTATCGCCGAAGGAACTGATGGGAGGATTTCTGGATAAATACCCCAATATGTTCTTCGGTGGGAAGGGCTCAGTCACCTTTCTGCACTATGATATTGACATGGCGCACATTTTCCACACGCATTTCAACGGCCGGAAGCATATTCTGCTTTTCGATTATAAATGGAAAGAGCGTCTTTACAAAATTCCGTTCGCTACGTATGCGTTGGAGGATTACGATATCTCGAACCCTGATTTCGAGAAATTCCCTGCATTAGACGGTATAGAGGGCATTGAATGTTTCCTGGAGCACGGCGACACGCTCTTCATGCCGACCGGCTGGTGGCACTGGATGAAGTATCTAGACGGCAGTTTCTCGATCTCGCTGCGCGCATGGGACGAATCCTGGGGCGTTAAAGCACATTCGCTATGGAATCTTACCGTGCAACGCAATTTCGACAACTTCATGAAGCGCAATTTCAAGCAGAGATACATGAGCTGGAAAGAGAAAAAAGCGATTGAGCGCGCGAATTTTGCTTTGAAAAAAGGATTGCCAAAATAGACCTTGTGTAAGTTAGACTATATTTGATTAAAGATAAAAATTCCGGTTCTGCACCGGAATTTTTAGGTTAAAAACCAAAACGTTAAGGTTAAAGACCGAAACATTAGGGTTCCTAACCTAAAACTTATGGTTCCTACGCCTAATCCTTTGCGTTCCCGACCTAAAATTTCTGGTTTCAGACCAAAAACTTGTAGTCTTTAAACCTAAAAGACACCATAAGATCACCATAAAATGACCAATCATAGCTGAACTTACTACTGAATCACAAAATCCTGAATATCGGATATAGACCCACTGTTCCCTCGTAATACGGCGAGTTACGGTAAATCCATTCGAGCTGTTTGTCGCCATCTTTCGCGAAAGCCGGATCAGCGGTTTTTTGTAACTCAAAAGCGGTTCTCAACGCGCTGTTCGTGCGCAGTAGTTCCGCGGCCGTATCTTCAAAAACATAATCTGAATAATATTCTTTTTGTCCCAGAATCGCATCAAAGAAATTCCAGTTGAAGAACGAATCCGCCGCTTCGGGTTCCAGGGTCTCGAGCAGATATTTCACGCCGGGCTGACTGGTTGAAATAAGGAAATCGCCTTTCGTCAGGGTTACGCTTTTAGTTTCCGGTCTTACGGTTGTTTCGTAGTGCAGATAATGGCCTTCGTAAGGATTTTTTACTGTTTTATAATCGACGATTCTGTACATTTCCACAGTCGCGGCAGAGTCGCGGCTGATTTCCCGCATCTGGATCAGGTTGCGCATCAGGTGTTCAATCACCTTTCTTTCAGATTTAGGAACGATGTAATATTTCGGGATGGTGATGCTTTTAGTGGATTTATAATGATCGAAAAACCTCACTTTCCGGCTGAAAGGTTTTGTTCGGTCATAGTACAGCCGCGGTTTTCCCGAAACTTCGCTGGGTTTTTGGGCGGCTTCGTAACCTTTAAAATCAAGCAGCTGAAACTGTGTACTGTCGAGTTTCCACTGAATCGGATATGCGCTGCCGGGCTTTAATTCATTTAGACTCGAAAACATCAACTGCTGAATTTCGGTGCTGTTTGTTGCCACATAATCCATGGAAGCCAACATATATTCGTAAGTCGCACGAACCCGCTCCGGATAAGGCTTCAGCATGTGCGTTTCGGCCACCGTGCCAAGGGTATTGAACAAAGTCGTGTAGCCGGTGGCATAGCGCGGCGTATCCATGAAGGCGGGGAAACCGTCATCGGGCGAATCCCCGTGAATGTTCACGTAAGGCGTAGAAAGCACGCCTTTCTTTTCAATGTTTTGCAGGATTTCGGGCTGCATCTTCCGGTTGAAATAATCGCCGAGTTTCTTTCCTAAGCGTTCTTTGTTGGTCGAAATATAAGTGAAAAGATACTGGTAATCAGCGCCGTTGCTCACATGATTGTCGATGAAGTAAATGGGTTTGAAATGATGGAAGATCTGCTGGAATGCCTTCGCGTTTTCAGTATCATTCTTGATGAAGTCGCGGTTCAGGTCGAAATTTCGCGCATTGCCACGAAAACCGTATTCTTCCGGACCATTTTGGTTGGCTCGACTAAATTTTCCGCGTCGCAGCATGCCGGAAATATTGTAGGCCTGCACAGCCGCGATCTGCAAGCCACCGGATGAAATCTTGCCCGTTGCAAGATCGCGCATCAGCATCATGGTAGCGTCGATTCCGTCGGGTTCACCGGGATGGATACCATTGTTGATGAGGATTGTAGGTGTGTTTTTGATTTTATTTGGGTTAAAGATGACCACTTTTATTGGTTCGCCGTTATCGTCCTGACCGAAGTTCTGAACGCTGATGTTTTTAAATTTTTTGTCGAGACCGTCATAATATTTCAACATTTCCTGATAGGTGACGGTTTGGTTGCCGTTGCCTTTTTCGTAGGGTGTTTGAAACTGCTGCTGGGCGGGAAACTGAACTGAAAACAGAATTAAAAACAGGATTCTATAAACCATCGTGGGAAATTTTGACTAAAATAAAGAATTCCCGGACGAAACCGGGAATTTGTATTGAAAATAGTGTTGTTTTGTGACGGAACCCGCGCCCCAGCCTGAACGGAGCTCTTTTTCGCCGAGGAACGAGGTGAAAAAAGCGGGAGTGGAGGATGGAAAAGGCGCCCAAATTCTCTTAATCATTCAGCTTCAGCACCGCCATAAAGGCTGATTGCGGAACCTCTACCCGACCGATCTGCTTCATTTTCTTCTTTCCTTCTTTCTGTTTTTCAAGGAGTTTCCGCTTACGCGAGATATCACCACCGTAACACTTGGCCGTAACGTCTTTTCTTAATGCTTTAATGGTTTCACGTGCAATGACTTTGGTTCCCAAAGCCGCCTGCACCGCGATGTCAAACTGCTGGCGCGGGATAAGTTCGCGAAGTTTTTCGCACATTCTTTTACCGATGTAGTACGCATTGCTCTCGTGGATAAGCGATGAAAGCGCATCTACCATATCACCGTTGATCAGGATGTCCATCTTCACGAGTTTTGAAGCGCGGAAACCGATCGGGTGATAATCAAATGAGGCATAACCTTTCGAAATGGATTTCAGACGGTCATAAAAATCGAAAACTACTTCCGCCAAAGGCATATTAAAGATCAGTTCCACCCGGTCTGAGGTAAGGTAGCTTTGGTTGACTATTTCGCCGCGTTTTTCGATGCAAAGCGTCATTACAGCACCTACGAAATCGGATTTTGTGATGATGGAAGCTTTGATGAAAGGCTCTTCTACCCGATCCATCGTGGTGGGATCCATCATTTCAGATGGATTGTTGATGAGGATTGGGGTTTCGGGATCACGTTTTGAATAACCGTGGTACGAAACGTTCGGAACGGTGGTGATGACGTTCATATCAAACTCACGGTCGAGTCTTTCCTGCACGATCTCCATGTGCAGCATGCCAAGGAATCCGCAACGGAAACCGAAACCTAGTGCGGCGGAAGATTCAGGTTCGAAAACGAGTGAAGCATCATTCAGACGAAGCTTTTCCAGGGAAACGCGCAGTTCCTCGAAATCTTCGGATTCGATGGGGTAAATTCCCGCAAAAACCATCGGTTTCACTTCCTCGAAACCTTCGATTGGATTGGGCGCGCCATTTTCGAAACTTGTGATGGTATCTCCTACTTTCACTTCGCGTGCATCTTTAATTCCAGAGATGATGTAGCCAACGTCGCCGGTTTTAATCTCAGTTTTTGGCTGTTGTTTAAGTTTTAAGGTACCGACCTCATCGGCTTCGTACATTTTTTCGGTGGCCATGAATTTGATTCGCTGACCTTTCTTGATACTGCCGTTCACGACTTTAAAATAAGCTTCAATGCCGCGGAACGGATTGTAAACCGAGTCGAAAACCAAAGCTTGCAGCGGAGCCTCGGGATCACCAACGGGAGCGGGGATTCTTTTGACGATCTGTTCGAGGAGATCGTGCACGCCTTCGCCGGTCTTGCCGGAAACGCGTAAAACATCTTCGTAGTCGCAGCCAATGAGGTTCATGATCTCATCGGTTACTTCCTCCGGATTGGCGGAAGGAAGGTCGATTTTATTCAGAATCGGGATGATGGTCAGATCATTTTCGAGCGCAAGGTAAAGGTTGCTTATCGTCTGTGCCTGAATACTTTGCGCGGCATCTACGATGAGAAGCGCACCTTCGCAGGCAGCGATGGAACGTGATACTTCGTAAGAGAAGTCTACGTGGCCGGGTGTATCGATCAGGTTAAGGATATATTTTTCGCCATCGAGTTCGTAATCCATCTGGATCGCGTGGGATTTGATGGTGATTCCACGTTCTTTCTCGAGGTCCATATCATCGAGGGTCTGTGACTGGAGTTCGCGCTGGGTAACGGTGCCGGTATATTCGAGCAATCGGTCTGCGAGCGTGGACTTACCGTGGTCTATATGTGCGATGATGCAGAAGTTTCGTATGTTTTTCATTTAAAATGGGAGAATAAGGGGCAAATTTAGTGTTTTTTTGTTGGAATCTGGTGATTATTTGGTGCGTTAGCGCGATAGGGATAGAAACGGAAACCCCGCAGGGGCGGACGCCAGTCCGCGCCGAGGAGTTGTAGTGGATAGCCCGGCCGCTTGTGCGGCCGAGAGGCCGCACAAGCGGATCGCCAAAAAAAAGAACGACCTCTGCAAAATGAATTGTAGAGGTCGCTCAAACATTAAAAAAATAAACTATTATGGTCGCCTGCTCTGCGGGGCCTGGGTAGGTTGCCCGTCTTTTTTATCTAATATCTTGTTGCGCATCTTGCCTTCGGTCTGGAACATCTGTAGAACCTGCTGTGGCTTGATGACTTTCATGAACTTTTCTGCATAGACTTTACGATTATCGAGCAGTTGCTGTCCTATCTCGAAGCTTTCATTGATTTGTCTGCGGGCTTCTTCATCGGTCATTTTATCGTAATCCTGCGCGGGTTTAAACTTGCTTTTAATGGCATTCTGCTTTTCATGGTATTCATCATAAAGTGCTTTGAACTCTGGCTGATTGCTCTGTGGCACCTCTAACTCTGTCACCATCATATTTTCGCGGAACTGTTTTAGCAGGAGCATGCGTTGCTGCGGATTCATTTTCTGTATTGTTTCCTTGCGCTGCTCGGGGCTCATGGCTTTCCAGTCGTATTTCTGTTCCTGTGCGAAGCTGTGATTACCCGCTAAAACGGTGGCCAGCAAAAATAAAATCTTTTTCATTCTTTCTTCTCTTTAATAATACAAATCCAGGTACACGTCTTGCTCTACATTTCTGCCTAAATCTGCCAATTCAGCGGAAGTAATGGTCCCTAGGATTTGATCTACCTGAATCTCTGCGCTGGGTTTGGGTGCTGTTTTGGCTTTTGCTTTTGCAGTTACTTCTGTGGGCGCGGCTTTTGTTTCTTTTTGATGATCATCTGAAACTAAAGTTAAATCGTTTGCCAGGGTTTGATAGGCAAGTCTTGCCTCTTGTTTTGGTTCGGTATTGATTGCTACGTCTTCCAAAGCGTTGATGGTTCTTATTTCCTGGATTTGTGCTACGGGTTCTGGAGCGGCTTCCCCCTGGGTTATAAAAAACGTGAGCCCGAACAGGGTAGCCACGGCTGCTGCAGCGGCATAGGGCCAATTTACAGGGATAATGCGGGTTTTTTTCTGTGGGGAAACCTGTTGCATTACATTGTGCTGCATTTCCTCAAAAAAATTCTCCGGCGTACGGTAGATTTGGGTGCGTTCGAGTTTTTCTATGTCAAAATCTTTCATCTTAATGCTGTATTTCAATGAGCGGTCATTTTCATACTTTTTATTCTTTGTAGTTCTGTTTTATATAATCTTCTACCTTTTGCTTTGCATAATGGTAATTTGTTTTGAGGGTGCCTACCGACATATCTAAAATCTTAGAAATATCTTCGTAAGGCAAATCCTCATAATATCTCATTGTGAAAACCAGTTTTTGCTTCTCCGGGAGGGTGTGTATCGCCTTCTGCAACAGAATTTGGATTTCCTCTGCGTCAGAAGAGGCGTTATCTGCCACCAGGTTTTGCAGGTGATACTCGACATCTTCATCGGTTTTCTGCATTCTTTTGAGTTTATTAAGCTGCTGTAGCGACTCATTGGTTGCAATGCGGTAAAGCCAAGTATAGAGTTGACTGTCGCGCTTGAACTGATGAAAATTCTGGTAGGCTTTTATGAAGGTTTCCTGTAAAACATCCTGCGCGAGGTTGTGGTCTACAATAATCCTTCTGATATGCCAATATAACCTGCTCTGGTAAGCATCCATCATCAGGCGAACACCCTTGTCGCGGGTTTTTTCGCTGGACATCAACCCGATAATTTCTTCTTCCTTACTCTTCATTGAGATGCATTCAGTGTTTTGATGGTAAATTGTACCGAAGGTTAAAGATAGTCTTTTCAATTTTTAGTCCAAACCAAAAATATTATATTTGTTGATAATAAAATTGTAATGAAGACTGTCATCCTGGGTTCAGGAAATGTAGCGTACCATCTTGCGAAAGCTTTTACGGAAAAAAACATTCCTATTGTACAGGTTTTTGGCAGAAATGAGGCTGCGCTGAAGGAAATTTCTTCCCTTTTTAATATCCCTCATTCCACTTCTGTACTAGCGGACGCTGACCTTTACCTAATTGCGGTGAAAGATGACGCGGTGGCTATAGTATCTGAAGAAATCACAAAAAAAGACTGTCTGGTAGCGCATACTTCGGGGTCGTTGCCAAAAGAAATCCTAAAAGGTAATTACCGTAAAGCCAGTTTCTATCCTTTACAGACGTTTTCAAAAACTAAAAATTTAGTTTACGAAGAAATCCCTATTTTTATTGAAAGTGATGATGCGGGTGATTTAGAGATTCTGAAGAATTTGGCTGCAAACATCACCGAAAAGATTGTTTTATCTACTTACGAAAAACGCAAATACCTTCATCTGACGGCCGTCTTCGCCTGCAATTTCGTGAACCATCTTTATGCACGTGCGCAACAGTTGGCTGACGAACAACAAATCCCGTTTGAATACTTCTGGCCATTAATTGAAGAAACTACTTTAAAAATCAAGGAATTACCACCGAAAGAGGCTCAAACCGGGCCGGCAGTGCGAAATGACCTGCGCATTTTACAATTGCATGAAGAACTTATTTCTGATGAAAATTCATTGGAAATCTACCGTACCATGAACCAATCCATAAAGAAAATGTATGAGTTATAAACAGAAACTAAAGAACATAAAGGCATTTGTATTTGATGTAGATGGCGTATTTACCGATGGTAGCGTGTACCTGATGCCAGATAAAAGTATGTGCCGGGTGATGAATGTGCTGGATGGATATGCTGTGGTGAAAGCCGTGAAAAGTGATTACAAAATCTGTGTGATTACCGGTGGGGATGATGCTTCGGTGAGAAACCGTATAAATTATTTGGGTATTGCCGATTATTACGCAAAGATCTCGCATAAACTTGAGAAATTTGAGGAGTTTAAACTCAAATACGGATTAAAAAATGAAGAAATACTTACCATGGGCGATGATCTTCCAGACATGGGCATTTTACGCGCCTCCGGTATATCCACCTGTCCTGCAAACGCAGTCCCGGAGGTAAAGGATGTAGCTGAATATATTTCACCCATCCATGGCGGCAAAGGCGCCGTTCGTGATGTTATTGAACAGGTGATGAAAATACAGGGCAAGTGGCACGAAGACCATACAAAAAGCACCTAAACAATTGTAAATGAAAATATTACTAGCTTCTAATTCGCCCAGAAGAAAAGAACTGCTGCAAAACCTAGGCTACCGTTTTGAAGTAGTTTCCGTTAATTGTGAGGAAGTTTATCCACCGTCGCTGGCCCCGGCCGAAATCGCCGGTTATCTGTCTATACTTAAAGCTGATTCGTTCAGGGAGCTTCTGCCAGATGAAATTTTAATCACCGCTGATACTATAGTAGCACTGGAAAACGAAGTATTAGGTAAGCCCGAAAATACGCACCACGCACAAGAAATGCTACAAAAACTCTCTGGTAAAATACACCAGGTGTACACCGGAATAACCATAAAAACATTAAACAAAACCATTACAGAAACCGATTGTACAGAAGTGGAAATGGCACCGATCTCTGAAGAAGAAGCGACATATTACATCCAAAATCACCAGCCGTTTGATAAAGCAGGAAGTTACGGCGTGCAGGAGTGGCTGGGCATGGCAAAAATCAATCGTATTAATGGAAGTTACTATACCGTCATGGGCTTACCTACCCATCTGGTTTACAAAATCCTAAAAGATTTTGAAGCAAGTCACTGAAATTAAAATTTTGGTACATTTATCCACAAAAAATATACGGCTTCCCCATAATATTTAGCCGTTTTGCAAGTTATAAACACATGAAAAAAACCATACTTTTTCTGCTGTCTGTGGCGGTATTCAATTCGTGTTCATCACGTAAGAAAACCAACGATTCAGCTTTTATGAAAGGATTCTTTACTTATTACAATACACTTTTCAACAGCAAAGATGCACTGCAGACCGAGTTCCGTAACCGAGACAAGGCACATGTAGATAATTTCTATGCGCCTTATATTCAGTTACTTACTTTTGAAGATTTACCCTTAGATTCGTCATTGGAAGATAACTTTACCGCCACAGATATTTCTGGGCAAAATATGGGGCCGGGGATACCGGGTGACCCTGGCAGGCAACGTAACAATCAAATTAGAACGGGGACTACAGTCCTGGAAATCGCCGAAGCTAAAGCTTTAAAAGCCATCGCCAAATATTCCGTATTAAAAGGAGGCGAAGAGAGAAACAAGAGAATATTCGACGCACATATATTACTCGCGCAGTCGCGTATCTACCAAAACAAACCCCTCGAGGCACTTGATGGGCTGAATTATGTGTTTGCAAGTATGCGGAATGATAAAAGGCTTCCGCTGGCAAAGATTTACCAAGGAGTGGCATATTCGAAGATGGGCGATTATTACCGATCCGGGGAAGTTTTTTCACAATTGAAGAACGACAGCAAGCTTAATAAAAGCAACCAGAAACTCCTGAGTGTATATTATGCTGAAATGCTGTTGCACGCTGGCAAAAAAGAAGCGGCAGTAGAGGAGTTGGAAGATGCCTTCACACTAAATAACAACCGAAAACTACGCAGCAGAATCGCCTTTCTTCGGGGGCAGATCTTAGCCAGCCTCGGCCGAAATGATGAGGCAAGAGAAAGCTTCACGGCCGCCTACAAAAATGCCAACGATTTCGAGTTTGAAGTGAAATCGCAAGTCGAAATTGCCAAAACATTCAATGGCCAGGATGATGATTACCAAGGCGCAAAAAGCTATCTTGAAAACATCAGCAAGAAAGGAACGTATGCCTCGCGCAAAAACGAATTTTACTATGCGCTGGGCCTTATGGCTAATAAAGCCGGCAAGAAGGAAGAGGCAAAAACCTTTTTTCAGCAGTCCTTACACGAAAAAATGTCGGATCCACAGATCCGTGGCCTGAGTTATTATGAAATTGGGAAGGCCTATTTTGATAACAGCGATTATCTCTCGGCAGGTGCGTTTTATGATTCTGCACTTGCGGTAATGACGTATCAACCCACGAAGACACTGCTACAGGAAAAATCTGAAAACATCAAGCAATTATCCCAAAACTATTACCTCATCCGCAAGAACGACAGTATCCTTGCGCTTACCCGGATGCCTGAAGCCGAAAGGTTCGCCTATTTCAATACATACATCGAAGGGATCAAAATTCGTGAAGCTGCTGAAGAACAAATGCGCCAGCGAAAAGAAAGAGGGAAGGGCTTTGATATCGGTGACTATTCAGCCAACTCTATATTTGCAGGAAATACAGGTGGTTTTGAGGATTTCGGAGCTACAAAAGGCGGATTTTATTTTTCAAACCAAAGCACTGTAGCACGCGGCGAAAGCACTTTCCGGCAGATTTGGGGGACACGGGCTTTGGGTGACAACTGGCGTACCTCTGCCCGCAGCACCTCCATCGAAGACCTTAAAAATGAAGCTATGGGCATGGCCACCGCGCCGAATCCGCGTCGCCTGGAACCCCAGTTTTACATAGAGCAGATCCCTACCGACAATAATGAAATATTTTCATTAAAAAAAGCCCGCGATACCGCCAGTCTTGCCTTGGGAAGAATGTATGAATCTTATTTTTCCGATACATCGCTGGCTACAAAAACACTTTATGATCTTGTTGACGCGCAACCCGATGAAGAAACCAAACTTCAGGCGCTATACAGCATTTTTGCATTTAATTACGAGAAAAATCCAAGTGCGGCAGAACGTGCTAAAGAGATGATTATAAGTGAATTTCCGTACACCTCGTATGCGGAATTTGTGAAAAATCCAAGAAATAAAGAATTCAGTAAATCTTCGGAGGAAGTTGAAAAAATGTACACCGAAGCTTTCAGCCTTTATGCTGATGAGAAATATGAAGACAGCAAAACCTTAATCGAGCAGGCTTTGGAGAAACATCCGAAAGATGCACTGGTACCTAAATTTGTGCTTTTAAACGCTTTTAATACAGGGAAAACCGCGGGTAAGGAAATCATGATCCTCCAACTGGAGCAGATTGCCTTAAACTATGCTAAAACCGCTGAAGGTCTTAAGGCCGCGGAAATGCTCCAGCATTTGAAAAGTGATATCAACTTTGAACTGACGAATGAATATGGCCAGCCTACCAACGTCGCACCTACATCTTCCGCACCAGTAGAAGAAGTGGGACCTCCAGCACCAGGTATGCCTGTGTTGGGAGCGCCGGCACCGGGCAGCCCAGAACTACGGATGAAGCCACCCAAACGTAATACGCTACAAAAAAGGAATAGATAATCTTATAAACTATACGTTACATCACAAAGGAAAACCGAAGTCAGTCTTCGGTTTTTTTCTTCTTTACGCCGTGGAATTCTTTTAAATAAAGAGGTTCAAAATAAGCCGTATTTTCAAAATCCTTTTTGGTAAATTTCTCTACAGATTTTTTCACCAAATATTTAGCAGAAGGATAAACGGCAGGATTAAATTCTGCGTTTGGTAACTGAAGAATTTCCTTGGCTTTCGCTGCTCCGTCACCTATGAAAAGGACTTTTTGATCTTTAAATTCGCTGAAACTAAATTCATCTAAAATTTTCGCTTTGGTTTCACCCACCATTTTCCCTGTCTCGCCATCGAAAACTGCCGTATAAACCTCCATTCGTCTTGCATCAAGCAAAGGGATGATGTATGTGTAATTTTGCCCTAAAAACGGTGTTATCATCGTTTCCAGAGAATTTACAGCAATCAGTGGAATCTTTAACCCGTAACAGAATCCTTTGGCGGCTGATGAACCAATCCTGAGACCGGTATAAGAGCCCGGGCCCATGCCTAAGGAAACCGCTTCCATCTCCTGCAAAGTAAATCCGGCTCCTTCCAATGCCCATTGTACGAAAGTGTGCAGACTTTCAGACTGTTTATAGTTTTCTGAGACTTCTTCGCATACACAAAGTAGTTGCTCGCCGTCGGAAATGGCTACAGAACAGTTTTTAGAGGAAGTTTCGATGTGTAAGATTTTCATGGGACAAAATTAACATTTAAACAGGAAAACCGTTGGTTAAGGATTTTTATATACCGTTCTCGGTTCACTTTGGGCACTGGGATAGATCGTAAGATCCGAAATAGCGACATGTGTCGGGGTATTAATGCAATAGGAGATTGCATCGGCAATATCTTGGGGATCAAGCGCTTTGTAACCTTCATACACAGTTTTCGCACGCTGGTCATCATTCTTGAAACGGACGTTGGAGAAGTTGGTTTCTACCAAACCAGGCTGTATATTGGTGACTTTAATGCCAAATTCAGTAAGTTCAAGGCGCATACCTTCAGAGATTACATCCACAGCTTTTTTAGAGGCACAATACACGACACCATTTGCATAGGTCTGCCGTGCGGCTACTGAAGAAATATTCACGATGTGTCCGGATCCTTGGGCTTTCATGGTAGGTATAATATTTTTAGACACATACAGGAGACCTTTTACATTCCCGTCCAGCATGGCATCCCAATCCTCTGTATTTCCCTCAGAAAGAGGGTCCAGACCATGTGCGTTCCCGGCATTATTTATCAAGACATCAATTTTCTGCCATGATTTGGGTAAAGATTCAAAAGCATCTTCCACTTCCTTCAGATGACGCTGATCGAACTTTAAAGTTATGATGTCGGTTTGTGCAGAAAGTTCTGTTCTAAGTTGGGCAAGCGCTTCTTCATTCCGTCCGCAGGCAATGATCCTGAAGTTTTTAGCGAGAAGTTGTGCAGTGGCTTTACCAATTCCGGAAGTGGCGCCTGTGATGAGTACGGTTTTCATAAGAATAGATTACATTTAGTTGGCATCAAAACTCTGGAAAGCGTCTTCCAGATGGGTAAGTTGCAGTACGCCCTGCTGATCAGGCATTACAGTGATGATATCAAACCGTACTTCCTTGGGCGTAGGGTTTTCATTTAGATAGGCATCCGCGGCTTTTACCAGCAGTTTTATTTTTGATTTGGTTACCGCTTCCTGTGGTTCCATAATCGTGTTATAACTTCGGGCTTTTACCTCGACAATGACGATGGTTTCTTCATTTTCGGCAATAATATCGATTTCTGCTTTCTGAAAACGATAGTTCTTCACCAAAATCCTGTACTTTTTCTTGATGAGAAATTCGGTTGCGAGATCTTCCGCAAGTTTACCAAAATCGTTATGATCTGCCATAAGCTGATTTGAAACTTAAAACACTTTGATCATCTACTTCCAAGCAGACTTCGGCACCGATGATCAACGGACGGTTATCGTAAATATGCCCGTTTGGTAAGCCAAACAGGGTAGGGAAATGGTATTTTGAAACCCTTTCGTGAATGAGTTGATACGCAAATCCATCGAAACTGTCATTATAAGCGGGATTTTCGTTTTCATCTTCCATTAAAGTCATACCTCCGATGATGAGCCCTTTGATTTTATGGAAAACCCCAGCCAGCTCCAGCGACGTGAGCATTCGGTCGAGCGCATAATATTTCTCACCAATATCTTCAATGAAAAGTATTTTATCCTTAAAATCAAATGTATATGGCGTCCCCAACAAGGCGTAGATGAGCGCAAGATTACCCCCAATCAGTTGACCTTCCGCAATGCCTTTCCGGTTGAACTGTTGGTTTTCAATGGTATAGTTAGGAAATTTTCCTTTAAAAAGGTCAAATATCAGGTCATAGCTTTCATCTGTCACGCCAAAAGCCGAGGTCTTAATGGTTTGTGCGTGTAAGGACGCGAAACCGTGTTGCAGCAGATAACTTTGGATCACGGTGTTATCGGAATATCCTATGAACCATTTGGGATTCTTAATGAAATTCCCAAGATTAATATGTGGCAGCAAATGTTGGCAACCATAACCGCCGCGTGAGGTCCAAATGGCTGAAATTTCAGGATCGTTTAGCGCCCAATTCAGGTCAGAGACCCGTTGCCGCACATCACCCGCGTAAGAATAGCCGTGCTGAAATCGGGTAAACACATGTTCGCCAAAAACCGCCTCGTATCCTTTAGACTGAATAAGTTGTAAACCATGTTTCAGTTGGTCTTTCTCCACACTGCCGGCCGGGGAAATGACCGCTATTTTATCTCCTTTGGAAAGGTGGGGTGGGAAGATAACTGCACTCATGGCTGATGTTTTTTCTGTTCGGTACGTTCGGCTTCTTCAAGTTTACGGTCGAACTGATTGAATTTCTTGAAGCTTTGCAGAAAAATGAATATACTGAAAATCACCAGGATATAACCAACTCCTTTCCGGATTCTATTGGCGACTTTTTCCGTGAGTTTTTCGTGAAACTGCTTGGCAAGATATATTTTAAGGAAATCTATTGCCAGATAAGTACTTACCACCAGCAACATATAAAGCATAAACTGGTCTAGATCTGGGTAAGCATTGCGTACAGAAATGACGGTTACGAGCCAGAATAGCACGACCCCGATATTCAGAATGTTAAAGAAAAAGCCATTCAAGAATGTTTTAAAATAATTCTGGCCAATAAGTCTTTCTTCACCTACCAGATGCATTTTGGTTTTCGAGACAATCATATACACAGCATAAATAAGTATAATCAAGGCCGTAACACGGTAGAACCCGGGGTGTTTATCGATAAGCTGTACCAAGTCGGCACTGGCAAAAAAAGCAGCCACAATACACAGAATATCTGCTACGATTACCCCAAAATCCAGCGCGATGGCGTGCTTGGGACCGCGACAAAAACTGGTTTCAATCAGCAGAAAGAAAATAGGCCCTATAAAAACGAGACTCAGCATGATGCCCAGACCGACAGCCGATAAAATGAGTTCAAACATGCTTTATAACGTATCCTTTTTCATTAAAATTATTATTCGGTTATGATCTTGAAATCCAGCTGTTTCTGGATCAGGTTGGCTTTCATCACTTTTATTTTCACCTCATCCCCCAGTTGATACTGGTTGCCTGTGCGGGCGCCCTGCACCAGATGGTTTTTGGCATCGTAAGAATAAGAATCATCCATCAGGTCGCGGAGCTTTATCAGTCCCTCAGCACCGTTTTCAGGAATTTGCACCCAGAAACCAAAATCAGCTACGCCTGAAATAACACCAGTGAATTCTTCACCTAAATGTTTCTCCATAAACTTCACCTGCATAAATTTGATAGAATCTCTCTCGGCATCTGCCGCAAGACGCTCCATCGCGCTGCAGTGTTTGCTTTTTTCCTCGTAATCCTCTTTGTTCGGGGACTTACCACCATCCAAATAATGCTGCAGTAAACGGTGTGCGATAAGGTCGGGATAACGGCGGATAGGGGAGGTGAAATGTGTATAGAACTCGAAGCCAAGGCCATAATGCCCAATCGGATTTGTGGAATAAACGGCTTTACTCATAGAGCGCATTGCGAGTGTTTCAATCATATTTTCTTCGCCTTTGCCTTTCACGTCGGTTAGCAGACGGTTGAGTGATTCCGCTACTTTTTTAGTATTGGCCAGATCCATTTTATAACCGAAAGTTGAGACAAAATCGCGCAACGCTTCCAGTTTTGTAGGATCCGGGTCATCGTGTATTCTGTAGATAAAGGTATTCCCGGTAGGCTGCCCTTTTCGGTTAAGCGAGATAAATTCTGAAACTTTTCGGTTGGTCAGCAGCATGAATTCTTCGATTAGATGGTTAGAATCTTTGCTGATTTTAAAATAAACACCTATCGGTTCATTATTTTCATCGAGGTTGAAGCGTACTTCACTCCGGTCGAAGGTAATTGCCCCATTGTTGATGCGGTTTTTCCTTAAAATTTTGGCAAGACGGTCCATCACTAGGATTTCTTCGGCCAGGTCTCCGGTACCGGTTTCAATCCTTTCCTGCGCTTCCTCATAGGTAAAACGCCGGTCGGAATGGATGACAGTTCGCCCGAACCATTCTTTTACTACATCTGCATTCTCATCAAGCTCGAATACAGCAGAGAACGTATATTTATCTTCATGCGGGCGCAGCGAGCAGACTTCGTTACTAAGGACTTCCGGCAACATAGGAACCACGCGGTCTACCAGATAAACGGATGTGGCGCGGTCGTAAGCTTCTTCATCCAACAAAGTGCCCGGTACTACATAGTGCGAAACATCGGCAATGTGTACACCTATTTCCCAGTTTCCGTTGTCGAGTTTTTGTATTGACAGAGCATCATCGAAATCCTTGGCATCCTTCGGATCGATGGTGAAAGTACAGACATCGCGCATATCACGGCGTTTGGCCACTTCTTGCTCGCGGATTTCACGGTCAATCGCTTCAGCTTCTCTTTCAACTTCTTCCGGGAAAGAGTAGGGAAGGCCATATTCTGCAAGGATGGAATGTATTTCAGTTTCGTGTTCGCCGGGCGCCCCTAGAACACGCACGATTTCGCCTTCAGGATTTTTTTCACCCTGTCGCCATTCTACCATTTTTACCACCACTTTATCCCCATCTTTCGCACCGCCTATTTTACCTTTAGGCACGAAAATATCTGTATTAATGGTTTTTTTATCGCAGACTACGAAACCAAAATCCTTATGGTTTATCAGTTGGAAGGTTCCTACAAATTCTTCTCGGTTGCGTTTGATAACTTCTAATACCGAGCCTTCGAGCTTTTTCCCTTTGAAATGATAGGTTACAATAAGTACCTGATCACCTTGCAGCGCGTCTTTTACATTTTTAGAATGGATGAAAATATCCTCTTTCATCCCCTCCACGCTTACATAGGCATTACCCGCCTGATTGAAGTCGATGATGCCGGTTACGGTATCGTTAATTTTTAGGTTGATGATGTATTTGCCTTTCTGCACCTCTTCAATACGCTGTGCGGCGAGTAATTTGTGCAAGGCCTGGATAACGAGTTCGCGCTGTCGGGGATTGCGGTAATCTATACCGTCGGCAATCTGCTTATAGTTGTGTATTTTGGTAGATCTCTCATTCATGAACCTAAGGATGAGACGTCCTATTTCCTGCAATCTCTGGTCATTTTTATGAGAAATAAATTTTTTGCGTTTAGCCATAGTTGTTTATTTAGTAATTATCACCGCTTAACAGGAGATTTTATCTACCCTCAGTTGGTGTCTGCCGCCTTCGAAATCGGTGGAAAGAAATTTCTCCACAATGTCGATGGCGAGTTCTGCCGCAATAAATCGTGCAGGCAGCGAAATCATATTCGCGTTGTTATGTTTACGGGCAAGTTCGGCAAGTTCGGGCATCCAACACAGTGCGCAACGGATGCGCTGGTGCTTGTTTGCCGTCATCTGTACGCCGTTTCCACTACCACAAATCAGTATGCCCAGCTCATTGCTGCCTTTTTCGATTGAAGCGGCACTGGGGTGTACAAAATCCGGATAATCAACAGAATCTTCAGAAAATGTTCCAAAATCTTCGATAATATAGCGGTCCGCGAGATGTTTTTTAATAATTTCCTTATACACATAGCCTGCATGATCGCTGGCGATACAGATTTTTTTCATATCACATAAGATTTTAAGCCCTTCAGCCTTCACAAATTTAAGATTATTAAAATAAAAAATTACTTTCCTGCGAAAATCCTTATCTAATAAACGTTTAGCCCGAATTTCAAGGAACAGCTTTTGATCCTTCGTTAGAAAATGAATGCCTACGCAAAACGTTGGGGATAATTGTGCAAAGCCATGTGAATTGATGTGGAAAACTTCCTTAAAGTTTTGCTTTCGTAATCGAAGAGAAATGCTTTTTGCAGAAAATTTTCGGATGTTGGGAATAAAACTTCAGAAAAGTTTAACCTCTGAAATCAATTTGTTTTCCATAAAGATTTTATGAACCTTATATAAAGCCAACTTTTACTAACAATTGTTGATAAATAACATAAATATTTGATTTACAGCTAATCTAATTGTGGATTAAATATCAAGTATAAAACAATTTCCTGTGTTGAAAATCATCATGCTTTTTTCTCCCCAAAACTGCTTACACCAACAACATCATTCAATTCTTTTTTTAAATAAAAAAAAATAATGTCGATAAAATGAGTCTTTGCGGATTGTTGAATTTTAAAGTCTTTTAAATTTTTATTGCGCCAAATAATTGGTAAATTTGTAACACAAAATAATAGCGGAATTTTATGAAAACAATAAACGATTTCGATTTCAAAGGGAAAAAAGCACTTGTGAGAGTTGATTTTAACGTACCCCAAAGTGCCGACCTGAAAGTGACAGATACCACGCGTATTGAAGCGGTAAAGCCAACGGTGGAGAAAATACTGAATGATGGCGGTTCCGTCATCCTGATGACGCATCTTGGCAGGCCAAAGGGCAAACCCTCTGAAGAGTTTTCTTTAAAAAACATTGTTCCCGCTATTGAAGAAATCTTGGGTAAGCCCGTAAAATTCTGTGCAGACTGCATCGGTGATGAAGCGGCACAAATGTCTGCCGATCTGAAGGAAGGCGAAATCCTGCTGTTAGAGAATCTCCGGTTCTATAATGAGGAAGAAGCTGGTGATGTAGATTTTGCTGAGAAACTATCGAAATATGCAGATGCTTACGTAAATGACGCCTTTGGGACCGCACATCGTGAACATGCTTCAACAGCGGTCATCGCACAGTTTTTTCCACAAACTAAATTTTTCGGTTTATTGATGGCAAAAGAACTTGAAGCCATCGAAAAAGTATTGGGAAGCGGCGAAAAACCAGTGACAGCAATCTTGGGTGGCTCGAAAGTTTCCAGTAAAATTACAATCATTGAGAATATGCTGCCAGCGGTTGATAACTTAATCATCGGTGGTGGAATGGCTTTCACATTCATCCGTGCATTGGGCGGAAACATCGGAAAGTCCTTGCTTGAAGAGGATAAAATGAGCCTGGCGTTAGAGATTTTATCTAAAGCGAAAGCCATGAACGTCAAAATATATTTGCCAGTTGATACGGTAATCGCAGATGAGTTCAGCAATGATGCGGCACGCAGCGAGGCGGATATTTATGATATACCAGACGAATGGATGGGAATGGATGTCGGTAATCGTACGCGTACGCTTTTCCATGATGTGATCATGAACTCCCGCACCATTTTGTGGAACGGACCTGTAGGTGTTTTTGAAATGCCTAATTTCTCGGCAGGTACCGAAGCGTTAGGCGACAGCATTGCGGAAGCGACGAGACTGGGTGCTTTTTCACTTGTCGGTGGGGGAGACAGTGTAGCATTTGTAAAACAATTCGGTTATGATGATAAGGTAAGTTATGTTTCCACTGGTGGTGGCGCGATGCTTGAGAGTTTAGAAGGTAAACAATTGCCGGGAGTGAAAGCGATCAACAATTAAAATAAATAAAAAAAAATAGAAGCCTGCAGATTGCAGGCTTTTGTTTTTAGTAGAAAATTAAAAGATTTAGCTTAAAATTCACCTTCAGAAACAGGTTAAAAATCAATTATCTATTTTTTTCGATTATGTATATCAAACTCGAAAATTCGCCAGTTTTTGATGCTTTAAAATTAGAAATCGCTCCGAAAACAAATCCTTTTAACCAAAAAATGGGTGATTTCTTATATTTTTCGCTGAGCATGGAAATATAGAAGGCATCCAATATTAGCGGACGTGTATATTTGATTTTCCATTGTTTATTGTTCATCATTTGCTCCATTCCGGATTTTGAAAAATGATAGATATGCCGCGGAACGTCATAAGCTGCCCAGTATTTTTTGTACCTCTTTGCGTCATTCGAAGTATAGTTAGGCACAGCAATTATCAATAAACCATTGGATTTCAGTTTATTATAAAACTGATTTAATTTAATTTTCTGATCTTCAATGTGTTCGAATACATGCCATAATGTAATTGCGTCTAAACTTTCATTTTCAAGTTCTTCAAGATCTTCTATTAATGTTGTAGAAGTAAGTTTTTTGGCTGTATACTCTCTCGCTGTTTTATTGGGTTCAAAGCCAAATGTTGTAAAATCTTCCTCTATGAATTTCAAGAATTCCCCAGCGCCACAACCATAATCCAAGACTGCTGCTTTTTTATATAGTTCATTGGCGAGGATATTTCTTTTGAAATTAAGGTTTATCTTTTGAAATCTTTTATATATTTTTTCTTTTAATGAACCTTTATCCTGGTTGTGAGAAATATATTTTTCACTTTCATAATACTTGTCGAGATTATTCGGAATTGGATGGGTTTTTAATATTCCGGCAATTTCGGTTGGTATGATTTCAAATGTTTCCTGTGTAAGAAAATGATCTTTAACTTTCATGCTTTAAATATATGTTTCACGTGAAACACTTTTTTATCTTCCTAAATAAATCAATAATACGTTAATATCGGCAGGAGAAACGCCGCTGATCCTGCTTGCTTGGGCAATGGTTTTAGGTTTAATCTTATTCAGTTTTTGCCGGGCTTCCGAGGACAGCGAGGAAATTTTACTGAAATCGAAATCTTCAGAAATCCTGATTGTTTCCAAACGGTTCAGTTTAGATACGTTCTCTTTTTCTTTCTCAATATAGCCTTTGTATTTTATATTGATCTCTGCCTGTTCCTTAACTTCAAATGGGAAATGTGCGGTTTTGTCCTTTATTAAGTCAATATTCTCAAGTTTTTCGAGAGTCATATTCGGGCGCGTCAGGATCTGAGCGGCACGATATGCCTGATCCACAGGTGAAGATTCGATTTCTGCCAAGATCGGGTTGATAATTCCGGGTTTTAAAGAAGTTTCCTTCAAAATCTCTTCGAGTTCATTACTTCCGGAAATCTTTTTCTGAACTTTTTCCAATCGTTGATAATCGGCTAATCCTAATTTATGTGATTTTTCAGTCAAACGGATATCCGCGTTATCTTGTCTCAGTAACAAACGATACTCTGCACGTGAGGTAAACATACGGTAGGGTTCTTCCGTACCCTTCGTAATAAGGTCGTCAATCAGAACACCTATATAGGCTTCATCACGGTTTAATATAAATTCTTCCTTGCCATGAACTTTGTTGTGTGCGTTGATACCTGCCATCAATCCCTGTCCGGCTGCTTCTTCATAACCTGTAGTTCCGTTGATCTGGCCTGCAAAATATAGGTTGGAGATTAATTTCGTCTCTAAAGTATGATAGAGTTGGGTAGGGGGGAAGTAATCGTACTCAATGGCGTATCCTGGGCGGAAAACTTTTACATTCTCGAAGCCTGGAATATGCTTCATCGCTTTAATTTGCACATCTTCGGGTAGTGAAGAGCTGAAACCGTTCACATAAATTTCTACGGTTTGCCAGCCTTCGGGCTCTACGAATAACTGATGTCTCGTGCGTTCGGCAAACCGATTGACCTTATCTTCGATACTCGGGCAATAGCGTGGGCCAATGCTTTGTATGGTGCCGTTAAACATAGGACTTCTATCAAACCCTTCCCTTAAAATATCGTGCACCGTTTCATTTGTATAAACTATGTGACAGCTCCTTTGTTTGGTTAATTTTGGTGTATCAGTGTAAGAGAACTTTTGTGGATTAATGTCACCTTCCTGCTCTTCCATTTTACTGTAGTCTAAACTTCGACCGTCCACTCGCGGTGGAGTTCCGGTTTTCATTCGGCCAGCTTCAAAACCTAATGATACTAACTGTTCTGTAATACCAAAAGCTTTCGGTTCGCCCATCCGTCCACCGCCAAGTTGTTTGTCACCAACATGTATGAGGCCGTTTAAGAAAGTGCCGTTTGTAAGAACGACGGATTTTCCCTGAATTTTAATTCCAAGGGAAGTAACTACACCTCTCACTTGATTATTTTCTATAACCAAGCTTTTTACCATATCCTGAAAAAAGTCAAGGTTTGGTGTATTTTCCAAAGCAAGACGCCATTCCTCAGCAAACAACATCCGGTCATTCTGGGTACGTGGCGACCACATGGCGGGTCCTTTGGAAAGGTTAAGCATCTTGAATTGTATCGCTGATATATCTGCGATAATGCCGGAGTAGCCTCCCATGGCATCAATTTCTCTTACAATTTGCCCCTTAGCGATGCCTCCCATGGCCGGGTTACAAGACATTTGCCCAATGGTCTGCATATTCATGGTAATCAATAAAGTCTTTGATCCCATGTTGGCGGCAGCGGCAGCGGCTTCACAGCCAGCATGGCCAGCGCCTACTACTATTACGTCGTATTTTTCTAAAATCATTAATTAATGCTAAGATGTTTCACGTGAAACATTAAAGTAAATATTTAAATAAAAATCTTCTTTGGCTCGCATTTCAGTATTTTCCTGAGCAGATTTATCCTTATACCCACAGAGGTGTAAAATACCATGTGCTAAGACCCTAAGTAATTCAGAATCATAATCCTTTTGCAAGGTTACAGTGTTCTCTGAAATGCGCGGCAAAGATACAAAAATATCACCGGAGATGGTATTGCCCTTCACATAGTCGAAAGTAATGATGTCGGTATAATAATCGTGATCGAGAAAATCACGATTTACCTTCAGTAAATGCTCATCATCACAAAAGATATAATTCAGAGTGCCTAATTTTTTTTCTTCTGTAAGGATAATATTTTTAAGCCATGAAATAGTATCAGTCGGAAAATTTACTTCCTCGATATTTTCAAAAAAGAAATGTATCATAATTAAAACCAGTGTCCTAATATTACACTGAAGATGTTGTTTTGTCGGTTTACAGAACGGCTGTAATTTAATTTTATTTGTCCAAACGTAGATTTATAGCCTGCGGTAAAGCCATAGGAAGATTCTGAAACATGTAAGATATCGTCAACGCCAAGATCATTAAACATATTTGCCATATTAAATGACGCATCAACGAAATAGTTTTTATACACATTGTATTGTAAACTGTTCGATGCCGTAAGAAGGTTTTCTGAATCTAAAGCGCCAAACTGATACCCACCGAATTTTACAAAATTCCCCAAATTCTGCCCAAAAATTCCGCCAATCCGGTAAAGATAATATGGTGAAAGCGTTTCACCAATTGTGATGCCGCCGAATAAATGTAGCTGATAAGTGAGTTTCGGGCGAAGAGGAAAGTTCAACTGGGAGGTTATTTTAGCCTGAAATGTGCGGCCTTCTTGTTCTTCATTTAATAAATCCAACAGTTTACCTTCTACATTAAGTAAAATACCTTTCGTAGGGAAACTTTTATCATCTTGCGTATCACTTTTTATAAAGGCAAAGGCATTAAGTGAATGTGTAAAATTACTGTAAGATGACTGATCTATGGTTCTCGATTCAAAATAATCATAACTTAGACCTGCACCAATGGCATATTTATCGCGCCAAATCGATTGTATGAATGCTTCATTCCTTAACCAGTTCCATTCCGTAGAAAGGTTATCGTCAAGGTTTTTGAGGTCTAAAGACATCCCTGATGCATACACACCGAAGCCAGGGATATAACCATTATCAATGAAGTAATTGAGGTAATACCGTGGCTGATCGCCCACAACAATGTCTAATGAAACAATGGAATTACGGAATAATAATCTTTTACCAGTTACATTGAGCAACAAACCGGTTTTTAGAATTTCGTCATAATGGAGGCCAAACTTCAGGAACAGCCTTGTATCATCTTCGGTAACATTTAGTTTAAGTAAATTTTTATCGTGTACCTGTAGAATATCGTAATTAATCAGTGTATAATTATTGGTCGCATACAGACGGTCTATCATACGGTTGATGTTTCCATAAGTTTGCAGCGAAGGTACACGCAGATTCATCTTTCCCTGTACGTAATTTTCAGCGAAAATATGGTTGTTTTCTACTACCAGACTGTCAATTTTATACACATTAGAATATACGTTGTTGCTAGGCGCACGTAAGGTGATCCTTTCTCTTTTAGGTAATAAAGAAAGCGGCTTTACAAAGCGTTTTGCGGCAATAAACCCCGAATCCAAAATAGCGCGTTTATCTCCGTAACTGGTAGCGGAGAAACCGTTCAGATCTGGGCGGATACTAATATCTGTGTAATTGATCTGTCTTTTGGTTTCTGCCAGAATACCGAAATCAATAACCTGGTTAAGGATATCAATAGCGCTGGAGAGTTGCTCTCTTTTTGCAAGTCCCTGACTGAGATCCACACCGATTACAATATCTAAACCTTTATCTTTCAAAGGTTTTGATGGGTAATTGATCGTCATTGCACCATCGATATACAGAGAATCATTGATTTTTACAGGGTCCATCAACGAAGGGAACGCAGAGCTGGCCATGATAGCACTTACCAGATCACCTTTCTCGAAGATTTCAGTCTTGCCACTTTCCAGATTGGTCGCTACACACATAAAAGGAATGGGCAACTTCGAGAAATCATCTATGGTTGATACATTCTTAAAGAGTTCCTTTAGCAGATAGATGTTTTTTTGCCCTGTTGAGATGGCTTTTGGTAGTACATTCACCTTACCGTTTTTCACGGGCAGACTCAGGATGTATTTATCTACAGATTTGTTGAAAAATGTGGCCTCCTGACGGCTTTTTTCATTGGCTATGATGTTGTAGAAATCAATTTCCATCACGATTTTCTCGATTTCTTCGCCGCTATATCCCGATGCGTAGAGTCCGCCAACAATGGCGCCCATGCTGGTACCAGAGATATAATCTATCTTGACCCCCAATGAATCAATTAATTTTAAAACACCAATATGCGCAAAGCCTTTGGCACCACCGCCAGATAGTGAAAGCCCTATCTTTGGCCTTTTTGGGTTTCCAGGAACATTTTGTGTCTGTGAATACACACAAACCGAACACAGGAAAATTATAAAAAGCCAAAGTTTTTTCATTAATCTTTAATGTAAACGCGCTTCACACGTCGTGATATGGAGGTAAGCACTTCGTAAGGGATGGTATTGCAATACGCCGAAAAATCCTCCAGCGAAGGATTTGAGTTGAAAATCACCACTTCGTCACCTTCATTGATGTTGTCTTCACCAATCTCCACCATCATCATGTCCATACAGATCGTTCCCACAATCGGATAAAGTTTGCCATTGATGCCCACCTTTCCTACTTTATTCCCAATAAATCTTGGGATCCCATCGGCATAACCAACGGGCAGGGTAGCGATTCTGGTATCTTGCTGAGGTTTATATCTTCTGTTATAACTTACTGATTCATTACGTTTTACCTCAGAAATCTGCGAAATGACCGTTTTAAAACGAACAACCGGCCTCAATTGCTTTTTGATTTCTATATCTGTTGACAAACCCATCATTCCGATACCAATGCGGACCATATCGAACTGATGATCAGAAAAATATGTGATACCTGCACTATTCAGGATATGGCATATCGGTACATAACCAATCTCTTGGCATAGATATGATGCATTATCATTGAATATTTTTATCTGCTCCAGCGTATAGGCATTTTCTGAAGGATCGTCCGCGCAAGAAAGGTGACTGAAGATGGAAGCCACCTTTAGCTCCATTTTCTCCAGATACTGCACAAGTTCAGGCAATTCATGGGTTTTAAAGCCGAGCCGATGCATCCCAGTCTCAAGTTTTATATGTATCGGATAGTCTTTTTCAACACCTTTCTTAACGAGTTGCTCGTAAAATAAATTCAGTACACGGAAACTGTAAATTTCCGGTTCCAGTTGATAATCAATGATGCTTTCATAACTGTGCTGTTCGGGATTCATGACCATAACAGGTACAGAAATACCATTTTTCCTTAAGGCTACGCCCTCATCAGCATAGGCAACCCCCAGATAATCAATATGATGATGCTGGAGAAACTCTGCGATCTCGTAGCCTCCCAAACCATACGAATATGCTTTTACCATTGCCATCATTTTGGTAGATGGCTTCAGTAAAGATTTGTGGATGTTGATGTTATGAATAATCGCGTTGAGATTCACTTCCAGGACGGTATCGTGTTTCTGCAATTCAAGATACCCTTTCAGACGGTCGGTACCAAACTTCCTTGCGCCTTTCAGTAAAATGATCTCGTTTTCAATTTGGTTAAGTAAATGACTGTCTATAAGTTCCTTAACATCAGAAAAAATATAAACCTTCCCATCAAACAGGTTCTTGTATTTTGTAATTTCTGTACCGATGAGGAATGTTCTGTTGAATTTCTGCTGGTTGGTAAGTTCCGACACTTGCTGATAAAGCTGTTCTTGGTTTTTACCATCCATAAAGTCCGTGATAATCAGGTTCTTATCAGGTTTATTATATTCCTGGATGAACTGGTAGGATATTTTAAGGGAATCTAGATCAAGGTTATACGAATCATTAATTATCAAATTGTTACGTACACCATTTACACTTTCCAAGCGCATTTCAACCGCTTTCAAAGCGTTGATTTTTTCAATGATCTTGGCTGTGCTGAATCCTAGCTTTTTCAGGGTAGTGATCACACATAAGACGTTATACAACGTGGCGTCATCACGTTGCTGCGCCTTCAGTTCAAATTCTTCATTGAAGCACGATATAACAAGATTTCCGTCATGGGAAGCATTTTTAATGAAGACATCATTGTGATTTTCAAAGCCATAAGATATTAATCCTTTACTGGAATATAGATCTCTTATAGATTTATAAACTAATGGATTATCACCATTGAATATAATAACTTCACTTCTCTCAAAAAGCATTATTTTTTCGTTGATAATTTCCTGCTGGTCTTTGAAATGTGATTCGTGTGCGGAACCAATATGCGTGAAAATACCGATCTGTGGCTGAAAGATATCTGCAAGTAACCGCATTTCACCTGGATGAGAAATACCGACTTCAAAGATGCCCATCTCATGCTTTTCATTGGCTTGCAACAATGAGATTGGAAGGCCAATTCGGGAATTGAAACTTTTTGGGCTTTTCACAATAGTATATTCATCAGACAGGCTCTGGTAAAGCCATTCTTTAACGATGGTTTTTCCGTTGCTGCCCGTAATACCGATGGTTTTGATGTTGAAACTGTCAATATGGATTTTTGCAAGTGTTTGTAAAAACCTTACGGTATCATTTACCAGAATCCAAGTAATACCTTCATCATCAGATGTTTTTGTTTCGGATATAATGATTTCAATACCTTTTTCAATGACCTCTGGAATGTATTTTTCCCCTGAGTTTTTCTTGGTATTAATCGCCAGGAAAGCCGTGTTTTTCGATGAAAAGATTATTCGACTGTCAAAAGCGATAGATTTGACAATTAGCTCACCGTTGCCAACCAGTTGTGCATCTGTCAACGCTGCGATTTGCTGGGCTGTATAGTTCATCGTTTCAGGAATTCTTCATTAAAGACTTTGCGGCTTACAGCTTCATAACTCTCGGTTTCTCCGAGTTGTACCAAATCATTTCCCGCCGAAATCCGCATGGAATAGTTCGCCAGGTTACCGGTTCTTTTACAGATGGCGTGTACCTTTGTTACATATTCGGCGGTGGCCATCAGGTTGGGCATTGCACCAAAAGGGCGACCTTTGAAATCCATATCCAAGCCAGCTATTACGACACGTATTCCGTTATTAGCCAATGTATTAGCTATTTCTACAATACTATTATCGAAAAACTGTGCTTCATCAATCCCTACCACATCACAGGTTGAACCCAACAGCAAGATTTCATTAGGACTGTCCACCGGGGTGCTTCGGATTTTGTTTTGATTATGCGATACAACTTCTTCTTCAGCGTAGCGTGTATCAAGTTTTGGTTTGAAGATTTCTACGTTTTGCCCTGCCATTTCCGCACGCCGCAGCCTTCGGATTAACTCCTCGGTTTTTCCCGAAAACATTGAGCCGCAGATCACCTCCATCCAGCCGCTTTGTTTTGCGTGATTTATTGTGTTTTCTAAAAACATTTGTTAATTTAGCCGTGATATTTAGTCACCAAAATTACGTTTTTTTAATAGATTTAATCATGCAGAATCTCCTTGATCTTCAGCAGAAAATTTTTTTTGAAACCAAGGCCGTCTTAGAAACGCTTTCAAAAATAAATTCACATGATGAGTTACTTACCAAACAAGACATGTTTGCTGAACTGGCGGAGCGTGTGGCTTTCCTTAAAATGCTTGACAAAAACAAAGAGAGTCTGCAATTTACAGGCGCAGAACACATTGATAATCAATTGTTAAACCAGGAGAATTCTTTTAATAGTAGCAGTGATTTATTAAACGAATCAGGTTTCGAGGAGGAAGTTCTGTTCACTACAGAAATCAACGAGATGCATGATGAACAACCTTCGGAAGAATTCTCAGCCGATTTGGCACAACTAGAAGCTGAAGAGTTTAATGAAATCATCGAAGAAGTGCAGCAAGAGGTGGCCTATGAAGAAAAAGTAGCGCAGAAAGAACGTGAGGAACTGGAAGGCAGCGAACAGCGTGGTTCTATAATCGATATTGAAAAAAATTCAGTGTCTGACGAAAACGAGCATCCATCTGCGCATCCTGAAAAGAAATTCAAGCTGGCCCACATCAAAGGACTTAAAGCCATGAAAGATCTTTTTGACAATGATCCGCTGGAAGAATTAAAAGATAATGACCCATCTGCAAACCCAGGAAGTTTGGTTAAAACAAATGTACCAACCAATTTTATGGAGGCAGAAAAACGCAAACCTGAATTCAGGATTGACCTTAATGACAAAGTAGCTTTCACAAAAATGCTATTTAAAGGAAATGAAGCAGAACTTAAGAAGACCGTGGATAAGTTAAACTCATTCAATACGTTAGACGAGGCTAAAAATTATCTGAGCGAAGTGTATTATGACCGTGACTGGAAGAAAGCCGATGAATATGCCCAGCGCCTCTGGAGTTTGGTAGAGAGCAAATTTCTTTAAAAATTAAAACAAAGCATGATAAAGGACATCGGGGATTTTAAAGACGTATTTTTCATTGGTATCGCCGGTGTTGGGATGAGTGCGGTGGCACAATATCTTCGTGGAATTGGCAAAAATGTATCGGGCAGCGACCGTTATTTCCAGCCTGATATTTATAACAAAACACGCGAACAACTTGAAAACGAGGGCATAACCTGTTTCCTACAAGATGGTAGCGGGATCACAATAACTACAGAATTGGTGGTGGTTTCTACCGCTATTGAAGATACCGTTCCGGAAGTCCAGAAAGCTAAAGAACTGGGAATCCCTATTATCAAAAGAAGTGAGTTACTCGCTATAATTGCCCAAAGTAAAAAAACAATCGCGGTAGCGGGGACTTCAGGTAAATCGACTACCTCCGCAATGCTTTACCAAATTCTACTGGATGCCGAACTGCAACCGAGCATTATTTCAGGGGCCGGACTTACAAGCATCATCCGACAAGGGAAAATTGGCAATGCCGCAGTAGGAAAAGGCGAGTGGCTTATCATCGAAGCTGATGAAAGCGACGGGTCGGTGGTACAATATCATCCGCACGTGGGTCTCTTACTTAATATTGACAAAGACCATCAGGAAATTGATGAACTGATAGATCTATTCACAGTTTTTAAGCATAATACCAAAAGTTTATTTATTGTAAACCAATCTCATACCTTGGCTAAAACATTGTCTGTAGATGCGGGCTATGATTTTGGATTTGAAGATACACACGCAAAATATTCAGCCCATAATTTTACTCAAAACGCATTTACCTTAAATTTTGAAGTGCTTGGGCAGCTATTCACGATGAACGCTATCGGGCGGCATTCCGTAGAAAATGCCACAGCGGCAATTGCAGTAGCCAACCAGATTGGCGTAAGTCTCGAAATCTGTGCAAAAAGTCTCCAGAAATATGAAGGTATTTACCGCCGTCACCAGATTTTGGGACAGAAAAACGGCGTTTGGGTAATCGATGATTATGCACACAATCCAGCCAAATGTGCCGCTTCTATACGGGCCTGTCAGCCACTGGCAAAAAAGGTGATAGCCTGGTTTCAGCCACATGGCTATGGGCCTACAAGATTCCTGAGAAAAGATTTCGCTGAAGAGATTTCTGCGGCGCTTCGGCCCGAAGATGAAATATGGATGAGCGAAATCTTCTATGCCGGTGGTACCGCTGTAAAAGATATTTCTGCAAACGACTTGGTTGAAGATATTAAGCAAACTGGCAAAAAAGCCTATTTTATAGAGGATCGTAATGATTTTATTGATGCCGTCAGACCTCATCTTTCGCACGGTACGGTATTATTGCTCATGGGTGCGCGCGATCCTGGACTTGAAGAGTACTGCAAAAATCTATTTGAAAAATTATAGATGTCGGGGATTTTATACTTTGTTCCAACACCTGTCGGGAATTTAGAGGATATGACGTTCAGGGCCATTAAAGTGCTGAAAGAAGCAGATTATATCCTTTGTGAAGATACACGGACTTCGGGCGTCCTTCTGAAACATTACGAAATATCGAAACCGCTGAAAGCGTACCATCTTCATAACGAGCATCAGGCAACCCAAAAAGTAATTGAAGACCTGAAGAACGGCCAAAACATTGCCCTAATCACCGATGCCGGCACCCCCGGAATTTCAGATCCCGGTTATCTGCTTGCAAAAGCCGCCGCCGAAGAAAACCTTGAGATATTGTGCCTGCCGGGCGCTACCGCATTCGTTCCGGCGTTGGTAGTCTCTGGTCTGCCCAATAATGAGTTCCTTTTTGCGGGCTTCTTACCACAGAAAAAAGGTCGGCAAACCAAGCTACAGCAACTGGCGGCCGAAAACAAAACGATCGTCCTCTACGAAAGTCCACATAAAATAAACACGACTTTGGAGCAGATCAAAGAGTTCTTCGGCGACCATACACAGATAAGCCTCAGCCGCGAGATTTCAAAGAAATTTGAGGAAACCAAACGCGGAACAATCAGCGAGTTAATCGAATTCTCTAAAACCAAAACTTTAAAAGGCGAAATTGTATTGGTCATCAATAATACCGCACACCAGAATACAGAAAAACCAACGCGCCTGAGTACAAATAAATATAAAAACACAGAAAATTAAACAGATAACATGGGATTATTAGAAGGAAAAGTAGCACTTATTACCGGTGCCACACGCGGAATTGGGAAAGGCATCGCCGAGGTTTTCGCCCGCGAGGGAGCCAAAGTCGCTTTCACCTATGCCGGTTCGGTAGATAAGGCACAGGCATTGGAACAAGACTTAAGCCAGATCACACAGGCAAAAGGATACCAGTCTGACGCGTCAGATTATGACGCCGCGCAAAAACTGGTAGAGGATGTGATGGCAGAATTCGGTAAAATCGATATCCTCATCAACAACGCCGGGATTACCCGCGATAACCTGATGCTCCGGATGTCAAAAGATGACTGGGATACCATCATCAAAGCCAACCTCGATTCTGTTTTCAACCTTACAAAAGCAGTCATTAAACCAATGATGAAAGCCAAATCCGGCTCCATCATCAACATGACCTCCGTGGTAGGCGTTAAGGGCAATGCAGGACAGGCAAACTATGCCGCGTCAAAAGCTGGCGTCATTGGCTTCTCAAAATCTATCGCGCTCGAGTTAGGTTCGCGCAACATCCGTTGCAATGCGGTAGCGCCTGGATTCATTGAAACCGAGATGACGGCCGCACTCGATGAAAAAACAGTTCAGGGCTGGCGAGAGGGCATACCTTTGAAGCGTGGCGGCCAACCTGAAGATGTGGCCAACGCCTGTGTATTCCTCGGCTCAGATATGTCAGCGTACATCACCGGACAGGTACTCAACGTAGATGGCGGAATGCTTACTTAGGAGCTTGCGGGCATAGGTCCTCTTCAAGACCCGTCCCGCTGTCCGCTGTATCTCCGGCGGCGCTTACGCGCGCCGGAGATACAGCGGACAGCGGGGCTAAAACAAAGGCACCAACTTATAATTAAAAACCGCGACTAGTCGCGGTTTTGTTATTTAATCATTTCTAAAAGTTGCGGAGCCATTTCTAAAGTTTGCGGAGTCATTTCTAAAGCTTGCGGAGTCATTTGTAAAGCTTGCGGAGCCATTTCTAAAAGTTGCGGAGCCATTTCTAAAACTTGCGGAGTCATTTCTAAAGCTTGCGGAGCCATTTCTAAAGTTTGCGGAGTCATTTCTAAAGTTTGCGGAGCCATTTCTAAAGTTTGCGGAGTCATTTGTAAAGCTTGCGGAGTCATTTGTAAAGCTTGCGGAGCCATTTCTAAAGCTTGCGGAGCCATTTCTAAAACTTGCGGAGCCATTTCTAAAACTTGCGGAGTCATTTGTAAAACTTGCGGAGTCATTTCTAAAACTTGCGGAATTATTTCTACATCTCGTTAAGTCATTTCTACACCTCGCTGAACCATTTCTATACTTTACGGAGCAATTTTTAATCGTTGCAGTCCCATTTCTAAGAGTCACAGACTCATTTCTGTATGTGACAGAATTCGTCGTCGCACCAAACTTGCTTATGCTTACATCCTTTTACTTAGTTCATACAGTTTGCTGGCCTATGCCCCGAACACTTCATTATGTTGTTCGGCAACACGTATGAAAGTCGTCCTTTTCGAAAGTTCTTTCAGTTGCGAGGCACCAACATAGGTGCAGGTAGATCGTACGCCGCCTAATATGTCTTTTACGGTGTCATCCACATTTCCTTTGTAAGGTACTTTTACAGTCTTTCCTTCCGAAGCCCGGTACTCCGCGACACCACCGGCATGCTTTTCCATTGCGGTCTGCGAGCTCATGCCATAGAACAGGCGGTATTTCTTGCCGTCTTCTTCCACCATATCGCCACCGCTTTCCTCATGCCCGGCAAACATACCACCCAGCATCACGAAGTCTGCGCCACCACCAAAGGCTTTGGCTACATCGCCCGGTATCTTGCAGCCACCATCTGAAATAATATGCCCGCCAAGGCCATGCGCGGCATCTGCACATTCTATAATCGCGGAAAGTTGCGGATAGCCGACACCGGTTTTTATTCTTGTGGTACATACGGAGCCGGGCCCGATGCCTACTTTAATAATGTCGGCACCGGCTAGGATAAGTTCTTCTACCATTTCACCGGTCACTACATTTCCTGCGATGATGGTAATTTCAGGGTACAGTTGTCTTGAGCGTTTTACAAACTCCACGAAATGTTCCGAATAGCCGTTTGCTACATCAATGCAGAGAAACTGTAATTTCGGGTGGTTTTTTAGAATTTGGCCGATCTTTTCCTCATCAGCTTCGCCGGTACCGGTGCTTAAGGCGATATGCGGATAGATGTCTGGGTTTTCGTTTAGGAAAGTGTGCCATTCCTCTACCGGGTAATGTTTATGAACCGCGGTCATGATCTGGTGTTGTGCCAGTGCTTTGGCCATTTCAAAGGTGCCTACCGTATCCATGTTTGCGGCAATAAGCGGCACGCCTGTCCAGCTTTTACCGGAATTGCGGAAGCTGAAGGTTCTTTCAAGACTTACCTGTGAGCGGGATTTCAAAGTGGATCTTTTTGGGCGAATCATCACATCTTTGAAGCCCAGCTTTATTTCATATTCTATACGCATAATTTATCTTTTATTTCGGCGAAGGTTTGCAAGGGCGTTGTTTACGGTGTCGGTAGCTTTCTGATAAAGCATGGGATCGCCCTGATCCATCTTCCGGAGGTTGGCACGGCACTCATGAAGGAAAACATGGGCAAAAGACGGATCATGTACGACAATCTCGTCGCAATTATCGATAATATCCGCATATTTGATGGTTTGCGCGTCAGGATGTATTTCGGCCATCCGCTGGTTTTCTTTGTCTTTCCGGGCGCGGCGGTTTAGCTTTGGGTATGCTTCTTTGGTATAGACATCAGTTAAATCTACAATTAAGCGCACCGCGTGCGCGGTTTTGTCTTGCGGTAAAAGTTGACTGAGGAAATACTCAATCTCACGTTCGGTGACAGGCGTATCTTCAAGTACATCATGCAGTAAGGCGGCGGCTAGAACAGCCACATCATCTGTGTAGTTCCTACAGTTGTTCATGACGCGTATGGGGTGAACCATGTAGCGGTCTGGGGTATATTTACGCCTTTGGTCGCCATGTGCGCGGTCGCCGAAATCCGTTATGTTCTGTAAGATTTCTTCCATGTGGGTTATTTCGCGGAAGATCTTCAAAAGCTGTTCCGTTTAAAACTTCATCACCTCGGTAAGTTCTGCAAGATATTCATGTGCGGTAAGATCGAATTTTACCGGGACGATAGAGATGTAGCCTTCCGAAAGTGCCGTTTCATCAGCGTTTTTGCTCGAATCCATATTATTGAAATAGCCTGAAAGCCAGAAGTACTTTTTCCCGTGCGGGTTTATTCTTTCATCAAAACTTTCTTCCCATTTCGCGTTGGCCTGTTTGCACACCCTGATGCCTTTAATGTCTTCTTTATTAAGTTTGGGGATGTTCACATTCAGTACGATACCTTTGGGCATGGGCTTTTCCAGTACTTTTTTTACGATATTCTGGATGTAGTCTTTGGCTTGGGTAAAGTCGGCCTCCCACGAAAAATCAAGTAATGAGAAGCCGATGGCCTGTAAGCCTTCGACGCCCGCTTCTACCGCGGCTGACATGGTACCAGAGTAGATGACGTTGATGGAAGAATTGGCACCGTGGTTAATACCGGAAACCACCAGATCCGGACGGCGTGGCAAGATTTTATCGAGCGCGAACTTTACACAGTCCACCGGCGTACCGCTAAGCGAATAATCTTTCTGTGGCCCATCAAGGTTGATTTCTTCAAAAGTGAGGGTTGAATTGATGGTTATGGCGTGGCCTTTTCCGCTTTGCGGCGAGTTGGGTGCTACTACGATGACTTCGCCGATCTCATTCATGAACTCCACCAGATTCCGGATGCCGGGTGCGGTAATGCCATCATCATTGGTTACTAATATCAGGGGTTTTTGCATTCGTTTTTGTTTTATTCAAAAATACTTAAAAATATAGTGTACGAATATAAATAAGGTATTAATTTTGATACTTTGTAAAATCCTGTAACAAAAGGGAAGAATCCCTAACAAATCTGAAAATTACACCCTTTATATATGTTCAAAAAATTAAAATTCAATACTTTACTACTTTTCATTCCGCTTACCAGTCTTGTATTCTGCTTCAATTCACCGAAAAACGATGATGAGAAGATGTCGACAATCATGGTCAGTGTAAAAAATACGCTCAGCTACCTGCACTACTCACCAAAACCGATAAATGATGCTTACTCGCAACAGGTGTACGATAAGTATTTTGATATGATCGATGCGTCTAAGCGCTATTTCCTTCAATCGGATATGAATGAATTTGTGAAGCACCGTAACCGTTTGGATGATTATTTAAACCAAGGAAACCTCACTTTTTACAAGCTTACGATCGATCGGCTTTACCAGCGCGTGGATGAGATTGATAAAATAACGCAGGATATCTTCAGTAAACCCATCAACCTCGATGAAGATGAAACGCTGATCCTGGAGCCAAAACTGAAGAAAAACCCTACCAACGCCGCGGAATTTTCCATGGAGTGGAAGAAATACATCAAATATAACATCCTACAGGAAATGGAGTCGCTTACCGCCAAAGAAGAAATGCAGAAAGAAAAGAAAGACTCTGTACAGCGGTACAAACTTAAAGATACCATTAAACTCGTGATCCTGACACCGGAAGAAAAACGCCTGAAAGCCACCGAAGAAGTGAAAGACTTGGTGACCGATACCTTCCGGAGGTTCAAAAAGAGAAACAAGATGGATTGGTTTACCGTTCACATGAATGCCTATACCGAAGTGTTCGATCCCCATACCAACTATTATTCACCTAAAAACAAAGAGGATTTTGACACACAGTTTACAGGTAAAGTAATAGGGATTGGTGCAATCATTCAGGAGAAGAAAGGCTATCTGCATCTTGGTGCACTCACAATCGGTGCCCCAGCCTGGAAGTCTAAACAACTCTCTGAAGGCGATAAAATCCTTAAAGTAAAATCTAAACCCAATGAAGACGCCGTAAATGTCGTAGGTATGCTATCTGATGAAGCCGTGCGCCTGATCCGTGGGGAAAAAGGGACCAAAGTCACGCTAACTGTAGAAAAAAAGGATAAGACCATTAAAGAAGTGACCATGATTCGTGAAGAAGTAGCCATTGAAGATACTTTTGCCCGAAGCATTATCGTAAACACAGCAGACGGTAAGAAATATGGCTTCATCAACCTGCCAAGTTTCAATGCAGATTTCGAAGATGCCAAAGGCAGGAACGCTTCGGATGATATAAAAAACGAACTGATTAAACTTAAAGCACAGAACGTTCAGGGGATTATACTCGACTTACGTAACAACGGTGGTGGCAGCTTAACCGAAGTGGGCGATATCCTCGGGTTGTTTATGAATACAGGCCCTTATGTTCAGGTAAAAGACGGCAACGGAAAGATTCAGACCCTGAAAAACAAGACCAGCACCCCGATATGGACTGGTCCGCTGGTAATCATGCAGAATGAGTTATCGGCTTCAGCTTCAGAGATTCTGGCAGGTGCGGTGCAGGATTACGGCCGCGGCATCGTGATTGGTTCGCCACAATCCTTCGGGAAAGGTACGGTGCAGACTTTTGTAGATCTCAACCGTTTTCTAAACACCAATGATGATTTCGGTTCCTTGAAGCTGACCATCCAGAAATTCTACCGCGTAACCGGCGAATCTACCCAGAGACGCGGAATTGAATCTGACATCAAAATGAAAGATTTCTTCACCTATGCTGAAATCGGTGAACGTTATAATGATTACGCACTGGCTTGGGATAAGATTCCTGCGGTGCCCTATCAGCCTGTTAACACGCTTTCTCTTGCCACCTTACAGAACGGTATTGAAGCCCGTTTGGCTAAGAACGTAAATTATCAACTCATGCAAGAATCTGCAAAATGGAAAGAGAACTTGGATAAGGAGGAATCTATTCCACTGAACCAGAACAAATTCCGGCAGATAATGGCTGAAAGAAAAGCGCAGATCGAAAAATTCCGTGCGCTTGAAAAATATAACAACGGCCTGAAATTCACGCTGAACCCTGATGAGGTGGTTCGCGAGAAAAAAGATGAAGCTTTCGCCAAGAAAACCCAGAACTGGACTAAAAACTTACAGCGCGACCTTTACTTACAGGAAGCTGTAAACATCATAGGAGATATGAGATAACCTTTCAAGAAAAACAGAATTAAACCACCATTTTTATGGTGGTTTTCTTGTTTTCTACCATTCAGTATGCATTTTCAACGGTTCAGTACGAAATAATTTGAGCGCGTCTTTAGCAAGTATATATTTGCTTCCATCATTTAAAAGCAGCATACTATTATGAAAACGAAACTATTATTTCTCGCCCTGATTTTTTCAAGCATGTGTTTTTCACAACTAGATGATAAATTCTATCAACCAGGAAAAACCATGAAGCCCATCGAAAACATGGAATATACAGAATTTTCTTTACCGGTAGAAAATGACACCGTAACGGGGATTTTCATCAAAAGTGCCGTGAAACCTAAAGCTACCGTATTGTTTTTTCACGGTTTGGGCGGCAACGTTTCAAGCTATACCTTTATGACCAAACCTTTAGCAGAGGCGGGTTATCAGGTGTTGATGATCGATTTCCGGGGCTACGGAAAGTCAACCGGAACGCCGACGCACCAGAATATTCAAAAAGATGGGCAAAAGTTTTTGGAATATGCCTTATCTCTTCCTGAAACGAAAGGGAAACCTGTAATCATTTACGGGGCTTCAATGGGAAGCCAGATCGCCGCGCATTTAGCAAAGAACAATGCGAAAGTTGTCGATCTTTTGATCCTGGATGGCGCGATGTCCTCCCACGCTGATATTGCAAGTCATTTCTCACCAGAAAATGCCGCGATGATCCAGATGATTCCGTTTCCATATTCGTCAAAAGAAGATATCAAGACGCTTACAATGCCAAAGATTTTCATCCACAGTGCCGGTGATAAGACCATCCCGATGGCGCAGGGACAAACGAATTTCAACAATGCGCCAGAACCTAAGAAATTCATTACCTATGAAGGTGGCCATCTGGAAGGCATGGTGAAGAACCAAACCGAAATCATCAGCAACATTGACGAACTCATCATCAAAAAATAAGGGAAACAGATCCCCAGCAGCAGAAACTTTTCTACATTTAAACATCCTCATCTACCTCACAAATACTATATCATGTACAGAAGAAGCCTCATCACCACGACCTGGATTACCTTTTTCATCGGGATGTTCATCTTTGTTTTCTTCAGTAAAGAAAAATCGGTGGAGAATTTCTTTCTGTACCTTATGATTTCGGCGATGTACTCGTTTCCACTGGCGATCGGCAACGGTCTTTTGAACGATATGTTGTCGAAAAAATATTCATGGGTAGGTGAAACCCGGAAAAGAACAGTTCTGGGTGTTATTTGCACGCTGATCCTGAATGTTGCGTTGGTCTTTATAATTAATTATATCAACTTCATCGTCATTCAGAAAGAGGATTTTGATGATTTTTTCAGCGGGACTATCGCCATCAACAACTGGTTTACCATCAATATCGCTTTGCTGATCTCGGCCATTCTACACGCAAAAGGTTTTATGGAAGAGTGGAAGAAATCTACCCGTAAGGAAATCGTTGAACAAAAACTGATCGCACGTTCGGCAAATGCCCAGTTCGAAACTTTAAAAAACCAGCTTGACCCACATTTTCTTTTCAATTCTTTGAATGTGCTGAGCGCGCTCATCGACGAAAACCCTGTACAGGCGCAGAATTTCACCGCTTCAATGTCTAAGATCTACCGATATATCCTCGAACAGAAAGACAAGGAACTTGTGACCGTGGCAGAGGAGATTAATTTTGCACAGACCTATTGTGAACTGCTCGAAACCCGTTTTGAAGACAGCGTAAGATTCCGCTTTAACGTCAGCGACAAGGTGTTGAAACTTTACGTTGTTCCGCTTTCCCTACAGCTTCTTTTGGAAAACTGTATCAAACACAATCACGCCACCTCGCACAGACCTTTGGAAATTACAATTTTCTCGGAGGAAGGTTATCTGTTGATTCAGAATAATTTACAGGCGCGTGAGCAGGTGAAAGAAAGTTCGGGCATTGGTCTTTCAAATATTGTGCAGCGTTACGCGCTTATTACTAACCAGAATGTCTTTATAGAAAAATCAGCGGACTTTTTCCGCGTGAAGATACCATTACTTAACCAAAAATCACACATCATGAACACACCACTTTCTAATGAGTCACTCGCGTACGACCGTGCGGCGAAAAGAGTGAAAGAACTTAAAAGTTTCTACGGAAACCTGATTTCGTACTGTCTTGTAATTCCTTTTTTAATATTTGTGAACCTCTACACCTCACCGAAATACCACTGGTTTTGGTGGCCGATGCTGGGCTGGGGAATTGGGCTCGCCTCGCATGCCTTTCAGGTTTTCGGGATCAGCCGAAATTGGGAAGAGAAGCAGATTAAAAAAATTATGGACCGCGAAAAACAAAAAATTTAAAATTAAAAATCATGCAAGATTACGATCAAACCGACCCGAGATACAAAGCTGCTAAAAGACGCGTGAAGGAAATCAAGGGATTCTATATTCACGCCGCTGTCTATGTATTGGTAAATTTGTTTCTGCTCGCGCTCAACGTACAGCAAGGGGAGCCTGTTACAGACCTCGACAATTATTGGACCGCCATTTTGTGGGGTGTAGGACTTTTGGCACACGGACTTTCAGTATTTTTACCGCAGATAATTTTCGGAAGAGATTGGGAGGAGCGTAAGACACGCGAACTGATGGACAGGTACAAGTAACTGAAATATGTATTAAAAAATGATTAAGACCATCATCATCGAGGACGAGAAACCCGCTGCGCGGAAATTGCAGCGATTATTAAGCGAGTTTAATGATTTACAAGTAGTTACAGCGTTACATTCTGTGGAAGAAGCTGCCTCTTGGCTCGCGGAAAACGAGCATCCGGATTTGATATTCTCGGATATCGTACTCGGTGATGGTTTGTCATTTGATATTTTTGAGAAAGTTCCGACTAAAAGCTTTCTGATCTATACCACGGCGTTCGATCAGTACACTTTGAAGGCTTTCAAACTTAATTCCATTGACTATCTTCTTAAGCCAATCACCGAAGGTGACCTGAGTTCCGCACTCGATAAATACAGGAGTTTTCTGCCAGTCGAGCGACCGCACGACATGCACGAAATCAAATCTTTGATCAATACCGAAAAGCAGAAGCTCTCGCGCATTGTCGTGAAAATTGGCTACAACCTGCGGATTGTACAAACGGCTGAGATTTCATGCTTTTATAGTGAAAATAAAATCGTTTACCTACAGACCAAAGCACGCGCGTTTCCAACGGATTTCACGCTTGATGAACTCGAAAATTTATTAGATCAAACTAAATTTTTCCGTGTAAACCGCCAGTTTATCATCAATGCAGACTGCATCAAGAACATTCACACGGCACCATACTACAAAGTGGATCTTGAGTTTCAGCCCGAAGGAGAGATTACCGTTAGCCGTGACCGTGTAAAGGATTTTAAAGAGTGGCTGAGCCGATAATTTCAGAATGTATTTGAATTCCTATGAAATTACGCCACTCCCAAGCAATTCTTCGCCCTGATACCAAGCTGCAAACTGTCCTTCCGCAATAGCAGACTGCGGATTTTCAAATTCGATGAAAAGACCTTCTTCAAACTGATATAACGTGGCCGCTTCGAGTGGCTGACGGTAGCGAATCCGTGCCTGAACCTGCATTGACTCGCCATTTTTTAGCTGAAGATCTTTGCGAACCCAGTGTACATCAGTGTTCTCAATCTTCAAAGCCTTGCGGTAAAGTCCCGGGAAATTTTTCCCTTCTCCTACGAAAAGCGTATTGGTCGGCATATCCCGCGCGATAATGAAACATGATTCCGCATGTCCGCCAATGCCCAGACCTTTACTCTGACCAATCGTAAAATAGTGCGCACCCTGATGTTTCCCAATAACTTTTCCGTCGGATTTTGCATATTTCAATTTTCTGGAGAGAAACTGTAGTTCTTCCAATTTTGAGGAAAAAGCAGGTGTTTCCGCGTTAAAAGCTTCAAAATCATCAAAGATTTCCACGATTTCGCCTTCCTTTGGCTGAAGTTGCTGTTGCAGGAAAGTAGGCAAACTCACCTTCCCGATGAAGCATAGGCCTTGCGAATCTTTTTTGTCGGCCGTCACCAATCCAATTTCCTTTGCAATTTCGCGAACTTCCGGCTTAGTCAGTTCACCAATCGGGAAAAGGGATTTTGACAACTGCTCCTGGCTCAGTTGACACAGAAAGTATGATTGGTCTTTGTTATTGTCCTTACCTGCCAAAAGATGAAAAATCTCATTGCCATTTTCGTCGAAAGTAGAAGCTACACGTGCGTAATGACCTGTGGCAACTTTATCAGCGCCAAGGGATAAGGCTGTTTTCATAAATACGTCAAACTTCACCTCGCGGTTGCAAAGTACATCAGGGTTTGGCGTGCGCCCGGCCTCGTATTCCGCGAACATATAGTCCACTATTTTTTCCTTGTAAAGTTCGCTCATATCAATCACCTGGAACGGGATGCCAAGTTTTTGTGCTACCATCAGCGCATCGTTGCTGTCCTCAATCCACGGGCACTCATCTTCCAGCGTCACCGAAGCGTCATTCCAGTTACGCATAAAAAGCGCTACCACATCATGTCCTTGTTTCTGGAGCAAGTATGCTGCAACACTGGAATCTACACCTCCCGATAATCCAACTACTACCTTCATCTTAGAATCTCAAAATTTTGTGCAAATTTACGACTTAATTTACAGATTCTGAAGGCAGTGAATTTATGGGTTTCTTCTTGACGGATTATTGCGCCTGGTTTCCCGACATAGGCAGTAGCACACTCAGTTTCATCGCTGATTACAATCGTTTTTCAATTTCTTAACTGAAGCATTACGGAACGGGTTTTGATGAAAATATTTTCATCCCGATAGTAGAAAGAGCTATTGAAGCCGCCCTCTTTATATATTCCTTATCTTTAAGACAAAATTTTAAAAAATAAATTATGAAAATCGCCAAAATCTCTATGTTTGTCTGCTGTGCAGCCTTTGCGGTATCCTGTTCTACCACAAGAAATTATACGGTAATGCCAAAGAGCGACACCGATACACAGGGCACGGCAAAATTTACCCAATCCGGTAAAACTGTAGAACTTGATCTGAACGTATATAAACTTACCCCCGGCGCGCATGCGGTACACATTCATGAAAACGGAGATTGCTCTGCGGCAGATGCCAGTTCAGCAGGCGGACATTGGAATCCTACAACCGAAGCTCATGGTAAGTGGGGGCATGATGAGCACCACCGTGGCGATATCGGAAACCTGAACGCTGATAAAAACGGCACCGCCAGAATCGTATTCAAAACCGATAAATGGTGTATGGGCTGTAGTGATGAGACCAAGAATATCATGGGGAAATCCATCATTGTACACGCTTCTGCAGATGACTTCAAAACCCAGCCTACTGGGAATGCGGGCGGCCGTGTAGGTTGTGTAGAAATTAAATAATGAGTTGTAAAAATCAAAAGCCTCTGAAGTAAGTTTCAGAGGCTTTTTTATTGGTAATAAAGGTTCAGGAAAGTAAAGAATTCAGTCATCCTGAAAATATTATTGGCTACCAGAAATGCCAAGAGCACAAATAAGGTAGTATAAAGCACTGAAAGCAGTCTCGGAGAGTTACGGTAAGTATGAAATAGCCAACCGATAAGCAACGGAACTACAAATATAAAGTGCCCGCCGTAGATGTACGAGGTGTGTAAGCCAAACTTCAGCACACAGTGTATGATGACATCCACCAGAAAAGAAATCATCAGAACCTGTACCAATCGGTTTCTGAAATTTCTCAGATAGCTCCACAATACCAGCAGCATGATTACGAAGACAAACAGATAAGAAACCCAGGAATCGTACACTTCCATAAACAACGCTTTGTATTCAAAACCTTTCCGGTTATGGTAGTCGCGCAGTTCAAAGCCAGAGAAAAGCATGTTTCCGCCCAGGAACCAAGAGGTAACCATGTCCCATAGCGGAATGACTTTCGGTTTCGAGAATTTCTCGAGTTGCTCACCAGATTTATTGATGAAACCAAGAAACTTGAAATCTACACGGTAAAGGAACAGTAACAGGAATACAGTTACAGCCAAACATATGCGCACTGTGGCCTTCCAAAAATTTCGCCAACTCCTGAAAATATCCTTCTCGAAAAGAACTGGGATATAAGTTTTCACGATGTTGGTAACCGTCAGTCCGCCAATCGCCAATCCTGAGAAAACAAGTGAAAGTGCAGAGATTTTACCATCATGCTTAAGTTTCAGAGCCGCGTAATAATTAAAAAGCACCAGAAAAAAGAGCGTATATGTATAAGTTTCCGGAGTAAATGACAGCAAGATGTTCGTAGAGAAAAACGCAAAAAACACCACCAGCGGTACAGAAATCTTCTTCGGAAGCTGAATGATATTTTTAAAGTATTTATAGACCTGTATCAAGCCCAGACTTATGGCCGCATTACTGCACGAAGCTAATACGAGCCGGAAGACTTCGTCTTTTTTTCCACCAGAAAAAAGATAGGCAAATTCGCGCAGCCAACCGAAATAATAATTCGCCAGCGGATGCCTTTCATAACCACCGCCAGTCATCACGATCGCCCGGTTATCAAAACTGAAATATGCGTCCCACGGTATGCGGTCATCGAAAATAATACGGTAATTTATCGCAATATAACTTCCCAGTACGCCGTAAGCAATAATAAAGATGAAAAAAAGAAGAAGCTCGAATTTCGTTGAAGGGAATACAGTCCGGAAGAAATCTGTAAGTTTATTTTTAAATGACAAGGCTTAAAATTTCGGCAAAAGTAATAAAAATCACGAATTGCACGAGAGGGTAGAGCAACCCGCCTGCCCGTTATAAATGGAAGGTCGCTTCTGCGAAAATTCCGGGTAGATTTCCTTATACGGATTTTCCAGAGCTACCAGAAGTTTATTCAGCAAATCTTTCTTGCCCTCTGTAATCTCATTAATACACTCGAAAAGCAGGTAGTTCCGCAGGATGAATTTAGGGTTGGTAGCAGCCATTAACTGTTGGGATTCTTCATAGGAGATCGTATTCTTACTCAGTCTTCTTTGGTAAGTATCAATAAATTGCTGAAATGTCCTCATTTCTTCAGATGAAAGATTTCGGTAAAAGATATCTTTGAAATGTTCCGGAATATCAGTGGCGGCTTTTACCTCCTGAAGTTTTACAAAAAATAAAGTATGATCTATCTCAAGGGTTTCCATGAGGGTTTGTGCTTCGTTAAAAAACTGATCGTCGTCAGCCTCTGCACTCGCAAAACCAAATTTGGCTCTAAACATCGTATCATGTTTTTCCCAGAAATAAGTTGAAAACTGCTCAAGCGTTTCCTCTAAAACTTTTGCATCGTTAATCAGCGGATACAGTGCCGAGGCCAATTGCCAGAGATTCCACTGCGCAACTTTTGCCTGATTGCCAAAAGCGTAGCGCCTGCCCGGCAAATCGGTGGTATTAGGGGTGAAGTTCAGGCTATATTCATCCAAGAAAGAGAATGGACCGTAATCAATCGTCAGACCAAGAACCGACATGTTGTCTGTATTCATCACGCCGTGCACAAATCCCACCCGGTACCATTCGACCATCAGATCTGCTGTCCTTTTGGTCACCTGCCTGAAAAATTCAATGTATTTTTCTTCATTCTGGGCTTTGATTTCCGGGTAATACTGCTGAATGGTAAAATCAGCCAGTTTTCTTAGCGTCACCATATCATCTTGGGCCGCAAGCAGTTGAAAATGGCCGAAACGCAGAAAACTTTCTGCGGTCCGCATCATGACCGCCCCTTTTTCATACGCGGGATTGCCGCTGTACATGATGTCGCGCAGCACTTCTTCGCCGCTAAAAGATATTGAGAGTGAACGTGTAGTAGGGATATTCAGATGATGCATGGCTTCGCTCATTAAATATTCCCGAACGGTGGAGCGCAGCACCGCTCTGCCGTCCGCATGTCGGGAATAGGGGGTGGCACCGGCGCCTTTCCATTGCAGTTCGGTGGTTTTGCCGTTCCCATTGGTAATTTCACCGGCAAAGATTGCGCGTCCATCGCCCAATTGGCCGGCCCAATTCCCAAACTGGTGGCCTGCATAGGCGGTGGCATAGGTCTTAATATTCTCAGGCAGGGCAGTGGCATTGAGGAAGTCCCGGTCCGTATCGTTTTCTATTGTCCCGAGACCGATGTCGCGTGCGTGTTTTTCATTAAAGAGCAACAGTTCCGCATTGGGATAACCTGCTATTTCTGTGGCCGCGAAAAGTACACCCGGTGTCTGCCGCTGCATTTTGTTGCCGGAAAGGTCACCTGGGAAAAGTTCGTAATATGCTTGTGTGATGTTGGCTAAATTCATAATAATTGATAAAAAAAACATCCAGCCAATTTCAGGCCGGATGTATGGATATGTAATGGAGATTCAATTATTTATTAAAATCAATCTCTTCTCCGGAGTTTAGGTTTTCATTAAGGTTTTCATCTTTCTGTACGGGCTTTTTAGGAGCGCTTGACGGTGCGTCAGTGGTTGGGTTCTTCAACTGATCAATGGTTTGCAGCCCGCCATCGTCGCCGTAGCCACCAAGTCCCTGAAGATCCGAGCAACTGCCCGTCCAGTTAGATGGTTTGATGAATTTATCTTCTTTTGAAACGCCAAGCGAAGAATCTGCCCATACTTTCTTCATAAATATGGCCCAAATTGGTAGCGCCATCTTTGCCCCCTGTCCTTCACCAGTGCCGCGGAAGTGCGTGGCGCGGTCTTCCCAACCTACCCAAACGCCGGTTGCCAGGTTTGGGGTAATCCCCATAAACCAACCGTCGGAGTTATTCTGTGTGGTACCGGTTTTTGCGGCGATTTCAATGCCTTTTTCCACTCCTCTTCTTCCCAGTTCTCCGCTTGCGGTTCCGTATTCAGCCACACCTTTCATCAGATCGATCATCGTGTAAGCATAGAGTTCATTCATTACTTCTTTCATCACGGGTTTCACTTCTTTAATCACGCGTCCGTTGGCATCTTCAATCCGCCAGATCATTTCTGGTTTAATGTAGTTTCCATAGTTTGCGAATGTAGAATAGGCACCAAGCATTTCGTAGATGGTAATATCTGACGAGCCAAGTGCTACCGCATATTCATTTGGGATATCCTCTGTTACCCCAAGGTCACGCGCGGTTTGGATCACGCTTTTCGGCGTCGTCATTTCTATAAGTCGGACTGCTACTGGGTTTTTGGAGTGTGCAAGTGCATCACGAAGTGTAAGGTTTCCACCAGAGCCCTCTACCTTCCAGGTTCCTTTGGTGTAGGTCGCGTTTGAAACCGTGGAGCAAGGTGTCATCCCGAGTTTCATAATGGCTGTGGCATATACGAAGGGCTTAAAGGTAGATCCTACTTGTCTTTTCCCTTGTTTGATGTGGTCGTACTGGAAATGCTGCCAGTTGATACCGCCGACCCACGCCCTGATTTCACCGGTTCCGGGCACCATCGACATCAGGCCTGCCTGTGCGATCTGCTTATGATACCGGATGGAATCCCACGGGGACATTTCTACTTCCTCCTCACCGTTCCAGGTAAAGCGCGAAGTTTTTACAGGCTTTTTGAATTCCATCATGATAGAATCCTCTGGTACACCTGCGTTTTTAAGTTGTTTATAACGGCCGGTACGCTTCATGGCCTGCACCATGATCCCTTGGATCTGCTTGTCATCCAAAAAATAGAAAGGTCTTTGTTTACGGCCGCGCTGTTCTGCATCGAAACGCTTTTGCAGATCGGTGAGGTGTTCTTTGATAGACTCTTCCGCAAATTTCTGCATTTTAGAATCTAAGGTAACGTAGATTTTTAAGCCGTCTTTAAATAAGTTTAACGTTTTGCCGGTCTGTTTCTCGTAATCTTTAAGATAAGCGTCAATTTCTTTTCGTAGATAGAATTTGTAGTACGCAGAATAACCTTCATCAATGGTTTTTATCGGATGAAAATCTGTTTTGATAGGCTCGGCAACTGCTTTCTGATACGTTTCCTGATCGAGGTAGCCGGTTTTCAGCATCTGTTCCAATACCACATCGCGGCGGCGTTTGGCACGTTCAGGGTTACGGAGTGGGTTATTGGCTACCGGAGCTTCGAGCATTGAGACGAATGTGGCCGCTTCCGGAAGGGTAAGCTCGTTGGTTTTTTTATTGAAATAAATCCGTGACGCCATTTCGATCCCGTTTGCATTATTTACAAAATCGAACTTATTGAAATAAAGCGTGATGATTTCTTCTTTGGTGTAACGTTTCTCAAGACTTACGGCTACAACCCATTCTTTCAGTTTCTGGAAGGCACGCTGGACTTTGTTCTGTGAAACCTGTTCGGTAAACAGTAATTTTGCAAGTTGCTGCGTGATTGTAGAACCACCACCACGCTCACCACCATACACCACCGCTCTTGCAACAGACTGTAAATCAATACCTGAGTGTTCTTTGAAACGCTCGTCTTCTTTCGCCTGCAGCGCATAGATAAGATGTGGCGGCAGGTCTTTATAAGTTACCGGCTGTGTTTTTTCCTTTTCGAATTTGCCTAAAAGTTTCCCATCCGAAGAGTAAATTTCAGAAGCTACGTAAATGTCAGGGTTTTCAAGTTCTTTCACGTCGGGCATATTGCCAAGAAAGCCTTGCGACACCGCAAAAAACAGCAGTGCGATGCCCAGCACCACTGCGGCCAAGGACATCCAGACGAACTTCACCCATTTTCGCCAGCCGCGGTTTTTTAATTTTTTAGGCGGAAGCGGAAATTTCTGCTGAGGTTTGCTTCCGGGAGTTTTTTTGTTTTCCATAAATTTTGTTACGGTTTTGGCGTTTCTATTTTTACGCCAATATCTTCAATGCCCTTTAAACTGTCGGTACGCATGGCATGCACGATGCCCAGTTCGTAATGGCCGTTCTTGGGGAATTTATAATTGATTTTATACTGAAACAATATTTCTTTGGTATCGCCAAATCCTTTTCCGAGCCATGTTCCATTGGGTTCAGCAAGTACGTAATTAAGCGTGTCCCTGTGTTTTAATGCTTTTTTCGCTTCGCCAAGATCCACGATAAACCTAATGTTGCTGTACGGATAATCATTATTATTCCTTACAACAAATATAATATTTTTAGGATTTTGGGCATCAGTTACTTTAAAGCTGAATTTCTGTTCAGCGTTCTTGGGCCAAATCCCGTTCAGGCTTTTCATTTCCATGGGATCCGCACTGCCATTACAACTGATGGATAAAAGCAAAACTGAAACGAAGGAAACAATTCTATGCACGGTCATCACGCTTGGGCTGAAATTTCTTTTTGAATTTTTTAGGCTGCTGGTTCTGGGATTTTGGTGTTTCGGCGGTACCTTTTTCAGGGCTTTTTTTGTGGTCTTGCTCTTTTTTAGGTGGCCGGTTTTGGTTCTTTGTACTCTGTTGTGGTTTTGCCGAGGTGTTTTTCCTGCGGTTTTGGTCTTTACCAGGATTTCTGTTTTTGCGCTCGAAGCGGTCTACATTATTTTCCTGAATAAGATCTACAGATTTCACAGGAAACTCCTGTTTCTGTAGGTCTTCCAAAGGCTGGGTTTTCTCACCGCGTTTGTTTTGGGCCAAGAGTTTTTTCACGTCGACTACATCCAAATCGTACCAGGCCATGGAGCGGTCGGCATAAGCAAACCACATTTTTTTCTTGAAAACATCAATTTTTATACAGAAGGCACGGCCTTTTTCGGTATCAATAACTGAAGAAGAAGGCGGAAAATCACTGAGGGCATCCAAGTAACTGTCGAGTTCATAATTAAGGCAACACTTCAGTTTACCACACTGGCCCGCGAGTTTCTGTGGGTTGATGCTCAGTTGCTGATACCGGGCTGCGTTAGTGTTTACAGAACGGAAATCGGTGAGCCAGGTAGAACAGCAAAGTTCGCGTCCACAAGAGCCAATGCCGCCTACTTTAGCCGCCTCTTGCCGGAAACCAATTTGCTTCATATCAATCTTTGTACGGAACGCGGCTGCATATTCCTTGATTAACTGGCGGAAATCTACCCGAGTCTCTGAGGTGTAGTAAAAAGTCACTTTCGCCCCATCACCCTGATACTCTACATCAGTTATTTTCATGCTGAGATTCAGCGCGTAAGCTATTTTTCGGGCTTGTATTTTTACGCTTTCTTCTTTAGCGCGGCTTTGCTGCCAAACCTCAATGTCTTTCTGGTTTGCTAACCGGTATATTTTCAGTGGGTTATCTTCAGAAAAATGTTTCTTTTTCATCTGTATTTTTACCAGTTCCCCTGTTAGGCTTACCACGCCTATATCATGACCCGGGCTAGATTCTACTGTGACAACACTCCCGATATGGAGTGGTAAATTATGTACGTTTTTATAAAAACATTTCCGGTCGTTCTTGAACCTTACTTCAACAAAATCTGTTTGCGAAGCAACAGGATTACTGATGTCCGAGAGCCAATCGAAAACGCTTAATTTATAGCTATTTCCGCAGGTATTTACATTTTCACAACCACTTGCGGATTTGGTGCCGCAGGAGTGGGAAGAATCGCCGGATGTTTTGCATCCACAACTCATATTATTTAATTATATCCTGCAAATTTAGTATAAAATTTTTTGTCGCATTACTATACAGGTTTTGCATAACGTCAATTTGATAGTTTTAAATAAACTTCATTTCATTTATTGAATATTTATAAAAACATGAATTATTATGCAAATCATACAATTTTAAATTTAAGAAATTAAACCTGTTTTTCAGTCATTATTTAAATTAAACTTAATTCTTAGCGGTCCGTATTCGCATTCTGTAAATCCTTTATTTAAGCGTATTTATAATGAATTAATAAGTTCCTAAAATTAAACACCATAGTTCATTGATTATTTGTTTAAAATAATTTATGATTTTTTAACATCTGTATAAAAAATAATTTTATATTTGAACTATTAATAATGAATCTATGAAAAAAATCATTGTATCAACAGCACTATTAGCCGGGGTTCTTACGCAGGCGGGCGGCTTCAGGGTCTCTTTACAAGGTGTAAAGCAGCTGGCTATGGCTCATACCAGCGCACATACGGAGGATGCGAGTGTCGCTTTCTTTAATCCAGCGGGTATGTCTTTTATCCCAAACAGGCTGAGTGTAGCAGCGGGGGGATTTGGTATCAATACCGAAATTACCTACCAAAATCCTACGACTCTTGAAAGTTTCAGTACGGATAATCCTATGGGAACGCCAATTTACGCGGCAGTAGCTTATAAAATTGTAGATGAAGTATCTGTGGGTTTCAGTTTCACGACGCCTTATGGTTCTACAATCCAATGGCCTACCGATTGGGCGGGTAGGGAAATTGTACAGGATATTGAGCTTAAAGCCTTCTATTTCCAGCCGATGGTTTCAGTTAAACTGGCGCCTTGGGTTTCTGTAGGCGGTAGCTATATCTACGCGAAAGGTTCGGTAGACTGGACGAAGGCGCTCACGCAGTTTGGAGGAACGCTAAATATCAAGGATGACCAGGCTTCAGGGCAAGGTTTCGGTTTAGGCTTTTACTTCCGTCCTACCGATAAACTGGATGTGAGTGTGGCTTACCGTTCACCAATTGATATGGAAGCTAATGAAGGTGTTGCCTCATTCAATGTTTCTTCTGCACTTTATCCGGCATTGGGTGTAAATGCAGCTGGGCAGGATAACTTTAAAGCAGTTTTACCTTTGGTGGATGAATATACTGTGGGTGTAACCTACAAAGTGACGCCAAAATGGTCTGTATCCGGAGATTTCAACTATAGCGGTTGGGGACGTTACCAGAGCTTGACTTTGGATTTTGAGAATGCTCCTGCAGGTAACCAGGCTGACGCCACCGTATTGGTTTCTCCTAAAAACTTTAAGAGTACACAGACTTGGAGAGTGGGTACACAATATATGGTAACCGATAATTTTGCCGCAAGATTGGGTTATTATTATGATGAATCACCTTATGAAGATCAAGACTTTATCCCAGAGACGCCATCATTCGATGCTAATGTAATTACCGCAGGTATCGGTTACAAATGGAAAGGATTGGGTATTGATTTATCAGGTGCCTATAACTTCCAGACGCCAAGAGATGTAAATAACAGTTACTTGTCATTTTACGGACAGGCAAAAGCAAAAGCTTATTACTTCGGTTTAGGTTTATCATACAACGCATTTTAAGATTTATTAGATTATGAAAAAGATATTAATTTCATCTATAGCCGTTTCAGCCTTACTATTCAATGTAAGCTGCGACACAGATTTTGACCAGGACGTTAGCAACATTGTTGTAGAGAAAGGGAGCGCGGATTTCTCGAAATACGTTGCCTTAGGGAACTCGCTGACTTCCGGGTACAGAGATAACGCCCTTTATATACAGGGCCAGAACGAATCATACCCAAATATGATTGCCCAGCAAATGATGCATGCAGGGGGAGTGCCTTTGTACAACCTTTGATGTCAGACGAAAATGGGGGACTTCTGCTAAACGGAACTGCTATCGCGGCAACAAAAGTGTCTCTTAAAGGATTTGATGCAGCAGGATCACCAATATTAGAAAACGTTACTGCTGCACCTACAACAGATATTACGAGGAAGGTAACTGGCGCCATCAATAATTTTGGTGTTCCAGGGGCTAAAACCGCACACCTTATCGCACCAGGATACGGAAATATCGGTGGCGTGGCAACAGGAACCGCTAACCCATATTATGTAAGATTCTCGACTTCCGCAACTTCTACCGTAGTAGGTGATGCGCTGGCACAGAATCCTACATTCATATCGCTGTGGATCGGCAACAATGATGTACTTGGGTACGCTACCAGCGGAGGCGACGGCAGCAACCCGATTACGCCAAGCGCAGGTGCTGTAGGTGTAGGTTTCGATAATACCTATACTTATATCATCAATACCCTTTTCCCTGCTAACACACCAAGAAAAGGGGTTATCGCTAACATCCCTTATGTAACATCCATTCCATTCTTTACTACTGTACCTTATAAGCCGGTGCCAGGAGCTAAGGTGGCAGCAAACCTTACAGCCCTGAATGGGCTTTATACCCAACTAAGGTCTGCATTGGCCGCACTGAATGTAACAGACAGGATTGTAGAGAATCTAAGCGCCACCGCACAAAACCGAGTGCTGATTGTAGATGAAACATTACCAAACCTTTCTGTTCAGTTAACTGCAGTATTTACCGGTGCAGGGATGCCGGCAACACAGGCAGCGGCGTTCGGCCAAATCTTCGGACAGGTTCGTCAGTCCAGACCAACGGATATGATCCTTCTTACTACAGGTAGGGAAATCGGTACGGTAGCCCCAGGCGCGCCGGCCCAAATTAATGTTTACGGACTTTCTTATCCGTTACAGGACCGCCACGTACTTATTCCTTCAGAAGCTGATGAGATTAAGACAGCAGTAGATGCGATGAATGCTAAAATTAAATCTTTAGCAGACGCTAAAGGCCTGGCCTTCGTAGATGCAAACGCTAAAATGTCGGAATTAGGAAAAGCATCAGGTCTGCAGTATGATAACGTAAGGTATTCAGCGAAATTCATCACCGGCGGTACCTTCTCTTTAGATGGGGTACACCTTACTGGTAGGGGATACGCACTTATCGCTAATGAATTTATACAGGCCATTAACGCAAAATATGGTTCTACATTACCGATGGTAAACGTAAACAGTTACTCAGGTATTACATTCCCTTAAATATTGAGAGAATAACGATAATAAAACCACCAGATTCTTCCGGTGGTTTTATTTTTTTAAATTTGCACATCCAAAAAAAGTAAAAATGGCTGATCAGGCAAGTTATCTGTTTTCCACCAGAACCAGTAAAGTTTTGGCGGAAAAAATCGCTCATCATTATGGGCAAGAGTTGGGAAAAATCAATTTTCAGGATTTTAGCGACGGCGAGTTTGAGCCAGTCCTGGACCAGTCGGTTCGTGGTGGCCGCGTATTCCTTATTGGCTCTACTTTTCCCCCCGCAGACAATTTATTAGAACTACTTCTGATGATTGATGCTGCTAAAAGAGCTTCTGCTAAAAGCATTACAGTAGTTCTTCCGTATTACGGACTGGCGCGGCAAGACCGAAAAGACCAGCCAAGAGCGCCGATCGGGGCCAAGCTGGTGGCGAATCTTCTCACAGCCGCTGGCGCTACACGTATTATGACGATGGATCTTCATGCAGACCAAATACAAGGTTTCTTTGAGATCCCAGTAGATCACCTTTATGCTTCTACCCTGTTTATCGATCATATCCTATCATTAAATCTGGAGAATCTTACCATTGCTTCACCAGATATGGGAGGTGCCAAAAGAGCGAAAAACTATGCCGGCCATCTCGGTGCAGAGGTTGTAATTGCCTATAAAGAACGTAAGAAGGCCAACGTGGTAGAAGAAATGTTCTTGATTGGTGATGTAAAAGACCGAAATGTAGTCTTAATTGATGACATGATTGATACCGCAGGCACTTTATGTAAAGCAGCCGATATCCTGATCGCAAACGGTGCGAAAAGTGTGCGCGCAATGGCTACACACGGCGTACTTTCGGGCAAGGCGTATGAAAATATCGAGAACTCTAAGCTTTCCGAAGTCATTGTTACTGATACTATTCCGATCAAAACAGCATTATCCTCTAAAATTAAAGTACTTACCTGCGCCCAATTATTCGCTGATGTTATGAAGATGGTACACGAACATAAATCCATCAGTGATAAATTTATTATTTAACAAAAAAAACTTATCTTTGCACCCTTAAATTTTTTATACATTATCATGAAATCAATTACAATTCAAGGTACAAAAAGAGAAAGCGTGGGCAAAAAGTCTACAAAAGCTTTACGTGATGCTGAATTAGTTCCTTGTGTTGTTTACGGAGGCGCTGAACCTTTGAACTTTTCTGCAGAAGAAAAGGCTTTCAAAGGACTCGTTTATACTCCTGAAGCACACACGGTATCTATTGAGGTTGACGGACAAACCATTCCTGCCGTACTTCAGGACATCCAGTTCCACCCAATCACCGACAAAATCCTTCACGCAGACTTCTATCAGTTGGCTGATGACAAGCCAGTAGTAATGGAAGTGCCTGTAAGAATTACCGGGCGTGCAAAAGGTGTTGTGGCCGGTGGTGCGATGCGTCAGTCTTTCAGAAAACTGAAACTGAAGGCCTTGCCAGCTAACTTACCAGACGAGATCGTGGTAGATGTTACACCGCTTAAGATTGGTAACAAACTTTATGTAGGAGACATCAAAACCGAAAATTTCAGCTTCATGCACCCAGACAATGCAGTAGTAGTAGCTGTTAAAATGTCTAGAAATGCTGCTAAAGGTGGTGCCGCTGCCGCAGATGATGACGAAGAAGAAACAACTGAAGGCGAAGTTCCAGCAACTGAAACTACAAGCGCAGAATAATCCTAATAAGATCAAATACAGAAATCCCACTCTTATGAGTGGGATTTCTCTTTTTAGGAGCTTGGTAATAACGGTTCCTTATCCCAGGCCAGCCCGCTGTCACTACTCGCTTTTCCCCCGGGCGGCGGCGAAGCCGCTGCCCGGGGGAAGAGCTCAGACAGGCCGTTCCATCGGGGCTAAAATATAGAGGCGTTTACCTGAACAAGAGCTTCTCCCAACGCATATTTTAACTGAAAAACCGGTAATCCGCTTCAGGTAAAGTATTGTTTTTAAGCATATTTTCATACTCCGCAGACATTTTAGCGCGCCCGAACGTATTCTTGCCCGACATACTGGCCAGGCGAATCTTATCTTTCCCAAACTTCCGGTTAAGCCTGTCCATCATCTTCATCACCGGCACATGTTTTACATCATCGTCTTTTACGAATAGGCTGGGGATCCTTTCATTGTCCGGAATCAGCTCTGTTACCAGCACGCCGGCTTTCTTGTAGTGGTAGCCATCCCTGTAGATCGCCTCAAAAATGCGGTTGGCTGCCTTTGCCAGTACAATAGAAGAGCTGCTGGGATTAGGCAATTGTACCGTAAGGCCGTTTTTATACTCACCCAGATCTGTCCGAAACCTGTTGGTCTGGATGAAAACAGTAATTTCTTTACAGCACGAATGTTGCTTCCGGAGTTTTTCCGCACAATACATCGTAAAGGTTTCAATACGCTCTCTTAATTCTTCCTTATCAGCGATCATTTCCATGAAACTGCGGCTCACACAGATTGTTTTCTTCTTCGATGGCTCTTCCAGTATCAGTTGCGGTTGCCCTTTCAATTCATTCATCATGCGTATGCCATGCACGCCCATGGTTTGTTTTAACCAAATATCAGGCTTCTGTAGCAGGTCCCAAGCTTTATGAACACCATTTTCAGTCATTTTGCAAGCATATCTGCGGCCAATTCCCCACACATCTTTTATGGGCAGCCAGCGCAGCGCTTTTTCAATTTTTTCAGGGGTATTTAGTATATAGACACCGTCTGCAAATTGTTCTGGAAATTTCTTGACGATTCTGTTGGCGACTTTACACAGTGTTTTGCTCGGAGCAACACCGATGCTTACCGGGATCTGGTACTGATCCATGATTTTCTGGCGGAGTTCCGCACAGTAAGTAGGTAAATTAAAATATTTAAAACCATGAAAATCCAGGAAGAGTTCATCAATGCTATAGACCTCATGATCCATTGCGTACGATTTGGCCAATGCGGTAATTTGCTGACTCAGGTAGTTGTAAAGCTCGAATTTGGCAGAGAAAACCTTTACGTTATTCTTCTCAAAAATGGCCTGATATTTAAAGGCTGGCGCTCCCATTGGGATGCCGAGCGCTTTGGCCTCATTACTGCGCGAGATTACGCATCCATCATTGTTAGATAGCACTACAACCGCTTGATTTTCAAGTGTTTTGTCCAGCGTTCGCTCACAGGAAACAAAGAAATTATTGCAGTCAACAAGCGCGTACATGAGGTTTTTTTGGAAGTTTAGGCTGATTATTTAATCCAAAATTAGGACTAAATTTTTAATAAAAAAAGCCTATTTCCATTTATTCCATTTACTGTCAATGTCTCTTGGGGAAAGGGTGACAAACAGGGACTTCAGTTCAGCCATGTTAATATTGGCATTATTCCCGTTATTGAAAATATCGAAAATCTCCTGTTTCTTCGTATCAATAAAGATGTTTACAGGGTAATTCATCTGGAAGTTGCTTTCGTAATTCCTTAGCTGCAATAAAGCCTCGGCGATGACTCTTTTGCCTGAAGACTGGTCTTGCTTGCCCAGATTATCAAGTCCGGAGCGATGGTAGGTGTAATAAATGTTACGCAGCGTATTTTGTTCAGGTTTCAGGATGTTGTCAATAAGTGCGGCGCGTGTTCTGGGACCTTCCATCAAAGACCAACCTGCGAATTTTTGGTTCTGTGCGTTATTTGAAATTTTCTGTGCCTTCTCAAACCATTGCTGGCCGCCACGTACCTGAAAACTGTCGCCATCGAAGCCTAAAATCGTATATACATAAAAACTCACCACGTCAATGAGGTTTTTCCCCGAAAACTGCCGTTCATTGAATACCAGATTTTCATTTTCGGTATAATCAAAACTGAAATTGGTGTCATTTATATTCAGCAATGGTGTTTCATAAGTAGTATTGAAAACAGGGCGAACCGCCTGCACCACAATAGTTCCTTTAAAATTGCCACTTCCGCTGCGCTCTGTAATCACAATGGCGAAATTAGACTTTATCTTTTCAAAATTCTGTAATTTCTTGCCCGTCCAACTGGTATTGTTAATGAAATCGCGGAGGTTTTTCTCGAGCGTTTGGTACACCTGCGTATTGCTGCCGCCGATTTGCTGCGCGTTTATCTGTACGGTAGAAAGCAGCTCCTGCGAAAAGGCAAACGGAAACGTAAATAAAAGAATGAATACAGAAAATAGGTTCTTCATGTGGATATAAAGTTTGAAAACGGTAATTTAACAATATTATTTCAGCAGCTGTTCTTCGGCAAAATCCAAAATATCGCGGGCCACTTCCTGTTTGTGCTTCAAGGAAAATTCTCTAGCGCCGGATTGGGTGAGAATCTTTATCTTATTCGTGTCTTTTTTAAAGCCGGCACCTTCGTCACGTAGTGAATTCAGTACAATCATGTCAAGATTTTTCTTCTGAAGTTTCTGCAGCGCATGCTCCTCTTCATCGTTAGTCTCCAGCGCGAAACCAATCAGGAACTGCTTTTTTTTCTGCGCACCCATCGTTTTCAGGATGTCAGGGTTTTTTACGAGTTCTATCGTCAGCGAGTCGTCATTTTTCTTGATTTTCTGTACAGCGATTTCCTTCGGCGCATAATCTGCTACCGCCGCACTGGCAATAACCATATCTGCCTGATCGTAATGCTTGAAGACTTCCTCATACATATCTTTGGCGGAAATTACGGGACAGACCCGGATATTTTGATGATTGATTAGTTCCGATGTAGGTCCCGAAACCAAAATCACCTCTGCGCCGCGTTCGGCAGCTGCCTTAGCCAATGCGAAACCCATTTTTCCTGATGAATGGTTTCCTATGAAGCGCACCGGATCTATGGCTTCATACGTAGGACCAGCGGTTATCAATACTTTTTTCCCGGTAAGTGATTTTTTCTTGGAACTTTCAAAATACTGGCAGAAGATGTCAATAATCGTTTCTGGTTCCGCCATTCGTCCCTGACCTGAAAGTCCACTTGCCAGTTCACCGGTTTCTGCAGGGATTACGATGTGCCCGAAATCCTCTGCCAGCGCCAGATTCTGTTGGGTACTCGGATGCTGATACATATCGAGATCCATCGCCGGAGCAATGAAAACCGGGCATTTAGCAGACAGATAAGTGGCGATAACTAAATTATCGCACTGCCCATGCATCATTTTCGCCAGGGTGTTTGCGGTGCACGGCGCCATCAAAATTGCGTCGGCCCAAAGCGCCAGTTCTACATGGTTGTTCCAGGTGTCGTTTTCGCTGTAAAAATCTGAGAAAACCGGTCTTTTTGAAAGTGTAGATAAGGTAAGCTTTGAAACGAAATGTTGCGCAGCAGGCGTCATTAATATTTGTATTTCAGCGCCTTGTTTGATAAGTTGCCTTACGAGTATATTGATTTTGTACGCAGCAATTCCGCCAGAAACGCAAATGAGGATTTTCTTTTCCTGAAGTGGCATTTAAGATATTTTAGTGGAAACGAATTTACTTAATTTTTTTTAAGAGCATGGCTTTATAACGCGAAAAGCCACACGCGTGGGGCATTGTGGCTTTTATTTTTTTTGAAAAGAAACGGTTAGTTTCTTTCGTCGGTATGTCGGAAGTATACTTCGCCATCCAACCACTCGCGGATAGCTATGGAAGTAGGTTTCGGAAGTTTTTCGTAATGCTTGGAGATTTCGATCTGCTCGCGGTTTTCAAAAACTTCTTCCAGTGTAGAATTGTGCACGGCAAATTCATCCAGTTTATTATGTAGTTCGGAGCGGATTTCTGCATTGATCTGCTCTGCTCTTTTTCCCATAATTACGATGGCTTCGTAGATAGAACCCACTTTTTCCTCGATTTTATCTCGGTCGTAAGTTATTGTACTTAGTTCGGCTTTAGAATCTTTAGCGCTCATTTTCGGTTGATTGTTATATTTAGAGTTTGCAAATATACAGCTTATTTCTGAATGTTGAAAGTAGCTGCTGGCGCGGGTGTTGCGGCGGCGGCACTGTCTCTGCGTGCTTGGTTGCTTTTCTTTTCTGCTTCGCGCTGGTCTCTTTCGGCATTTTGGCGGGCTTCTTCCTCACGCTGCTTCTCTAGTAGTTCTTTCTTTCTTTCCTCCACTTTCTTCTCCAGTTCCAGGAAGTTGGCTTTTTCGGTGTTTAGTTTGTTGCGAAGGTCAGCTGCAAGTTTGGCATTCGCCGTATCCGGCATTTCGCGTTCTACCTGTCGGGTGAAGGCAAGGGCGCTTTCAATTCGGTCTTTTTTAAGGTCATACACAGAGTTTACAGCCAGTTCGTATCTTGATCTTAAAATATATTCGTAGATCTTTGGGCTAAGTTTAGTCGCCGGAAAATCTGAAAGTACATTCTCGAAAGCCACATTCGCTGCCTTGTAATCAGCCATCTTATAATATTGGCGGGCATTTTCGTAAGCTTTAAACTCTAGTTTGTACGTTAGTTCATCAATAAGTGTATTGATGTTTTTGGACTTCTCGGAATTTGGATAGTTATTCAGAAAGTTTTGTAACTCGTTGATGGCCAACTCGGTACTTGATTGGTCCAAATTATAATCCATAGAACCTTCGTAGTAGCAAAGCGCAGACATGTAGGCGGCATCTTCGGCACGCGGATCTTGGGGAAAGGTGACAGAAAAATTCTTGAACTGGTGGCCGGCTAATTTGTAGTTTTTGTCGTAATAATTCGCGTAGGCAGAGTTGTACACTACATTCGGCGCATCATCCGTACCGGCTACAAGGTTCGAAAGTCTTTCGTAAAGCACCAGCGCGTTGGCCCATTTTTTATTCTCGAAGTTTTCGTTGGCAACTTTCAGGATATAATCTTTATCTGCGCTTTTCAGCGCCATTTCCTGCTGTCTGTTACAAGCTGAAAGCGCTAAAAAAGCCAGCAGAACGATCAAATATTTTTTCATAAATCTTTTAAAACAGAAAGTTTCTTCACTTTTCTGCGGTTCAGTTTGCAAAAATATAATTTTTTTATCAATAGATTTTTTTTTATGAATATTTAACGCATCAATTCCGGTTTTTACTGCGCATTGTAGCCCAACAACGAGAATATTGTTACCAGCAGGTTTGCCAGCACCTTGCTTTCGGCATCTTTTAGATAATTTTCTTCCTTCCCGGATACGTATAATTCATAAAAATTCTTGTTTCTTATCACAAACAGCGCGGCGCCCAAGATGAGGGTAAGGATGTCCTCGGCTTTTGGCGCGTTGGTAAAAACGCCGCTCGCGACTCCTTTTTTTACCACATCGTCGAGTTTGGAGGTAAATGTGGTGTAAAACTCCAGTAAATCATCTTTCAGGTTCTCTGTATGGCGAAGTTCCTGTGTGACAAACCCGTGGAAATAATTGAATTTAAAGAGTTGGTTCACTACGAATTTTATCAGTTCGCGCATCTGCACTTCGGGCTTGCCATTTTTGATGGTTTCCGCAAACTCGGCAAAGCTTTCCCGCGTGCGCTGTACCCGGTAGCGGTAGAGGTAAGACATCATTTTTTCTTTCGAGCCGAAATAATAGGAGATCATCGCTACGTTGATGTGTGCCTCCGAAGAGATATCACGGATGGAGGTTCCTTCAAAACCTTTTTTGGCAATTAATTTTTCGGCCACATCAAGAATATGAATTTGCTTTTCAGTAAATTTTTTCTTCATCACGGTAATTTTAGTAAAGTTAGGTAAATTTACGCATTTCAAACAAGTGTTTAAGGCGATATTCCTGATATTCATTACCTTTACTGATGTTTTTATTTGATTTTCATCATCATGATTCCACAAAACAGAACGGAATCTATAATCTGAAATATGGTGAAGCGGCTCCGGACTTTTATTTTTCAGCCGGCATTCACCCTGATGCTGTTGATAAAAACCTTGCTCATCAGTTGAAATGGCTGTTAGATGTCGCTATATTAAATAACTGTGTCGCCATCGGTGAAGGCGGTTTAGATGGTAGGTTCCCCTTAACCGAAAACTTACAGCAGACTGTTTTCCGGGAGCAGGTTGCTCTTGCGAATCAACTGCAAAAACCCCTGATTACCCATTGTGTGAAGAGATTTTCGCAGCTTATCCCTCTTATACGTGAGGCTACAGTACCCGTAATCATTCATGGGTTCAATAAAAGGAAAAGTATTGGCGACGAACTTTTGAAGAACGGCTGTTACTTAAGTTTTGGTAAATCATTGCTGTATGATGTAAATTTGCAGCACTTTTTCACAACGCTGGCTCCGGAGCGTTTTTTTCTGGAAACCGATTCGGCCCAGGCCAGTCTCAATGAACTTTATTTAACGGCAGCAGCGCTCAGGCAAATGCCTGTAGAAGATTTTAAGGAACAAATTAATAACAATCTAAGGTCTATAAACATCCCAATATGAAGAAAAACTGGCTCGAACGTACCGAACTTTTAGTGAAAGTACATGGTCTCGATACCCTGAAAGAGGCTAATGTGCTGGTAGTGGGACTGGGTGGCGTGGGATCTTTCGCGGCAGAGTTTCTTGCACGCGCGGGCATTGGTAAAATGACAATTGTGGATGGCGACACGGTAGATATTACCAACATCAACCGGCAATTACCGGCACTGCATTCAACAATTGGGCAGCCGAAGGTAGAACTTGTTGCTGAAAGGCTAAAGGACATCAACCCCGAACTGCAGCTTACCCAAATCAATGAGTTTCTTACGCCTGAACGGATGGAGCAGGTGATTGATGCACAAAGGTTTAACTATATTTTGGATTGCATTGACAGTGTAAGCCCCAAGCTCTCTTTAATCATCGCTGCAAAAAGGCATAAGATAAAAATCGTCAGTTGCATGGGAGCCGGTGGAAAGACTGATCCTGCAAAAGTATCTGTTAAAGATTTAAGTAAGACAAACAACTGTTTCCTTGCTAAACAGGTACGTAAGCGTTTGAAAAAAGAAAAAATAAATAAAGGCGTGCGGTGTGTTTTTTCATCGGAAATACAGAACCAAGACAGTCTGAAGATGACCGATGGCACCAATTTTAAAAGGTCTTTTTACGGAACCATCAGTTTCATCCCAGCGCTCTTCGGTTTATATGCCGCGGCAGAAGTCATCAATTATCTATTAAAACAAGACCGTGTGGCATAACCGATGATAAAAGAAAATTACCCTGCCCGTGAAAAGTTGAAGCAGAAACGCCTCATCGACCTGCTTTTTGCAAAAGGAAAGTGGCAGACGTGTGGCAGTTTAAGAATAATCACCTTAAATCTTGAAGCAAAGCCACAAGAAGGTTTTAGCGTACCGATACAGAAAGTAGGCGTATCGGCCCCGAAACGTAATTTCAAGAAAGCGGTTGACCGAAACCGGATCAAGCGGCTTTTAAGAGAAGCTTACCGCAAGAATAAAATCATTTTTGAAGAAACTTTCGGCGCACAGTCCTTATCCATGCTTTTTTGGGTTTCCAAAGAAAAGCCTGCCGGCTATGCTGAAGTTGAGAAGCACTTGCTGGATCTTTGTAAAAGTAAAAAATAACCTTCATGTGCGTTTTTTGTACATTTGATGAAAGATCAACTTAAAAAATAACAAGAAATGTACACAGATTTCCCATACGTATCCTATCTCATCAGTGCATTCATTGGTATTGGCTTAGCTGCGGCGACAGGTTTCCGGATTTTCTTGCCGATGTTTGCCGTGAGCCTTGCTTCCTATGTGGGCTGGATCCCTGCCAATGAAAATTTCGAGTGGCTGAGCGGTTTGCCCACCCTTATTGCTACAGGTGTAGCGATGATGGCCGAAATTTTAGCTTACTATATTCCTTTTGTAGATCATCTGCTCGATACGGTTTCGGTTCCTCTGGCAACCATTGCGGGGTCCGTTATGTTTGCGAGCCAGTTTACCGATCTGGGCACTTTTCCGCAATGGGCGTTAGCGCTGATTGCCGGTGGCGGCACGGCTGCGGCCATTAGTTCCGGATTCGCAGGTACGCGCGTGGCTTCTACGGCGACTACGGCGGGCTTAGGCAATTCCGCAGTAGCCACTACAGAAACAGCAGGCGCGGGGCTGATGTCTTTTCTGGCGCTTGCAGCACCAGTCATTGCTTTTATTGTGGCTGCATTACTGTTGATACTGGTCTTTATTTTTGGCCGGAAACTCTGGCGGAAACTCTCAGGCCACAAACGCTCCACATCCGTTACAACGATAGATGTAGAAGTGGTGGACCGTAAAAATATTGAATAAATTTATTTCTGGAAGAACATTTTGGCCGCTACCGCTATCAATAATATTGCAAAAACCTTCCGTAACATTTCCTGGGAAATATTAATGGCAGTTTTACTACCCAAATAACTGCCGAGAACAAACCCTACACAAAGTATAAGTGTGGTTTTAAGATCGACATTACCGGTTTTATGATAATTTAAAACGCCTAAGATACCAACCGGAAAAAGCAGTAAAGCAAGCGTTGTCCCCTGCGCCTTGTGTTGGGTAAAACCGAAAAGTAATACTAAAACCGGAACCATCACAATGCCACCGCCAATGCCTACCAGTCCGCTGAGGTAACCGGCAACAATACCGAGAATTATTAGTCCTATAATGATTGAAGCATCCATTTTCATACGGTTTTTAGTTAATTTATTTATTTAGACGAAGATTTTTAATCATCTGGATATGCTCGTCATAGGTTGATTTCCTATCCGGGTATTTTTCAGTAAGGATGTGGTAGGCATTAATCGCTTTTGAATACAGTTTCTGCTCGGTGTACAGCCGGGCAAGCGTTTCGGTCATCAGGTGCGAGATATTGTCGCCTCTGTCTTTTACCACGAAATCCGTATCTTCTTTCAGTTTTGAAATCTTTGGTTCTTTTACGATAAACTCCTCGATGATCTTGGTCTTTTCTTCTTCTTTTGACAGTTTTTCATCAGTCTCATTTTTTTCGATCTTCAGCCACTTTTGCCATGTGTTTATGAAAGATGGAATATTGCTTTGCGCTGGGGCATCTACTGTAATTACCGGTTCAGCATGCTCCACTTCCGGCGTAATTTCGAGAGAGGCTACCTGTTGCGTAAAGAATGAAAGATTAAATACGGGCCGCTCTTCTGTCTTTTCCTCAACTTCAGTAGGGTGCGCAGCGTTCTTGTCTTCTGGTTTTTTTTCCTCAGCCGTTTTACCAATCAGCGCATCTGGCTGATGAGTTTCAACGTGCATCGGTTTCCATGTATGCGGGTTTTCTGGAAGAGGTGTGGCAGGTTCATCAGACGTTTCAGGAGTCGTTTTTTCTTCAGCACTTTCGGAAATGATGAATTCCTGTACGTTCTCAAAATTTGTTTCCGTTTGGTTCGCCGTTTTATCCTCAGACACTTGGGGTTTTGCTTTTTTCGAAGCCTTCATCTTTGCCTCTACTTCGGCAATCAGGCGCTGCATCTCTTCTTCGTGTTTATTGCTTTTTACGGGCGCAGGCTGTACGGTTTGTATGGATTTTTGCACTGGCATCTTTACTTGAGGCAAGAAATCTGACGTGCCGTGGAAACTTACTTGGGCAGTATTTTCGGGTGTGATGGTTTCAATTACTGGTTCTTCAGGCTTTTCCGGAATATTTTCTGATGGAATTTCAGTTGCCTCAGTAACAACTACTTCTGGCTCAGCGCTTATTTGTATATCTTTTGGTTCATCATCTGTTTTTTCATTTGAAACAGGTTCGCTTTTCTGTACGACAAGGGTCCCACTTTCAAAAGTTGAAGACAGATCGAGTGCAGCATGTGTTTCTTCAAGAAAATCCTCTTCCCCTTCGAACAGAATACGGTTAAGTTCGCCATTGACATATACTGGTTCTGCCATTGGCTTTGGCTCCGCTACAACTTCCTGATAGATGCTTTCCGTAGTTTTAATACATTGATTTTCAGCACTTACGCTATCTTTTGGCTCCGAGTTTGTGCTCTTATTGATGAACTGATATAAAATCTTTTTATCTGTAGTGTAAGCCGCCGTTTTTGATAATACTTCCTGATATTCTTCTATATTAAACCTTTGGGTTCCAAATAATTGCAATGCCCGCAGACTTTGTACGTATGGATGCTCTTTAAGAAGTGTCTGTAATAAAGTAAGATCTTCTTTAATGAAAGATTCTGGGTTTTTTACGAGTTGTGTAATTCTTGCGTTCATGTTACCAGTTGGCGACAATGTCATTAAAAATTTTATTGATGATGCGTTCGTTCACGACTTTCACCTGGGTAGCTTCGATGGCGTTGATGTCCAGATTACTACTGAAAACAGCTTCATCGGAATAAGTACGGTCAAAGCTTTTTTCAGGTTCAATTTTGTTTTCGTAATGTACTTTAACTGTGATAGTTAACTTGTTTTGTGCTGCCTGAATATTACCGCCCGGTGCATTTACAGCTGATGAAATGGTAGTAGGCGTGATTGAATAATCAGTAATTTCCCCTTCAATAAGCACATCCGGATCGGTTGTAGTACCTTTTAGTGTAGTACGCTGTAGAAAACGATTTTGGATATCGATAGAAAACTGCTGAGAAAGATTGGGGTTCATCAGCGCTGCGTTGTTGGGAAATTCACGTATTAAGATGGTTTTCGTATCGGCACTTAACGAAGACAGTGTAAATGAATAGCACGACTGTACGGCAACCAAAAGTAAGGGCAGTAACCACCAAAAATTTTTTCTATAGGTAGATAACGGATGTTTCATATTAATCTTCCAGATTATACTGCTTTATTTTTCTATAAAGTGTTCTTTGCGAAATGCCAAGTTCATCTGCGGCCTTATTTCTTCGGCCGTTATATTTTTCAAGGGCTTTAACAATAAGTTCGCGTTCGTTATTTTGTAGTGATAAAGAGTCTTGCTTGGTTTCTTCAATTTCAATATCCTCTACATCACCATACCGGTCATCCCGGTCATTGTTGGTGTTATTAGCCTGATAGTTAGGGCTGTTGCTGTTTTCGAAATAAAGCAAAGAATTGGGATTCTGTACCTGTGATTCCGGGGTAAATACGCGGTTAATCAGGTTTTTCTCATGATGACTGAAGTCGCTGTTCCCTCTGTTCTTTATGAGCTCGGAAGTAAGTGATTTTAAATCATTTAAGTCATTCCGCATATCGAAGAGGATTTTATACATAATTTCTCTTTCAGACCCAAAATCGCTGTTGCTACTGCCCGAATTATTGCGCTGAACAACCGCTGGCAGATGGGCATTCATGGGAATGTACTCCGCCAATTTGGCTGCATTGACGTTCCTGATCTGTTCCACCACCGTCATTTGCTCCACAAGGTTTCGCAATTGCCGTACATTTCCCGGGAACGGATAGTTTTCAAGATAATGTACCGCTTCTTCATTCAACTGAAGCTCCGGCATTCGGTACTTGTCTGCGAAATCAACCGCAAACTTCCTGAATAACAGGTGGATGTCGCCTTTTCTGTCACGCAACGGCGGCATGTCAATTTGTACGGTATTCAGTCGATAATATAGATCTTCACGAAACCTTCCGTCCTCAATGGCGCTCAGCATATTTACGTTGGTAGCGGCAACAATTCTGACGTCGGTCTTTTGAATTTGGGAAGAACCTACTTTCATGAACTCACCACTTTCAAGTACCCTTAGCAACCTTACCTGAGTCTGAAGCGGTAGCTCGCCCACCTCATCCAGGAAGATTGTTCCGCCGTCGGCAACCTCAAAATATCCTTTTCGGGTAGAAGTGGCACCGGTGAAAGCTCCTTTTTCATGTCCGAAAAGTTCAGAGTCTATAGTTCCTTCCGGGATGGCACCACAGTTCACAACGATGTACGGCTGGTGTTTTCGGCGGGATTCGCTGTGGATAATTTTAGGTATAAACTCTTTCCCCACACCAGATTCGCCTATCACCAATACTGAAATATCGGTTGGGGCCACCTGTATAGACTTTTCAAGTGCACGGTTCAGCGCCGGATAATTTCCGATGATGCCAAAGCGCGTTTTTATTGATTGTAAATCGGTCATGTTTTACGTCAGTTAATGGTGATTAGTTTACCGCAACGGATATTTCCGCGGCAGCGGTTCCTAAGAGTGTGCCCTGGGTATTGCCGTGCACGAAAACGGGGATCACATCGCCAATCTTTTGTCCTGGTTTCTTATCGAAAACACAAACAGCATTTTGGGAATTGCGGCCTTTCCATTGGTTTTCATCTTTTTTGGAGGTGCCTTCTATCAATATTTCATGGATTTTGCCTACGTAACCCGACATTCTTTTACGTGAAAGCTCTCCCTGAAGCGCGATCACTTCAGCAAGGCGGCGCTGTTTTACATCTGCCGGTACATCATCCTCCATTTTTTTATGAGCGGGTGTGCCAGGTCTTTCAGAATAGGCAAACATATAACCGTAGTCATACTCAACTTCTTTCATTAGCGAAAGCGTGAGTTGGTGATCCTCCTCCGTCTCTCCACAGAAACCTACGATCATATCCTGTGAAAAAGCAATATCCGGAACGATGGCTTTGGCTTTTCGGATGAGCTCTAAATATTCTTCGCGCGTGTGTTGACGGTT